>NZ_LZDE01000316.1 GCF_002009015.1 Microbulbifer mangrovi | reverse complement strand
TCTATCCAGCTGAGCTACGGGCGGAATGTGCGCCGAATCAAGGGGTTACATTAACCTGGCGCGGACGCGGATTATACAGAAGCCCCGGGATAGGGCAAAGCGGGGATTTTGACTTTGTGCCGGTGTCCCGCTCCCTCGCCAGAGGGGGCGGGCCGGTCCTGTGAGGGAAGGGGTTAGAACTGGTAGCGTGCGCGGGCCATGAGCTGGCGGGGTGGGATCAGCTCGACACCGGTGGCATTGACGCCGAACACGTCGCTCATACGGGAGTTGACGCCGTCTTCGTCGAACAGGTTCATGGCCATCAGGTCAAAGCCCCAACTGTTGGGCAGGTCGAAGGCGGCCACGGCGTTCACCACGTTGTAGGCGGGCACTTTATCCACAGCCGGGTTCTCGAAGATGCGCTGGCTGAAACTGCCGCGGTAGGTGTACTGCAGGGTGCCGGTGAAGGCGGTGCCGGACTCGAAAGTGCTGGTGTACTGCAGGCTGAGGTCGGCGGTCATGCTGGGGGTCTTGGCCAGTTCGTTGCCGTTCACATTCTCGCGGCTGTTGTAGCGCAGCAGCTCGTCGCCAAAGAAGGTGCCGCTGACGGCCACATTGTCCAGGGCGTCGAAGTCGGAGGTGATCTCGGATTCGATCGCCGCCAGCTTCAGGTCCAGAAGCCAGGCGCTGCCCAGCAACGCAGTCACTTCCAGCTCGGTTCCGTAGATCTCGGACTCTGGAATGTTGGCCACGCCACCCTGGAAAATGTCCGGGTCAGTGGCCTGGAACTGCAGGTTGTCGTACTGGTAGTAGAAGGAAGCCAGGTTGGTGCGCAGCAGGCCGTCCAGCAGTTCCGCTTTTATCCCCAGCTCGAACGCATCGATGGTCTCGTCTTCGAAGGTGGGGTCCACCAGTGCCGGGGAGCCGTCCTCGCTGTTGCCGTAGGTGAGGTTGCTGCCGCCGGGTTTGAAGCCGCGGGTGTAGGACCCGTACACCATGGTGGTCTCACCCAGGTCATGTTCCAGGGCCAGGCGGCCGGTGACCACGTCGGTCTCCGCTTCGATGATATCCGGCTCCGGTACGAAGAAGTTGGAGACCTCGCTGTAGACCTCATCCTCGGTGTAGCGCAGGCCGGTAATCAGGCGCGTGGTGTCATTCGCGTAGAAGGTGGTCTGGCCGTACAGCGAGAGGGATTCCCGCGTGGGGAAGGCGTCGGAGATAAAGCCGACATCGCCGGCAAACACGTCCGGGAAGGTGGTGGGGTAGCCGTCCAGCACGCCGTTGCCGTTGGCATCCAGCTCCTCGCGAATGTGGTTTTCCAGTTCGGTATCCAGATAGAAGGCACCCACGATCCAGTCCACCTTATCGAACAGCGGCTGATTGGAAATCATATTGACCTCAAGAGTGCGCGTTTCAACCTCCGAGGTTTCGGGGTAGAAGGCGCTGATGGTGTACTCCGGGTTCAACTCGTAAGAATGCCGATCGTTGTCGCGTACCACCAGGATGTCATCTTTCTGCCAGCTGCCCAGGGTTTTCAGGGTGACAGCGCCCAGGTCCGTTTCCAGGATGGCGCCGACGATGCGAGATTCGAGGGTGTATTTGGAGCGGGTATCCTGGGCGAGTTTGCGTTCGTCCGGCGTCGGATCGTCGATGCCCTTGATGGCAGCGCCGTTGGCATCTTCGTCGAACGCCTGGCCGAATACACGCAGGCTGGTGTTGGCGGAGAGATCGAACAACCAGTCGGTGCGCAGGCTCAAGTTCTCCATATCGTCCAGTTCCTGCCCGTTGAGGACATTCTTGGAAAAACCGTCGCGGGTGGCGCTGGTGACCGAGGTGCGCATGGCGACGGTATCCGACAGCGGCACGTTCACCGAACCGCGTACTTTCTGCAGGTTGTAGCTGCCAAGCGTGGTATCCACTTTGCCGGAAAATGCGTCGGTGGAGGGGGCGCTGCTAATGACGTTGATGGCGCCGCCGGTGGAGTTCTGGCCGAACAGGGTGCCCTGCGGACCGCGCAGCACTTCGATGCGCTCCACGTCGATAAAGTCTGTCTGCAGCGCGAAGGGGGAGGCGATATAAATGCCGTCCATATGATAGGAAACCGACGGATTGGCAATGGCATTCTGGTTGGCCTCATTACCCACCCCGCGGATGGAGATCACCGTCTTGTAGCCTTCGTTCCTGGCCACAGTGACCCCCGGTGCCACACCGCTCAGATCCACAAAAGACTCGATACCCTTGGTCTCCAGGTCATCACTGGACATTGCCGTTACCGCCTGGGAAAGGTCCTGCAGGCTTTCACTGCGTTTTTCCGCCACCACGGTGACCTCTTCCAGCTGGTTTGCGTGCAGCACTGAGGGGACGATGGCGAGGGCAATCGCCAAACTGAGCGGGGAACGCGCCCGGGATGCGGCGTTGAGAATGGAGCGGTACATGATTCTGTCACCTTGCTGATTATGTGGGTTGGATTGCTGGCCATTGAGACATCCCGGCCGGTGCTGGCTGGCGCCTCGAGGAGCGCGCCGAACTCTGTATCGCACAAAATGTGCCAAAAGCTGACCAAGTTGTCAGAAATTGAATGGGGTGACGTCGAAATGCTTCGAGCGGCTTGTAAAGCCCGGGGTTGGCGTGGCTGTAGCGTGGGAGTGGGCGCAATGGCGTCCCGCGCCGCACTTAACTAGCGGGGTCCGGTACGCGCAAACGGCTTAAAACGGTGCGTAATTCATGTGCCAGAGAGGCCTGTGAAAGATTGCGGTGCATGCACTCTGGCTTTGGTTGTGCAACCGGGTGTGGTTACCGCACCGAAAGCGCCCGTGTCCGCTGGCGGATGACATATCCAGCCAATCTGACTATTCGGTTAATTTTTTGGCACGCTCGTTGCTCTTCTGGTTATCGGGATACACCACACAGAACAAGTACAACGAGAACCGAAGACCACCGGCTGCCTGTCGCGGCACTCGGTTTGCGCAAAGGATACTGATCAATGAGCAAGGTAATCACACCCACTCTTCTCGCTGCCGCTATCGCCGCGACCCTGCCGACCGTGGCCGCTGCCCAGGAGACTGGCGAGGGAAAACGTAAAACGGCGATTCTGGAGGAGGTTACAGTCACCGCCCAGAGACGCGCGGAAGGGCTGCAGGATGTACCGATTTCCGTAGAGGCGCTGTCAGGTGAGAGCTTTGAGAGCATTTTCACCGCCGGTGATGACATTCTCGCGCTGGCCGCGCGGGTACCAAACCTGTACGCGGAATCCTCCAACGGCCGCGCGGCACCGCGGTTTTATATTCGCGGCCTGGGCAACTCCGACTTCGATCTCGCCGCGTCGCAGCCGGTTTCGATCATCTTCGATGACGTGGTACAGGAAAACGTGGTGCTGAAAAGCTTCCCGATCTTCGACGTGGAACAGGTGGAAGTGGTGCGCGGTCCGCAGGGTACTCTGTTCGGCCGCAACACTACCGCGGGTGTGATCAAGTTCGATAGCCGCAAGCCCACCATGGAAAACGAAGGCTACGTGAAAGTGGCAGCCGGTGAACTGGGCACCGCCAATATCGAGGGCGCCTTCGGCGGCGCACTGATTGATGACAAGCTTGCCGGCCGCCTATCCGTCCTGCGTCAGTCCCGCGGCGACTGGATCGACAACAGCTATACCGGGGAAGGCGATGTCATGGGTGGCTTTACCGAAGTGGCCGCCCGCGGGCAGCTGCTGTGGACGCCGACGGAAGACTTCTCCGCGCTGCTGAATGTGCACCAGCGCGATCTCGACGGTACTGCCAGTGTTTTCCGTGCGAATATCTACGAGCAGGGTGAGAAGGGTGAGCTGAACGAAAGCTTCGACCGCGATGTGGTGTACTACGACAGCGGCGACAATAACCCGCAAAAATATGAAAGCGCCGGCTCCTCCCTGAAGCTGGAATGGGATCTGGGTGACATGCTGCTGACCAGTATCTCTGCCTACGAAGGTGCCGACGGTTCCAGTAAAGGGGATATCGACGGCGGCGTGGCAGGCGATGGCCCCGGCTTTATCCCGTTTGACGCGGTAACCGAAGACAAAGCGGATGTATCCCAGCTCACCCAGGAAGTGCGTCTCGCCAGCAACACCAATGATCCGTTGCAATGGCAGTTGGGTGGTTTCTATTACGATGCCGATCTGGATGTGACCAGTATCGATGGCTTCTTCGGTGCTACCACCGTCAGTCATGGCAACACCTCCTGGGCGCTGTTCGGTCAGACCTCCTATGACTTCACCGACGTTCTGACCGGTACCGTTGGTCTGCGCTACACCTACGACGAAAAATCCCTGGTAGTGGGTGAGCAGAACGTGGATGGCTTTGCCGTGGTTATCGGTGCTGCCGGTATCCAGGATTACGATCCGATAAAAATTGATGATAACCAGTTGAGCTGGGAAACCAGCATCAACTACGCACTCAACGATCAGTCCAGCCTGTATGTGCGTCTGTCGGAAGGCTTCCGCGCCCAGTCCATTCAGGCCCGCGATGTGGCCTTTGAAGGCAGCCCGTCGGTGGCCGATTCGGAAACCATTACTTCCTTTGAGGTGGGTTACAAGGCCGACCTGCTGGAAGATACCCTGCGCCTCAACACCGCGGTGTTCTATTACCAGATCGACGATATCCAGCTGACCGCTGTCGGTGGGGGTGGCAACTTCAACCGTCTGCTGAACGCGGATAAAGGTGTGGGCAAGGGCTTCGAGGTAGATCTGGAGTGGGTAGCCACCGAGAACCTGCTGCTGACTGCCGGTGTCGGTTTTGCCGATACCGAAATTCAGGATGCCGACCTGACGACCGCACCCTGTGGTTCCGGACAGTGTACCGTCACCAATCCGCTCACTGCTGATGGCCTGGCAATGATTGACGGCAACCCCTTCCAGTCTGCGCCGGAGAGTGTGTTCAACTTCACCCTGCGCTACGGTGTACCGGTGGGTAATGATGGCGAGATGTTCTTCTATACCGACTGGGCCTATCAGGGGGAAACCCATCTGGCGCTCTACACCGCGGAGGAGTACACCATCGACAATCAGTTTGAAGGTGGTCTGCGCGCTGGATATACCAGTTTCTCCGGTGACTACGAAGTGGCGCTGTTTGGCCGCAACATCACCAACGAGGAAAACATCAAGGGCCAGATTGATTTCAATAACCTGACCGGCTTCGTCAATGATCCGCGCGTGCTCGGAGTGGAGTTCCGCAAGAACTTCTAATCGTGCAGAAATGGTCCCGTACAGGAAGAACACAGTGGCCTGTGCGGACGACCATTGAAACATCACATTAACCCGGTAGATTCTTGCTACAAGAATCGTTCACCGGGTTTATTGCTTTTTTGAGGCTGGAGTCTGAGTTTGAATATGACCAAGCGATCCAAGTCTGCCATTTATCGTATTTTGGCAATCTTTGCGAGTCTGATGGCAGCAACCATTAGCCCCGCAGTCAATGCAGTCGAACCCTGGTTCGAGGATTTCAAGTCCTCCGCCGACGACCGCGAACTCTATCGCTTCCTCTATGCCCTGCCCAAAGGGGGCGATCTGCACAATCATCTCACCGGTTCCAATTTCAGCGAGTGGTGGTTCGAGCTGGCCACCAATGAAAAACTCAATGGTGGTTACGAGTATTACACCCGGGTGCGCATCAACAACTGTGCCGGTTACGGCAGTGACATGTTCGGCATGGCGCCCTATCTGATGTATTTTCGAAACCTGCAGGCCTCCAGTTTCGAGGCGCTGTCCGAGTGTGAAAAAGGCGAATACAAAAAAATTAACGCACTGGATACGAGAGAGAAAGCCGCGTGGATGAATAGCCTGCGGCTGGACAAAGAACATGAGGGACGCGAGGAATTCTTCCAGACCCACTGGCAGCGTCTCAACGACCTCGGCCACAACCCCTATATCAACGCCGAAATGCTGGTCAAGAACATGCAGGCGTTTGCGCGTGAGGGGCTCACCTACCTGGAGACCATGGAGGGCACCCGCTTCTATAGTCGCCCCGATGGCAGCGCCTTTACCCCGGATGAGGTGGCGGATATTTTCCGCCAGCGACTGGCAGAGCCAGATGCCCTGGCCACTGGCGTCACCGCGCGCATGCAGTATTACCTGCTGCGTTTTATCGGCAATGCGGAGCAAGACCTGGAATGGATCTACCGCTATGTGGACCAGAACCGCGACCTGTTTGTAGGCATCAACATGGTTGGCCGCGAGGATAATGACAAGGGCCATCCGCTGCGTTTCCTGCCCACCCTGCGCAAACTGCGTCGGGATATTCCCGGCGTTCCCCTGTCGATCCATGCCGGTGAGGTGGACGAGCCTAACCATCATGTGCGCGACACCCTGTTGCTGGGAGCAACGCGTATCGGCCACGGCGTCAACCTGATCAGCGACCCGGATACCCTGCTGCTGATGCGCAACGGCGATTATCTGGTGGAGATCAACCTGATCAGCAATCTGCTGCTGGACTACGTGGATGATTACAGCCAGCACCCGTTTCCGGAATACCTGCGCATGGGCATACCGGTGGCGCTCTCTACCGATGACCGCGGCATGTGGGATTCCAATATGACCGACGAATACTTTGTCGCCGTGAAGGAGTTCAACCTGTCGTGGGAGGAGTTGACCGCACTGGCCCGCAATTCACTGCAGCACAGTTTTGTTGACGAGAATACCAAGCAGGAACTGCTGCGGGACTACGAACGTCGTCTCGAACGCTTCAAAAAACGTTTCCAGCGTCGCGGTCCCGCCGCACTCAGTGACGTGGTGCCGCGCAGCCACAGTTTCATCTGTAAAAAGTATGCGCTGTGCGAATACTCCACGCCTGCGATGGCTGCGAACTAAAACTTTGATGAAAACCAAGAGAAAAAATGATGTTGAATAACGCTTTCTCCAAGGGGATGTTTTCTTCCCTGCTGCTGCCCTTGCTGGCGTCCTTACTGTTAGTCACCGGCTGTGAAAAAAATATTGAAGCACCGACAGAAAAGCAGGGCGTACAAACCCCATCACCGATCCCCGTAAAAGTGGTGGTGGTGAATATGTTTGAAATCGGTGAGGACGAGGGCGATACCGCCGGCGAATTCCAACTGTGGAAGGAGCGCCAGAAGCTGAGCCAGCGCTTTCCCTTTCCGCAATCTCACCACGATCTGTTCCTGAATCCGGAAACCGGCGTGTTGGGTATGGTAACCGGTATGGGCACCAATAAATCCGCCTCCGCGGTCATGGCGCTGGGACTGGACCCGCGCTTTGACCTGAGCAAGGCCTACTGGCTGGTGGCCGGTATTTCCGGTTTCGATCCCGCGGACGCCTCCATCGGTTCTGCCGCCTGGGCGGAATGGCTGGTGGACGGCGACCTGATGCACGAGATCGACGGCCGCGAGCTGCCGGAAGACTGGTCCACCGGTAACTTCCCGCTGTTCAGCAAGGGCCCTTACCCGGAGAAGCGCCCGCCGAATCAGGGCGAGGTATTCCGTATCAACGGCGAGCTGACCGAATGGGCTTTCCAGCTCACCAAAGATATCGATCTTGGCGATGATGAGCACATTGCCGAAGACCGCAAGGCATTTACCGACTTCCCCAATGCGCAGCGCAAGCCGTTTGTACTCAAGGGCGACAATCTCGCGGGCATGACCTTCTGGCACGGGGACTACCTGAACCAATGGGCCAACGAGTGGGTGGATTACTGGAGTGAAGGGCAGGGCAGCTTTGTATCTTCCGCGATGGAAGATACCGGCACTGCGCAATCCCTGACGTATCTCGATCGCGCGGGTAAGGCGGACTACGATCGCCTGATGGTGCTGCGCACCGCCAGTAACTTCACCGTGCCGCATCCGGGGATGACTGCGGCAGAGAGCCTGCTCAGCGAAGGCGAGAATTACGCTGGCTTGCAGCTTTCACTGGAAAGCGCTTACCGCGTTGGTAGCCGTGTGGTGGACACCCTGGTCAACGACTGGGACACCTACAGGGAGCAGATGCCCTACGAGGTGGAAGGCAAATAACCTGAATCGGTGCGGGGTCCTGCATAGCCTGGACGCCCCGATCCCCGTTGTTTGGCGTAGGTTTTTACCCGCAGATTCCTTGGCCACAAGTCGCCGTTTGCAACGGGATTGGGTTCAGGCCTTCGCACAGGCGGGCGCTATGCTTATAATGCGCGGCTGAATTGTAGAGGTATGTGGCTAACACACCGGAATCTACGGGCCGCGCAAGGCCTTTAGGGGGATTGGATGAAAGTTGTTTTGAATTTCGTGGCGGCCCTGGCCGTGGTGGCTGGTGCGGCAGTAGCTGTGGCGCAGTCTGTAGATGAGCAGATCGCCGAGCGCATCGCACCGGCAGGCAAGACCTGCATGCAGGGCGACGAGTGTGCCGCGGCAGCGCCGGCAGCCAGCGCTTCCTCCGGTGGTACCCGCAGCGGCAGCGACGTGTATACCGGCCACTGTGCCGCGTGTCACGCAACCGGTGCCGCTGGTGCGCCCAAGTTTGGCGACGCCGCTGCCTGGGGCCCGCGCATCGACAAGGGTATCGATACCCTCTACACCCACGCCATCAACGGCTTCAACGCGATGCCGGCGCGCGGTCTGTGCATGGACTGCAGTGACGATGAGGTGAAGGCTGCAGTTGACCACATGGTGGAAGGTAGCAAGTAAGCGACTGCTTACACCGGTGCAAAAAAGCCGCTCATGGAGCGGCTTTTTTTATGTCTCGGGTTGGGCGCGACAGATGGTTGGGGGCACCGCCGCCCGCGCCCTCTAGTCAAACATGCTGAGCAGCGATCCCAGGGTCTCCTCCCCCTTGGCCTGGTTCTGCTCTGGCGTCGCCTGGCCAAACCCTTCAAAGATACAGTCTTCCTGCGGCAGTTCGTCGAGGAAGCGGCTCGGGGTGGTATCCTGGTTTTCGCCGAACATCTTGCGCTTGCCCGCCAGGGTCATGGTCAGGGTGTTCTGTGCGCGGGTGATACCCACGTAGGTGAGGCGGCGCTCTTCCTCGATGTTGTCGTCCTCGATGCTGTTGCGGTGGGGCAGCAGGTTCTCTTCCATACCGATCATGAAGACATGCGGGTACTCCAGGCCCTTGGAGGCGTGCAGGGTCATCAGGCTCACCTTGTCCGTGGCCTCTTCCTCTTCCTGGCGGTCGAGCATGTCGCGCAGGATCAATTTGGAGATGGCCTGCTCCAGGCGCACGTCCTGTTCCAGCTCGTCGTCGGTGCCCTCCATCGTCTTCATCAGGCTATCCAGCAGCCAGTAGACGTTCTCCATACGCTTCTCGGCGACCTTTTCGCTGCTGGCGTTCTGCGACAGCCAGCCGGCGTAGTCGATATCATCGAGCATCTCGCGCAGCGCGGATTCCGGACTGTTGTCGCGACAGTTGCGGGCCACGCCCTCGAGCCAGTGGGCAAAGCGGTTGAGGCGTTCGTAGCCGGCTTCGGTGATGTGTTCCTTGAAGCCGATTTCCGAGCAGGCGCTGAGCATCGAGACCTCGCGGCCCTTGGCGTAATTGCCCAGGGCCTCCAGGCTACTGGTGCCGATTTGCCGGCGCGGGGTGTTGATGATGCGCAGAAAGGCGTTGTCGTCGTCCGGGTTCACCAGCAGGCGCAGGTAGGACATCACGTCCTTGATCTCGGCGCGGGCAAAGAAGCTGGTCCCGCCGGAGAGCTGGTAGGGAATCTGGTTTTCCTGCAACTTCATTTCTATCAGGCGCGCCTGGTGGTTGCCCCGGTAGAGCACCGCGAAGTCCATAAACTTGCAGCCGCGACGGGCCTTCTGCAGGAAGATCTCGTTGGCGACGCGCTCGGCTTCCTCGTTCTCGTTGGTCACCTTGAGCACGCGGATTTCGTCGCCGAGGCCCTTGTCGGACCACAGGGCCTTGTCGAATTCGTGCGGGTTGTGCGCGATCAGGTGGTTTGCCACCTTGAGGATGCGGCTGGTGGAACGGTAGTTCTGCTCCAGCTTGATCAGGCGCAGGTTGGGGTAGTCCTGCTTCAGCTGGCTCATGTTTTCCGGGCGGGCGCCGCGCCAGGCGTAGATCGACTGGTCGTCATCGCCCACCACGGTGAGACCGCCGCGGCTGCCGACGAGCAACTTCACCAGCAGGTACTGGGAGCTGTTGGTATCCTGGTACTCATCCACCAGCAGATAGCGGATTTTTCTTCTCCAGCGTTGCAACAGCTCCGGGTCCGTGTCGAACAGCTGCACCGGGATCATGATCAGGTCGTCAAAATCCACAGAGTTGTACGCCTTGAGGGCGTCACAGTAGCGACCGTAGGCCACCGCCATCGCCTGCTCTCCCGGGCTCTGGGCCATTTCCAGGGCCTTGCGCGGGGACAGCATGTCGTTCTTCCAGTTGGAAATCTGGTTCTGCACCCGGTCCAGCAGGTCGGTGTCCAGGTCGCCGTCGCGCAGCATCAGCTCCTTGATCAGGCCGCGGGCGTCCTCCGAGTCAAAAATCGAAAAGCCGGGCTTGAAGCCGGCGGCGCGGTATTCCTTGCGCAGGATATTCAGACCGAGGTTGTGGAAGGTGGAAACGGTGAGGCCGTGGGAGGCCTTGGATTTCTTGCCATCGGGGCCGGTGATCAGCTTGCCAACCCGTTCCTTCATCTCCCGTGCGGCCTTGTTGGTAAAGGTCAAGGCGGCAATATTTCGCGCCTGATAACCACATTTTTCGATCAGATAGGCGATTTTTCGCGTAATTACACTGGTCTTGCCGGAGCCGGCACCGGCCAGTACCAGACAGGGGCCGTCGATGTATTTGACTGCTTCCGCCTGGCGCGGGTTGAGTTTGGTCATGGGGTACAGCTGTAGTGGATATGACGGTGAATGACACGAGGGTGCGATTCTATCAGTCGCGCCGCGGGTTGGCTGCGTCTGGCGATTGGATTTATATTGATCAAAGCGACGACGAGATTCCCCACCAGTGGGAACGGCATATAACAACCGATAACACAGGTCCGCAACATGAAGACCAACACACCACTCAGCCTGGTGGAGCAATCCCGCGGCGAGAGCGCGTTCGGGCGCCTGATGCACTTCTGGCGCAAGACCCTGGGAATGTCCCAGGAGGAATTGTCGGAGAAGCTCGGTGTGTCCACGCGGCATATCAGCTTCCTCGAGACTGGGCGCTCACAGCCATCGCGGCTGGTGGCGGCGGCACTGGCGGACTGTTTCGGGCTCAGCGCCCGCGATCGTGCCTATCTGCTGACGGCTGCGGGTTTCTCTGCGGATCAGTCGGTGTTCGATTCCCCGGACCTGGCGGTGTGGATGAACAAGTCCATGCAGAACGCGATGAGCCGCGCCGAGCCCGAGCCGGCGTTTGCCCTGGACAGCTTCGGGCAGGTGATCTCGGTCAACCGCGCCTGGTTGGCATTCTTCCTGCCGCGGGTGGACCCGGCGCTGCTGCAAGACCCGAACATGTACGAGCTGGTCATGCACCCCAAGGGCCTGCGTCCCCACCTGCACAACGGTATGGCCCTGTCCTGTGGCCTGGCGCTGTATCTAACCATGGAAACCCTGCAGAGTGACAATCCCGCTGGCTGGGAGATGCTGGAACGGCTTGAGGCCGCCGGCGCTATGCCGGAAAACTGGCGTCAACTGGGGAGGCGTCTGGTCCACACCAGCGATTACCCAATGGCGCTGAATACGGAGCAGGGGCTGGTCAACCTGACCGTGTACAACGACACCCTATCTTCCACCCCGCAACTGGTACAGCCGCGCCTGTTGATCGGTCGCATCTATCGCGACGACGGAGAGCGTGTGGTCAGCGACCAGGAGTTGGCCGCGGTACCGGATGACCATCCACTGCTGTACCGGTCGCTAATACAGGCGGAATGATTACCTGGCAAATAATGGTGGCCCGGTCTGGCCCCACCTAAGCTCGAACAGGTAATAACAATAACGAGCTAAAGGCGATGGACCAGACCAACTCCCCGGGCAGCCGCCTGGATACCTCTCACCAGAAACCCGGCCAGTCTAAATCCGGCGGCTGGCGCTGGGGACCGTTTACCTTCCGCGTGCCCTTCCTGCACCTCAAATTCGTCCCCTCCCAGTTCATACAGGGACTGGTGGTAGCCAGCGGCACCAGCCTGATCATGGCACCGGTGATGATCGGCTACTTTGGCCTGTCCTTTGAGGAGTCGCTGGCACTGTTACTGCTGGCCAACACGGTGCTCTGCGCATCGTTTGTGGTATTCGGCGAACCCTTCGCCCCGGGGATGCTGACCCCGGCCTTCCCGCTGGTGCTCACATTTATCGTCAGCGGCTATCCCGAGGGGCCGGAGCGGTTCCAGGTGATGACCGCGCTGTCGCTGAGTCTGGCGGCCATCGCGCTGGTGTTCAGCCTGTCGGGACTGTCGAAGCGGATGATGCGCGCACTACCGGTGGCGCTGAAGGCGGGGATTATCTTCGGCGCTGCCATATCCGCCCTCGACCGGGTGTTTATCAAGGATGTGGCGCTGTTCGAGACCCATACCTTCAGTGCCATCACCGCGCTGCTGGTGGCATTGCTGTTTACCTTCTCCGCCCCGGTCCAGAACCTGCGTACCCGCTACAAATGGCTGGACAGCGTGTGTTGTCTCGGTTTGTTGCCGGGGTTTGTGGCCGCCGCGGTGGTGGGGGTGCTGGTCGGGGAAATCCAGTTTGATATCCGCTGGGGATTGTTTTTGCCGCCGGTGGCGGAGACCCTGGCCAAGGTGTCGCCGCTGAGTATCGGCTGGCCGCCTGTCTCGATGTATCTGGAGGTACTGCCTCTGGCATTTGTCGCCTATGTGATCCTGTTCGGGGATTTTGTTACCGGTACAGAAATGATCCACAGCGCACAGTCGGCGCGGGAAGACGACCCCGTCGATACCAACTTCGAGCGCAGTGAAATTGCGGTGGCCTTGCGCAATGCGGTTTCCGCGGTATTCGCGCCGCTGTTTCCCTACCAGGGTGTGCTGTGGACCGGGGTGCACGCGGTGGTGATCCAGACCTGGCGCCGCGGGCGCGACAAGATGCGCAACCTGCACAGCGGGATCGGCTCCTACTACGGCTTTGGCCTGCCACTGATCTACCTGTGCTGGCCCTGGATCAGCCTGATCAAGCCGATCATGGCCATCGCCCTAATGCTCACCCTCGCGCTCACCGCCTTCGCCTGCATCATGGTGGCCGCGCCGCTGGTGAAAAAGCCGCTGGAGATGGTCTGCGCCCTGGTGATCGGCTTTATGCTCGCCATGTTCGATGTGTGGACGGCACTGGGCGCAGCGGTGTTCCTGCTCGTCTTTATCAACGGCAACCTGCCGCGCTGGCAGAAAAAGGCCGAATCCTCCGAACAACCCTCACAGGTGGCTTCTGCGGGAGATTGATTTTTACCTTCCGTCAATATTTGTCTATAAAGGCACCTCTCTGAGGTGCCTTTTTTTATTGCCACTAACGCATATGAAGCAACCCATCACCGGTTACCATCGCGACGAAGAAGATCACTGGGTGGCACAGCTCGACTGTGGCCACAACCAGCATGTGCGCCACGATCCACCCTGGCAGAATCGCCCGTGGGTCACCTCGGAGCAGGGGCGTAAACAAATGTTGGGGCTACAGCTGGAGTGCAAGAAATGCGATGCAGGTGCGCCCACCGACGAACAACCAAGAGAATCTGATTAATGGCAAAAATCTGGGTCGATGCCGATGCCTGCCCCACGGTAATCAAGGAAATTCTGTTCCGCGCCGCCGAGCGCACAGAAACTGAAATGACACTGGTGGCCAACCAGCACGTGCGGGTTCCACCGTCCAAATATATCCGCGCCATGCAGGTGACTGCCGGCTTTGATGTCGCCGATAACGAAATCGTCCAGCGCTGCAGCGAGGGTGATCTCATCATCACTGCGGACATACCGCTGGCATCGGAAGTGATCGACAAGGGCGCCACCGCCCTCAATCCCCGTGGAGAAAAATACTCCAAAGCGAATATCCGCGCGCGCCTGAACATGCGCGACTTTATGGAAACCCTGCGCTCCAGTGGCGTACATACCGGTGGGCCGCCACCCCTGGGGCAGCAGGAGCGCAAGGCATTTGCCGATCAACTGGATCGCTGGCTGGTGCAGGTCAAGAAAAGATAACGTGCGGGGGTATATCAAATGGCGAAACTGGTTCCATTTAAAGCTGAATTCCTGCCGGAACTGATATCGTGGATTGATAGTGAGGCAGCGTGTCACCAGTGGGGTGGTCCCTGGTTTCAATATCCATTTGACGCGCGCAGCTTTTCCCGCGACTGCCGGTGGCGAGAATTACCAACATTCGTTGTTGAGGACAATCGTGGGCAACTATTGGCGTTTGGCCAGTATTACAACCGTCTCGACTGCTGTCATTTGGGACGATTAATTGTGTCGCCGGGATTTCGCGGTGCCGGCATTGGCACTTTACTGATCACACAGCTCATTGCTCATGGTTGCGAAGCGCTGCAGAGCGATCGCTGTTCACTGTTCGTTTTGAAAGACAACCACCGGGCTTTGGCGCTCTATGAAAAACTGGGCTTCTGTAAACGCGATTACCCGGAACCAGAACAGGGTATGGAAATCTGCCATTACCTGGTGGCGGAAGCGGCGCAAATACTCGGTAAGGAAAGCTGATATGCAGGTGAAATTTGGCGCTTTGATACTGGCATCGCTACTGCCGTGCGCGATTGCGTTTCCCATCACCGCTCAGGGAAATCCGTTGCCGCAGCTTCAGGCCTACGAAGTACCGGAATCCTGGCGTACCCCCGTAAAGCCGCTACAAATCACTGAGCATGTATGGCAGATCGGCACGCAGGGGTTAACTGCGCTGCTCGTAAAAACGGACAGCGGCGCGGTACTGATCGACGGAGGCATGCCGCAGGCAGCAGATCATCTGCTGGCGAATATGCGCACTCTGGGGGTGGCGCCGACAGACCTGAAATGGATTTTGCTGAGCCACGGCCACGCCGATCATGCAGGCCCTCTTGCCGCCATCAAGCGCGCGACCGGAGCAAGCGTTGTGGCAAATGCCGAGTCTGCCCACCTGCTGGCCAATGGCGGCGCCGGCGATATCCATTTCGGTGATGCATTGCTGTATCCGCCGGTCAGCGTCGATCGCTATGTGCAGGATGGAGAAACTATTGCGGTAGGGGACCTGCAGTTTCAGGTGCACTTTGTTCCGGGGCACACGCCGGGGAGTATGGCGTGGACCTGGCGTGAGCAGCGTGAAGGTAAAGAACTGGATGTGGCCTACGTGGACAGCCTGACGGCGCCCGGTTACCAGCTGCTGGACAACCCTCGCTACCCGAATATCTTGCGTGATTTTCGTTTGACCCTGGCCAAGGTGCGGGATCTGTCCTGTGACCTGTTGCTGACTCCGCATCCCGGCGCCAGTGGCTGGAGCTACGGTGAAGTTGCAACACGGGAAAAGCGTATGGACTGTCGTGACTATTCGACGGCTGCACAAATTGCACTGGATAAACGTGTCGAAAAAGAGCGCCGACAAAAGTGACACAGTTAATCGAACCTAAAACACAGCGCCTGCAGTTGCGTCAGTGGCGCGAGAGTGACCGCGAGCCGTTTGCTGCAATGAATGCAGATCCGCGCGTGATGGAATTTTTCCCCGCGCTGTTGAGCCGCGCAGAAAGCGATGCCGGAATTGATCGCCAGATAACGCATATCGAAAAGCATGGCTGGGGGTTCTGGGCGGTGGAAACACTGCGTGAAAAGCAGTTTATCGGTTTTGTCGGTATCAAAAATGTCACCGACGATATGCCTTTTGCACCGACGGTGGAAATCGGATGGCGGTTAGCGCCGCACGCCTGGGGGAAAGGCTGCGCGACGGAGGCCGCGCGGGTCAGTCTCAGGGTCGGGTTTGAACTGCTCGATCTGGAAGAAATTGTATCGTTTACCGTGCCCGGAAATGTTCGCTCTCGTGCGGTGATGGAAAAGCTGGGCATGAAACAGGATGAAAATTTTTTGCATCCTGCTTTGCCCGAGGGGCACTCGATGCAGGAGCATGTGCTCTATCGGCTGAAAAACCCCCGATAATCTTTAGGCTAAAAAAAGGTTTGCTCTTACGCGGGCATCACCGTTTTGCGATCCAGATTGCGATACGCCAGCGCCTCGGCAATTTGCCCGGTAGCGATATCTTCCTGTCCGGATAAATCTGCGAGTGTGCGCGCTACTTTCAATACCCGGTGATAACTGCGCGCGGACAACCCGAGTTTTTCCACCGACGCCCGCAGCAGGGCGCTTTCCGCTGTGCCCAACCGACAGTATTTATCCAGCTCACTGCCTTTCAGCTCGCCGTTGATTTTCCCCTGCCGCTCCAATTGAACCTCCCGCGCGCTGCGTACCCGATTGCGCACACTTTCCGAGCTTTCCCCTACCGGCGCATCCTGCAGTTGGCTGGCACTCATGCTGGCCACTTCCACCTGCATATCGATGCGGTCCAGCAGCGGGCCAGACAACTTGTTGCGGTAGCGGTCTATCTGGTCCGGGGTGCAGCGGCAGCGGGGCTCACCGAGATATCCACAGGGACAGGGATTCATCGCCGCTACCAGCTGGAAGTCCGCGGGGAAGGTGACCTGGGCGCGGGCGCGGGAGATGCGCACCTCGCCGTTTTCCAGCGGCTCGCGCAGAATTTCCAGTGCGGAGCGCGGGAACTCCGGCATTTCATCCAGGAACAGCACACCGCGATGGGCGAGGCTGATCTCGCCGGGGCGGGGATTGCTGCCGCCGCCGACCAGGGCGGTGGGGGAGGCGGAATGGTGTGGGGCACGGAATGGTCGCTGACGCACCCGCTCGAGGCCGGCGCTCGAATAAAGCGCGGCCACTTCAATCATCTCGCTCTCGGTAAGCGGCGGCAGTATGCCGGGCAGGCGGCTGGCGAGCATTGTCTTGCCGGTGCCAGGCGGGCCGTAAAACAGCAGATTGTGGGAGCCCGCAGCCGCGACTTCCAGTGCGCGTCGAGCCTTCAGTTGACCGCGCACGTCGGCAAGGTCGGCGCAGATAACCATTTCCTGTTCCGTGTCCTGTACGGCATCGGGCAGCGGCTCGCGACCGTGCAGCTGGGCGCACACCTGTAACAGTGTTGTGGCGGACTTGATCGGTGTGGCGATCAGTGCCGCCTCCCTGGCCGAGTCTGTGTCGGTGACCAGGGTGCGGCCGCTGTCGCGACACGCCATGGCGGCGGGCAGGGCGCCCGGAATCGGGCGCAGGCTGCCGGACAGGGCCAGCTCGCCAATAAATTCGTAGTTTTCCAGTGTCTCACCGGGTACCTGCCCGGAAGCGGCGAGGATACCCAGGGCTATGGCGAGGTCATAGCGCCCGCCGGCCTTGGGCAGATCTGCCGGGGCCAGGTTGACGGTGATCCGCCGCTGGGGGAATTCGAAGTGGCTGTTGACGATGGCGCTGCGCACCCGGTCGCGGCTCTCGCGTACCGCCGCCTCCGGCAAGCCAACGATGTTGAATGCGGGGAGCCCGTTGGCGAGGTGGGTTTCCACGGTCACCAGCGGAGCTTGAATGCCCAGCTGTGCGCGGGCGTAGGTAATGGATAGGCTCACTTTCTTCCTTGAAAAGCTGTCTTCCCTGAAGTTCTGTGCAATTGGCGACTGGCAGGTCGCCCAGCTCGGTCCTGGTCAGTCGCCCAGCCGGCTCTCCAGCGCGCGGATCTGCTCTTCCAGTTGTGCGAGCTTTTCTTCTGCACGCGCCAGCTTCGCTGTCTGGATATCGAACTCGCGCTGACTGACCAGTGGTAGTTTACCCATCGCGACCTCAAGTGCATCGCGCAGGTCGTTGCTGATCACTGCCCCCTGTTGTTGCAGCTCGGTTAATAAATCTTGCAATTTGTCACGGGCCACGCGCAATTCTCCACTAAGAAACCGCTATAAAACGAAGCGAAATAGTACCGCAGCGGGGTTTTACCACCAAGCGCCGATTGTTGTGCGCCGTGTTGGTTCAACTTTGGCGCGCCGCTCATAACTGGTGCCCGCTGGTGGTGCGGGTTCCATTTTGGTGCGCACTCTTTTTGCGCATATTAATTGACCGCCCCGTTCTGTTTGCCTGCGAAACACTGCTTTTCAGCGCTAACTCATTGATTTTTGTGTGTCTTTTTAAAGTTGGCACTAACTCTGCAAGTACCTGTGTGCGAATCGCCCTGGTAAAGAAGGCAGGGATAGGTCTTCTGGTGAAGTGCCTGGGCGTGTGCGGCAAGTGCCGTCTCCCCGGCGAAGTCGAAGCCGCAATTATAAAAAAAGTAAGACAAGCATTTCACACAGAGATCTAGGAGAACCAAACAGTGGGAACCAAACTGAATAACAAAATTGCTGCCCTCGTATCCGGAAGTGTACTGGCTATGGCCATCAGCGGCGCAGCAACTGCCGCTGACGGTCCCAGCCTCAGCGCAAATGTCGGTGTGGTGAGTGACTATCGCTTCCGCGGTATTTCCCAGACCGATACCGGACCGGCCATCCAGGGCGGTGTTGATCTGGATATGGGCAACGGTGTTTACCTGGGCACCTGGGCTTCCCAGGTTGATTTCGCCTACGGTACAGACGAAACCGATTACGAGATGGATTTTTACGGCGGCTACGCCGGTGAAACCGCCAGTGGAATCGGTTACGACGTTGGCTACATTTATTACAGCTACCTCGGCAGTGACCAGGACGAAGATTATCAGGAAGTTTACGGCAGCCTGAGCATCGGTGATGCAAGCCTCGGCTTTGCCTACTCCGACGACTACTGGTACCAGGCGGGTGAATTTTACTACCTGAGCGCTGGCTACTCTTTCGCGTTGGCCAACGATATTTCCCTGGACCTGAGCGCCGGCCTGAACCTGTTTGATGAAGAAATTTTCCTGGACGGATCCGATTCTTATATCGATTACTCAGTATCCGTGGGTAAAGAGTTTGGCGGCCTGGCTTTGAGCGCCTCTCTGGTAGGTACCGACGTGAGCGATCAGGAATGTTTCTACACCGACTGGTGTGAGCCGACCGTACTCGCCGGAGCGACTTACAGCTGGTAATAGCTACAACAAATTGAGCCCGCTCATTGTGAGTGGGCTCTTACTGTAGGGGGAACCCATGAAGCTGGTAACCGCAATAATTAAACCATTCAAGCTCGACGCAGTGCGCGACGCGCTGGCTGAGGCCGGTGTCAGTGGCATTACCGTGAGTGAAGTAAAAGGTTTCGGGCGACAGAAAGGACATACCGAGCTCTACCGTGGAGCGGAGTATGTGGTGGACTTTTTGCCCAAGACCATGTTGCAGATCGCGATTGAAGACAGCCAGGTTGACTCTGTGCTGGAAGCAATTGGTACTGCGGCGCAAAGTGGCAAGATCGGCGACGGCAAGATCTTTGTTGCGAACCTTGAGCAGGCAATCCGCATTCGTACCGGTGAGACCGGCTCGGAAGCGATCTAAATAACAGAACAGATTGCTAAAACGATTCTTTGATCATTAGACAATAACTGCCGGGGCAACTCGGGAAGTTTGGGTTAAACGGAGCGAAAAATGGAAAATCAAATTTTTCAGTTGCAATACGCAATTGATACATTTTATTTCCTCGTGTGTGGTGCACTGGTCATGTGGATGGCAGCGGGCTTTGCCATGCTGGAAGCGGGCCTGGTGCGTTCTAAAAACACCACCGAGATTCTTACCAAAAACGTGGCACTGTTCGCGATTGCGAGCACCATGTACCTGGTCAGCGGCTACGCCATCATGTATGACGGCGGCTGGCTGCTGAACGGCATCGAAGCCTTCGACCTCGAAGGTGTTCTCACTGCATCTGCAGAAAACGGTTTCGAAGGCGACTCCGTTTACTCCGGTGCGTCCGACTTCTTCTTCCAGGTAGTGTTCGTCGCTACTGCAATGTCCATCGTTTCCGGTGCGGTTGCAGAGCGTATGAAGCTGTGGAGCTTCCTGGTATTCGCTGTTGCCCTGACCGGCTTCATCTACCCGCTGGAAGGTAACTGGACCTGGGGCGGCGGCGATGTGTTCGGCCTGTACAACCTGGGCGACCTGGGCTTCTCCGACTTCGCCGGTTCCGGCATCGTGCACATGGCGGGTGCCGCTGCTGCCCTGGCTGGCGTATTGCTGCTGGGTGCACGTAAAGGCAAATACGGCCCGAACGGCGAAATCTACGCCATTCCCGGTGCCAACCTGCCGCTGGCTACCCTGGGTACCTTCATCCTGTGGATGGGCTGGTTCGGCTTCAACGGTGGTTCCGTACTGAAGCTGGGTGATGCTGCCAACGCACACTCCGTGGCCATGGTATTCCTGAACACCAACGCCGCTGCTGCTGGTGGTGCTGTTGCTGCGCTGATCACCGGCCGCATCCTGTTTGGCAAGGCCGACCTGACCATGCTGCTGAACGGCGCTCTGGCTGGTCTGGTAGCGATCACCGCTGAGCCTTCTACCCCGACTGCCCTGCAGGCTACCCTGTTCGGCGCCCTGGGTGGCATCCTGGTGGTATTCTCCATCATCACTCTGGACAAGCTGAAGATCGACGATCCCGTTGGCGCCATCTCCGTGCACGGTGTGGTTGGTCTGCTGGGTCTGCTGCTGGTACCGGTTACCAACGACGGCTCTTCCTTCAGCGGCCAGCTGATTGGCGCTGCTACCATCTTCGGATGGGTATTCTCCGCCTCCTTCGCTGTCTGGTTCGCCCTCAAGCTGATCACCGGTATCCGTGTTACCGAGGAAGAAGAGCAGCAGGGTGTTGACTTGGCCGAGTGCGGAATGGAAGCTTATCCGGAATTTATGAGCAAATAAGTGCTCATAAACTAGCCGCCGGCGTGGGACTGCTCCCGGCTGGCGGCAGCAAGAATCTTCCGGCACCGGTTTTCGGGCCGGTGCCCGCAAGAAACATAATCAGGGGATAAGTCAATGAAATTGATTACGGCTGTGGTTAAGCCATTCAAACTGGACGACGTGCGCACCGCGCTGTCTGAGGTCGGCGTGCAGGGCATGACCGTTACCGAGGTTAAAGGTTTCGGCCGCCAGAAGGGACACACTGAGCTGTACCGTGGCGCTGAATATGTAGTGGATTTTCTGCCCAAGGTAAAGTTGGAACTGGCGGTTGACGACAGCATGGTCGATAGCGCCGTTGAAGCCATCACCAAAGCCGCTCAGACCGGCAAAATCGGTGACGGCAAAATCTTCATCACTGCGCTCGAAGAAGTCATCCGTATCCGCACCGGCGAAACCGGCAGCGAAGCGGTCTGATCAAAGAATCCGACACAGTGTTTTTCAAGCCCCGCTCGCGGGGCTTTTTTGTGCCCGTAAATCCGGCTCAAAAAGCACTGTTGTTCGAATGGCGCGTAAATTATTTATCGGTCGTGACGGCGTTCAAAACCCTGGCGGTAAAATTTGCATAACCAAGTGCAATAAATCGGGCAAAAAACGAACAAAAAAACTCTACCAATTTCGGGAACCTTTTCTGGCAGGCTGCTTGGACACTGCCTATAAATATTTCGCCGCAGGAAATCTTCTGGCCGGCGGATTTGATTTGCAGAACCGGTTTTTGCTTTAGGTGGAACGGGACTGAGAAAGGAATCTGATTGGTGCGTGCGGAGTATTCCGGGATGGAGTGCGGCAGCAGGGGTATTCCCTCTGTAACAGGGGTATCAAGTTACAGGGTAAATCACTATGAAAGACGATCAGTCCAGCGCTCGTTCGAAAGACAACGAGGAGTTTGCCGAAGAGCGTTCCATCACCTCCCGTGAACGGGCCCGCAGTCAACTCAATGCCGAGGTCGAGGCTTTTCTCGCCAGAGGCGGGGCAATCGACGAGATTGACCCGGAAGTGACCGCAGACCCGCCACGCAAGCCGCAGCCGAAGTACGGCAGCAGGCCAATCTGAGTAGTGTTGATGGATATCCGCTAACCGCTCTCGTTCGCAGAGCGGGGTTTGGCTGGCAGGCCGCTGATTCTTATGTTCAGCGGCCTGCTAAGCTTCTGCCCATGCCTCCCAAGTTCCACACCCGCTGGATTGCACTGGTTTGTCCCGGTGATCTAATCGGATTTCGGCGTGCATATCTGACAGGAGTGTTAGATGTCGAGACGCGATCCGGATGGCGCCAATCTGGTACTCGCCCTAGAGACCGAGGCGGGGGTTAATCATCCTTGGCTTTGGCTCGCGGATGGGCCTTGTCGTAAACCCGTGCCAGGTGTTGGAAATCCAGGTGGGTGTAGATCTGGGTGGTGCTGATATCCGCGTGTCCGAGCAGTTCCTGGACCGCGCGCAGGTCGCCACTGGACTCCAGCATATGGCTGGCAAAGGAGTGGCGCAGCATGTGCGGGTGCACGGGCTGATCGGCACCGCCTGCCCGGGACCAGTGGGAAAACCGCAGCTGGACCGCGCGATTACCGAGGCGCTTGCCCTTGGCACTGGTAAATACCGGGGCATCGCCACGGGTGTCGGCGATGGCTGACGGTGCCTCGCGGCGCCAGTCCTCCAGGGCGCGCAGGGCGTGCCGCCCAACCGGCAGCAAGCGGGTTTTATTGCCTTTACCGGTGACGCGAACTTCGCCGCCGCGCAGGTCCAGATCTGGCCAGTTGAGCCCGGTCAGCTCTGACAGGCGCAGACCGCTGCTGTAGAAGAGCTCGAGCATCGCCGCATCGCGCAGGGCCAGCAGGTCACTGGCTGCATCCTCGCTATTGCCGCCCGCAACGCTGTTGGGACTCTCCACAAACTGCGCCGCCGCATCCACATCGAGCAGCTTCGGCAGTTTTTTCTCCGCCTTGGGCGCGCGCAACCCCTCGGCCATATTGGCGGCCAGCCAGCCCTCGCGCACACAGAAGCGCAGCAGGGTGCGCACCGCGGATAACCAGCGCTGCAGGCTTTTCGGGGAGAGACCGCTGCGATGCAGGCGCGCGAGCCAGCTGCGCAGGCACATTTCATCCAGGTTCTGGACGTCGTCGCGCCCTTCCTCATCCGCCAGCAGCTGGAGTTTTTCCAGGTCGCGGCGATATCCGGCCAGGGTGTTGGGGGAAAGGTTCTTGTGCTGCAGATGTCGCAGAAAGGCGTCTGTTGCGGCCGCCAGCTGCATCGGGCTCAGCTCCGTGCCAGCAGGTCTGGCAGCAGTCGCTCGAGGATTTCACCGATGTAAGACAGGAACAGGGTGCCGAGGCTGGAGCGGTAGTGGTTGGGATCGCTGGAGCCTACCGCGAGGATACCCAGCTGGCCCGCCAGCGGAACCACCGCGGCAGAGGCGACGCGATCCGCGTCCTTGCCGAACAGGTAGGCGATTTCCGTGGGGCGCAGGGAGCCGCATACAGTGCGCCCGTTGCGCAGGATGGAGCCGATGGCGGTCTCGGCGCTCGCGCGGGAACTGCTGCGCACATCGCCCAGCTGTTTGCCCGAGCCGGGCAGGGGGCCGAACAGGGTCAGCGCGGTAACTTCGACATTGAAATCTTCTTTGAAGCTGGTGAGCAATGCGGTGCCGGCTTCCGCCACGGTGCGCGCTTCCAGCAGGGCCAGCACCAGGCGGCGGCTGTGCAGAAACAGTTGATCGTTGTCCCGCGCGTTCTGCAGCAGCTGATCCAGCCGCTGACGCATCTCAATATTGCGCTCCCGCAGCAGGTTGGTCTGATGGGTCATCAGTGACACCGTCTTGCCGGATTCCTTGGGCAGCTGGATGCTCTCCAGCAGCTCCATGTTTTCCGCAAAGAAGGTGGGATTCTGCATCAGGTAGCGGGCCACCTGCCGCGACAGCAGCTTTTTGTTGCGCTGGTTTTCACTGTCGTTGGCTTCCTGTTTTTCCAGGCTGGCCTCAACGGCGCTGTCGATCAGGGGGGCATCGCTGTGTTCGGTCATCGTGGTCTTCGGCTGCTTCCAGGGGGAGTTCTCAGAGTACTATCTGTCCGTGATATACCGCAGTCGCGGGTCCAGTCATGGTAACCGGCTCTCCGGGCCCCGGCCAGTGGATTGTCAGGGTGCCCCCGGGCAGGGTGATCTTCAGCTCCTCGTCCACCAGGCCGCGCAGGCGTGCGGAAACCATGGCGGCGCAGGCGCCGGTACCGCAGGCGCGGGTCTCGCCCACACCGCGTTCGAACACCCGCAGGCGTGCGCGGGTGCGGTCTTCAATCTGCAGAAAGCCCACATTGACTCGCGCGGGAAAGCGCGGATGGCACTCGATGGCGGCGCCCAGAGATTCCACTGGCGCTTTGATCACGTCATCCACCAGCAGTACCGCGTGGGGGTTGCCCATAGATACCGCGCCCACGTTGTAGGTCTCGCCGTCCACTTGTAGTGGATAACTTTCTGCCTGGATGTCCGCCTCGAACGGAATCTTTGCAGGCTCCAGTACCGGTTCGCCCATGTCGACGCTCACCTGGTCGGCGGCCTGCACGTTCAGGCGCAGGGTGCCCGCGGCGGTTTCCACCAGGATCTGTTCCTTGCTGGTAAGGCGTCGCTCGCGCACAAAGCGGGCGAAACAGCGCGCGCCGTTACCACAGTTTTCCACTTCACTGCCGTCGGCGTTGTAAATGCGGTAACGGAAATCCACGTCCGGATTTCGCGGTGCCTCGACCAGCAACAGCTGATCGCAACCGATACCGGTGTGGCGGTCGGCGATCTGGCGGACCTTCTCCGGCGACAGCTTTACCCGCTGGGTGATGCCGTCGACCATCACAAAGTCGTTGCCCAGGCCGTGCATTTTGGTGAATTTGAGCCGCATTGGGGTGTCTCGTTCGTCCTGTCTCTTCAATCCTTGGCCGGTACCGTGGACTCGCCACGAACCAGGTCCGCGAGGCTTTCCCGTGCGCGCACCAGATAGGTCTTGTCGCCGTCTACCAGCACCTCGGCAGCGCGGCTGCGCGAGTTGTAATTGGAGCTCATGGTGAAGCCGTAGGCACCGGCGGAGAGCATCGCCAGCAACTGGCCCTGCTCGAGCACCAGCGGGCGGTGCTTGCCGAGGAAGTCGCCGGTTTCGCATACCGGGCCGACTATGTCCCAGCTCTCGGTTTCACCGCTGGACGGGGTGACCGCCACGATATCCTGCCACGCCTGGTACAGGGCCGGGCGCAGGTTGTCGTTCATCGCCGCGTCGACGATGGCGAAATTGTGTTCTTCGGTGCGCTTCAGGTACTCGACCCGGGTCAGCAGGGTGCCGCCGTTGGCGGAAATGGAGCGGCCGGGTTCCAGTACCAGAGCCAGATTGCGTCCGGCGAGCTTTTCTTTCACCGCCCCCAGGTAGTCGCTCACTTCCGGCGGTTCTTCTCCGCGGTAGCGCACGCCGAGGCCGCCACCCAGGTCCAGGTGTTTGAGTTCAACACCGCCTTCCGCGAGCTGGTCGATCAGCAGCAACAGGCGGTCGAGCGCGTCGAGGAACGGATTGATCTCGGTGAGCTGGGAGCCGATATGGCAGTCCACACCCACTGCCTCGAGGCTGCTGGAACCGGCGATCTTGCGATATACCTCCGGTGCGCGCTCGATCGCGATGCCGAATTTGTTTTCTTTGAGGCCGGTGGAAATATACGGATGGGTCTTGGCATCCACGTCGGGGTTAACCCGCAGGGATACCGGGGCCACCGTTCCCATTTCGGCAGCTACCGCTTCGAGCCGCTCCAGCTCGGATTCGGATTCCACATTGAAGCAGTGCACACCTACTTCCAGCGCGCGGCGCATCTCCGCCGCAGTTTTGCCTACGCCGGAAAACACCACTCTGGCGGGATCGCCGCCGGCCAGGATGACCCGCTCCAGCTCACCGGCGGAGACGATATCGAAGCCCGCGCCCAGCTGCGCCAGTACCGACAGCACACCCAGGTTGCTGTTGGCTTTGATCGCATAACAGATCAGCCCGGGGTGATCGCCCAGGGCATCGGCGTAGGCGCGATACTGACGCTCGAAATGCGCGCGGCTGTATACGTAAGTGGGGGTGCCGAACTGCTCGGCGATCTGTTCCAGGCTGACGCCCTCGGCCCACAGGCTTCCCTGCTGGTAGTGAAATTCACTCATTTGGCTACTGCTTCTGCTTCCGTGTGTTGCTCGGTATTGCTTTTAGAGTCTTGCTCAGCCGTCTGTGCTGAGTTCGGTTGTTGTTTCCCGCTGCTTCCCGATTGCGGCTGGCGGGCGCCGGCAGAGGTCGGTGCCGCCGTATCCTGGGGCAGGTAGAGAGGGCCTTTCTGGCCGCATGCGGTCAGTGCACCGGTAAGGGTGAGTGACAGTGCCAGGAGGGTAATCGGTTTACGCATCGGTTTTCCTGCCGCAAAGCGCGGTACGAGAAGACTGGAAAAGCCTGCTAGTATAGCGATCCTCTCCCTTCAGCAACACAGTAACAAAAGTAACCGGAATATGACCCAGGCCGCCACTCAAACCGCCTACAACGCCGCCATCGAAGAAACCCTGATCGCGATCGAAGACGCCCTCGATGAATGCGAAGTGGATATGGATTACGAGCGCGCGGATGCGGTACTGACAATCACTCTGGAGGACAACGGCACCCAGGTGATTTTGTCGCGTCAGGGTGCGGTGCAGGAACTGTGGGTCGCGGCGCGCTCCGGGGGCTACCACCTGGGTTTCCAGAATCCCGGCTGGAAATGCACTACCACCGGTGAAGACCTGCCGACCCTGCTGGATCGGGTGCTGACCGAGCAGCAGGGCACCGCGGTGTCCCTCGGCCTGTAATCCTGCCGCCGGGATCGCGGCAAGCCGCGTCCCGGAGCGCTCTTACCCCTTTTCGAATTCCGCGTGGCGGATGGACGCCGCTCCATCTGCAGGCTCGCCTGCGCCCGAAAAACCTTGGCACCTGTATTTTATGATGCTAGATTGATATCAAATTGATATCTAAATCGTGGCCTGAATACAAGGAGTCCTGGATGATCAAGGAAAAACGCGCCTTTACGGTGAGTGGATATGGCATGCTGGCAGTGCTGCTGGCGCTGCAGGTGCTGACCATTGGTATGGCGGTTTGGAGCCTGGCGGCACAGCAGTTTGCGGCTGCCGCCCTTTGGGGGTTAGCGACGCTGGTGGTTGGTTTCTGCTGGCACGGCCTGTTTATGGTGGCGCCGAATCAGGGGAAAATCCTGCAGCTGTTCGGCAAGTACGTGGGTACCGAGCACACCACTGGCCTGCGCTGGACCAATCCATTGGTATTCAAGCGCACACCGATTTCGCTGCGAGTGCGCAATTTCGAAAGCGGCAGGCTCAAGGTCAACGATGCCAATGGCAACCCGATCGAGATCGCCACGGTGGTGGTGTGGAAGGTAGTGGATTCCGCAGAGGCCTTCTTCGAGGTGGACGATTACGAGAGCTTCGTTACCATCCAGAGCGAGGCGGCACTGCGCAATGTGGCGAATGAGTATCCCTACGATAACCACAATGATGAGGCGTTGTCCCTGCGCGGGGATCCGCTGAGTATTGCGGAAAAAATTCGTGATCAGGTTCAGGAGCGCCTCGGGCGCGCGGGTATCCAGGTGATCGAAGCGCGCATCAGCCATCTCGCCTATGCGCCGGAAATTGCCCAGGCAATGTTGCGCAAGCAGCAGGCCGGCGCGGTACTGGCGGCGCGCAAACTGATTGTGCGCGGTGCGGTAGAGATGGTGACCGATGCCATTTCCACCCTGGCGGAGTCACACGATCTTGAGCTGGATGAAGAGCGCAAGGCAAATATGGTAAACAATTTGATGGTCGTAATCTGCGGCGAACAGCAGGCGCAGCCGGTCATCAATAGCGGTAGCCTTTACTAATCCTCCTGAGTAGTTATGTCGAAAAAGAAAGCGTTCCCGCTGCGAATCAACGAGCAGGTACTGGCCGCCATGCAGCGCTGGGCGGATGACGATCTGCGCAGCCTGAATGCGCAGATCGAGTATGTGCTGCGCGATGCGCTGGTGCAGTCCGGGCGGGTGAAGCTGGTACAGAAAGTGGTGACGGAAATTCAGGAGCGGGACGGGGGTTCTGAGGAAACTTGACGGTGACACCGCAGGCCATGGTGCCGGTATCGGCACCATGGCGGTAATTCCTGTGAATCCTTTCTACTCCCCTGAGGTAAATTTCGTTTTCGCGTAAGGTCCAATCACTTCAATCTTCTCCACCCACAGTGCGCCGGTATAGTCTGCGGGGAGAAACTCCAGTTCCTCGGTTTTGTAGATTCCATGCATACCGCGTCCGCGGCCGGCAAAGTCCAGTTCCATCACCAGTCCACCCGCATCCTCCATCCGTTGCATAAACCGGTTCGGCCAGCCCCACAGCGCCCACTGCCAGGTATTGGGTGCGACCACTGCGCCTTTGCGGCAGGCAGCGGGGACATAACCGGTCCAGCCCAGCATCAGGTACCGATAGGTGCATTGCCTGACGCTTTCACGGCTAAATCCCCAGGCATCGGGCCTTAACTCTCGAATTTTTTCCATCACCTTTTCTCCACCGTAAACCATCAGCGGCCCTCGGGGCGGCAGGTGTCGTTTCTTCAGATATTGATCCAGAAGCACGGCTTCCTGAGGTCGGTTGCTTTTGATATTCACCAGAAATCTTTTATCCGGAAATTGGCGATAAACCTCTTCCAGGGTAGGCATGAGTCCCATGCCTTTACCGCGGAAGGGGTAGCTCTTACCGCCGTCCGGGGTATAGCCATAGCCGATATCCAGGGTTTTCAGATACTGCATGGGGTGGTCGCGAGTGATGCCTTTGCCCTCGGTGCGGCAATCCAGGGTCCAGTCGTGGAACACGGCGAATTCGCCGTCGGTGGTGGGGTGCACATCGATTTCGACGATATCTGCTCCGGCATCGAAGGCGGCTTGCATGGAAGCAATGGTGTTTTCCAGATACTCGTGCTCGGGTTCGAATACACGGATTGCTGTGCAGTCATCGCGACCGAGATTTGTCCGGTCAAAATTCTGGTACACCCCGCGGTGAGAGATAAGCGTTGGTTCGCGCGCACGCTTTTCCGCGAGCCAGGAGGCATTGGTCAGGTAGATGGCGATAGTGAACGCGACGATGCCCAGCAGCAGGTATTTGCGCATGGAGACTCTCCTTGTTTTCGGGAGGAGTCTAGCGGGTCACGGATGTCGGAAAGTGGCGTCGGGCGGGATGAATTATGGCGAATTGTGGCAGTGGAATGTCTTTGTAAGAGCCTGCCTTGCAGGCGAACCATTCAGATTGCTGAACCGTTCGCCCGCAAGGCAGGCTCCTAAAATGTGCAAATCAATTATCGAGAAGCAATCAGCTTGCGCGCGCGCTCGCAGGCGGCACGCACCTGATTGGGTGCGGTGCCACCGATATGGTCGCGGGCGGCAACGGAGCCTTCGAGGGTCAGCACGTCGAACACATCGTCGCCGATCACATCGGAGAACTTCTGCAGCTCGGCGAGGCTGAGGTCGGCGAGGTCGCAGTCCTTTTCAATGGCAAAGGCCACGGACTGGCCGACAATCTCGTGGGCATCGCGGAAAGCCACGCCCTTGCGCACCAGGTAGTCCGCCAGGTCGGTGGCGGTGGAGAAACCCTTGCCGGCGGCGGCGAGCATGTTTTCTTTCTTCGGCTTCAGCGCCGGCGCCATATCGGCGAAGGCGCGCAGGCAGTCCAGCACGGTGTCGGCGGCGTCGAACAGGGGCTCTTTGTCTTCCTGGTTGTCCTTGTTGTAGGCCAGTGGCTGGCTCTTCATCAGGGTGAGCAAGGCGATCAGGTGGCCGTTGACGCGGCCGGTCTTGCCGCGTACCAGCTCCGGCACGTCCGGGTTCTTCTTCTGCGGCATGATGGAGGAGCCGGTGCAGAAACGGTCGGGCAGGTCGATAAAGTCGAACTGGCTGGAGGTCCACAGCACCAGTTCTTCACTGGCGCGGCTCAGGTGGGTGAGCAGCAGTGCGGAGAAGGCGCAGAATTCGATGGCGAAGTCGCGGTCGCTCACGGAATCCAGGGAGTTTTCGGTGGGTGCATCAAAGCCCAGCAGCTCAGCGGTGCGCACACGGTTGATCGGGTAGCTGGTGCCGGCCAGGGCCGCGGCGCCCAGCGGCGAGCGGTTGACGCGCTTGCGGCAGTCCATCAGACGCTCGAAGTCGCGGGTCAGCATCTCGTTCCAGGCCAGCAAGTGGTGGCCAAAGGTCACCGGCTGCGCGGACTGCAGGTGGGTAAAACCGGGCATGATGGTGTCCGCTTCCTTTTCGGCCAGATCCACCAGTCCGGTCTGCAGGCGGGTCAGTTCGCCTGCGATCAGGTCGATACGGTTGCGCAGCCACAGGCGGATATCGGTCGCCACCTGATCGTTGCGCGAGCGGCCGGTGTGCAGTTTCTTGCCAGTGGCGCCGATGCGGTCGGTCAGGCGCGCTTCGATATTCATGTGCACGTCTTCGAGCGCCACCGACCAGGGGAATTCGCCGGCCTTGATCTCCTCGGCGATATCCTTCAGGCCACCTTCGATCTGCTTGAACTCGTCTTCGGTCAGCACGCCGACTTCCGATAGCATCTGTGCGTGGGCCAGGGAGCCCTGGATATCTTCCAGCGCCATACGCTGGTCGAACATCACCGAGGCGGTAAAGCGCTCTACGAAAGCATCGGTGGCTTCGCTGAAGCGCCCACCCCAGAGCTTGGCGGCGGGGTTCTGTGCGTTGTTGGCTGAGGAGTTGTCGTTGCTCATGCTGCCTCTGGTCTGACTGCGGAATAAAAGGTAACTGTTTGCCGATCCGGATAGTGGAAGTGACCGGGCGCAGGCGGTATCTTTTGATGCCAGTAAGCCGATCCAATCATAAAGATAACGTGGTATGACATCTTCGCGGCCCGCGCAAGCGGCGGGCATTATAGCGCAGCAAGTTCGCGAAATTGCCCCCGATGGCAAAGATTCTGCGTGCCCGGAGTCCGCCGAGCCGGCACCTTTCCTGCCCGATCTGTGTAATGTGACCGGCGTGGCCGCTCTGGTTCTGATCGGCGAGCTGTTGTCCCTGGTGCTGGTGCTCGCCAGCGATGGCCTTTATCCATTCAACTGGCAGCGCCTGGGGCTGGTTTCGCTCACGGTCCTGTGGGTGATCCTGCCGGCTGCCGCCATCCTTTGCCGCCTGCGCCCGTCCCTGGCGCGGCTCTCCCACAAACTGGCCGCCGCACTCAGTTATACCGTGGTGCTGTCGGTACTGGTTACTGTACTTGGGGTCCAGCACTGGTGGCTGGCGGATATGTCCGACACGGCTATCGATCACTGGTCGCTCCTGGCAAGCCTGCTGGTGGGAGCCATCTGTTCCGGGATCTTCCTGCGCTACGCCTATGTGCAGCAGCAATTGCACAATCAGCAGCAGGCGGAACTGGGCGCGCGTATCGAGGCACTGCAATCGCGCATTCGCCCGCACTTCCTGTTCAACAGCATGAACAGTCTCGCCAGCCTGATTGCGGTGGATGCCGAGCGTGCGGAAAAATTGGTGGAAGATCTCTCGGCACTGTTTCGTGCCTCACTGGCAGACTCAAAACTGGTACCCCTTGAGCAGGAGATTGCGCTGGCGAAGCGGTATCTGGAAATCGAGTCCCTGCGGCTCGGCGATCGGCTCCGCCAGGAGTGGCTGGTTGAAAACCTGCCCGGAGGAATCAAACTGCCTTCCATGCTGCTGCAGCCGCTGCTGGAAAATGCGGTGCTGCACGGTGTTGCGCGACTGCGACAGGGCGGTGTGGTGCGCATTGCTATTCAACAAAATGTCATTGGCAGCAGGGCGCACGAACTGCTATTGTCGATTGAAAATCCCATTGCAGATTCCGGGACGGAAAATGCTCGCGAACAGGGCAGCAATAATGTCCATCGCGGCAACGGTATGGCGGTAGATAATATCCGTCAGCGTCTCGGTGCGTTTTACGGCAATCGCTTCCGTTTCAGTGCGGAGGTCCGCGACGGTCACTACCGGGTGGAACTGCGTTTGCCGCTGGAAACCGGACAATTGCTGAAGCCAGCACATCAGTCGGCGGCTGTGGCGGAGGACGCCTCGTGAGCGATTCCGCAACCACTCCCGCGAGTAATCTCGGCGTGTTGATCGTCGACGACGAACCGCTGGCGCGGGCCAGACTGGCCCGACAGTTGCAGACTATTGATGGTTGCCAACTGCTGGGAGAAGCTGCCGATGGGGAAAGCGCATTACAACAGCTGGATTCACTCGACCCGGACCTGTTGTTACTGGATATCGAAATGCCCGGGGAAAGCGGGCTCCAACTCGCCACCCAGATCACCAACCGCCCCAACCCACCCGCGATCATTTTCTGCACCGCCCACGATGAGTTTGCGCTCCCTGCCTTTGCGGTCGCTCCATCGGGTTACCTGCTCAAGCCCGTCAATGTGGAGCAACTGGCACAGGCGATTGCCCAGGCGCGAAGACTGAGCCGTCCACAGCTCAAAAAGCTCAATGTCCAAACACCCACCCGTGGCCGCCGCCAGATCAAGGCGGTGAGCCGCCGCGGGGTACAGTTGCTGGATGTGTCGGATATCCGCTGCTTTATCGCCGAAGACAAATACGTGATCGCCCATCACAGTGGTGGCGAGACGCTATTGGATGAATCGCTGAAAGAACTGGAAGCGGAGTTTGGTGAGCGTTTTGTGCGGGTGCACCGCAGTGCCATCGTCGCGGTGGATTACATTAGCGGCCTGCGTAAAACCGCCAGCGGCCATGAAGTGACCCTGAAGGATATCGACCTGGCGCCGCCGGTTTCCCGTCGCTTGCTCGGCAGTATCCGGGACCTGCTGACCGAAATCGCCTGAGTCGATTCTGAAACTCAGTCGCGTCCCGCAATCAACGTCTGCAGCACGCGGATTTCCTGCCACTGTCCCGCTGGTGTGGTCAGCGGATTTTTATCCACAATCACCAGATCCGCGTATTTTCCTACCTCGATGCTGCCTAACTTGCTTTCCATCCCCAGCTGCCATGCGCCATTGATGGTCAGCGCCCGCAGTGCCTGCAGCGGTGTGATTGCCTGATCCGGCCCGAGCACAGTGCCAGTGCGGCTGCGACGGGTAATCGCTGTCTGCATCAGGCTGAAGGGATCTGCGGGAAACATGGGGCTGTCCGCGTGCAGGGTAGGGTGCATGTCTTCGGCAAATGCTGCTGCGACTGGCAGCAGGCGCTGTGCGCGCTCTTCGCCCAGCAGCTGGTCCTTGAGTGCATCCCCGTAATAGTACAGGTGGTTGATATGAAAGCTGGGGGTGATGCCAAGTTTGGCAAGCTGCGGCAAAACGGATTTTTCCAGCAGCAGGCCGTGCTCCAGGCGGTGCCGCTGGGTTATGAACCTGTCCCGTTGATCTGTGGGAAGGTTCTCCAGATTGGCCTGTAACAAGCGCAGATAATCCTGCGCGGCCCTGTCTCCCTGCACATGTGTGGCGGTCTGCCAGCCGCGCTCACTGAAAGTACGCACCTGTTCTTGAAATTCCACCCTGCCGATCACGGGTTCGCCGTGGCTGCCGTGGGCGATTCCCAATTGTGTGCTGAGATCGCCATCCGCATAGGCCTGCTCTACAACCATACTGCCGCTGTAGGGGGAGCCGTCGTACCAGAACTTTGCGCCGAGCACGCGGAAACTATCGCTATCGCTTTCCGGCGCACCATCCAGCTTGTCGAGGTTTTCTCCACGGTAGTAAAAAAACTGGCGGATACGCGGGGAGAAATGATCACTGGCGGCCCACTGTGCCAGCCAGGTCGGCACGTTAAAACCCAAGGAGGCAACCGTGGTGTAACCGGCGCGACGCAGATCGTCGAGTTCTGCCTCGTAAGCTGCGGTCACTTTCAGAGGGTTTTTGTGCGGGGCGAGAAAAGGCTCCAGCGCGGTCTTCTCCACCAGCATGCCATTTAGTCGTCCGTTGTCATCGCGCCCGTAATAAGAACCTTCCCCAGGTGCCGGCGAATTTTCATCGATACCCATGGCCGCGAGCGCCGCGGAATTCACCCACGCGGTGTGCATGCTCTGGGCGAGGATAAATACCGGGTTGTGTGGTGCCAGTTGATCCAACTGTGTGCGCGTGGGCGTCGCCAGGCCACTGAGTAAAACCGGATCCAGCCCCTTTGCATAAATCCATTCACCGCGTGGCGTGTTGGCAATTTCTGCTTCCAGGGATTTCCAGGCCTCCGCGGCAGAGGGATACGTAAAGCCACTCATATCAAAAAAATTGCGGAACACAGCGCTAATGGCTGGGTGTTCATGGGCGGCGATAAATCCTGGCAGTATGGTCTTGCCCTGAAGGTCGATGATCTCCGTGTTTGGCCCCGCCAGTGCGCTGACAGGTTCGCTATCACCCACCTTTAAAATAGCGCCATTCTGAATGGCGAGCGCTTTGGCGATAGGTTGTTCCGGATCCAGTGTGATAACAGTGCCGTTAATGAAAATACGCTCGGGTTCCTGGTTCCCGCATGCGGACAGTAGGGTAAGGATCGCCAGGATAGTGAGAAAAGTGACTGTATTTTTCATAGCTGAATCTGCCGTTTAAAGCCCGCCGGTCGCATCTATAAAGGCGCCGGTGGTAAAGGACGCCTCGTCACTGAGTAGCCAGGCGATTGCCCGTGCTACTTCTTCCGGTTGCCCGCCGCGTGCAAGGGGGATCGATGGTTGCAGTCGCTGCAGGCGATTCGGTTCTCCGCCGTCGTTGTGCATTTCGGTTTCGATAAACCCAGGGCGCACGGCGTTGACCCGGATGCCTTCGCGGACGACTTCCTTGCTTAGACCGATGGTGAGCGTATCGACCGCACCTTTGCTTGCTGCGTAGTCGATATATTCGTGTGGGGAGCCACTGCGCGCGGCGCCGGAGGAGACATTGACGATTGCGCCACCACGACCGCCACAATTTGTCGACATACGCTTTATTGCCTCGCGGCAGCACAGCAGGGTGCCTGTCACATTGGTCTGCAGTATGGTGTTTATCCGCTCTGCGGTCATCTCGCTAACGCGAGTCTGGGGCATAAGCATTCCGGCATTGTTTACCAGTGCCGTCAGTGGGCCAAGATGGTGGTCCACAGCCTGGAACAGCGCTTCGACGTCTTTTTCCCGGGAAATGTCTGCCTGAACTGCGATGGCTTTTACATCACAGGAATGGATGGCTTCCAGTACCGCGTCGGCGGCGGATTTCCGCGTGCGGTAACTGATGCAGACATCGTAACCGCGGGCGGCGAGCAACTTTGCTGTGGCCGCACCAATACCGCGACTGCCGCCAGTGATCAACGCGACTTTTTTCGATGACATTTGTGGGCGCATGGCAGTTTTTCCGGGGATTAAAAAGGGCAGGCCGTTTCCGTGCCTGCCCCGTTTGCATCGAGTAACTGATCGGTTTTGGAATCAGTAGATCTGCGGACCGCCGCCGGTGTCGCTATCGCCGGCGAGACTCAGTTCGTCGGCGGCGCTGTTGAGGTACTCGGCGTCGGACTCGGACTTGAGTTTGATCATCAGACGCAGGTCGTTGGCGGAGTCGGCGTGGGCGAGGGCGTCTTCATAGGTGATCTCGCCGCGGTCGTAGAGTTCGTACAGGGCCTGGTCGAAAGTCTGCATACCCTGTTCAACGGAACGCTTCATCAGCTCTTTCATTTTGTGCACCTCGCCCTTGCGGATAAGGTCGGACATGAGCGGGGTGTTGATCATGATTTCGAGACAGGCGCGGCGACCGTCGCCATCTGGGGTCGGGACCAGCTGCTGGGCGACCATGGCCTGCAGGTTGAGCGACAGGTCCATCCAAAGTTGCTGGTGTCGATCGGCGGGGAAGAAGTGGATGATCCGGTCCAGCGCCTGGTTGGCGTTGTTGGCGTG
>NZ_LZDE01000315.1 GCF_002009015.1 Microbulbifer mangrovi | reverse complement strand
TCGCAGTGCGGCTCGCCCTTTTTTATGTGCGGCAGGAATCAGACCTTGTCGAACACCAGGCTGGCATTGGTACCGCCGAAGCCGAAGCTGTTGGACAGCGCACGGCGTACCTCGGTGTTGCGTAGCTCGGTCACCAGGTCGAGACCCTGTGCAGCTTCGTCCACAGTCTCCACATTGGCGGAAGCGGCGATAAAGTCGTTCTGCATCATCAGCAGGGTGTAGATGGCTTCCTGTACGCCCGCAGCACCCAGGGAGTGACCGGTGAGGGACTTGGTAGAGGCAAATGCCGGCACCTTGTCTCCGAACACTTCTTTCATCGCACGCAGCTCTGCGACATCGCCCACCGGGGTGGAGGTGCCGTGAGTGTTGATGTAGTCGACGCCGCCGTCGAGGCCTTTGCCGTCCATTCCGGCCAGTGCCTGCTGCATGCAGCGCGCTGCGCCTTCACCGCTGGGTGCGACCATGTCGTAGCCATCGGAAGTGGCACCGTAGCCCACCAGCTCTGCGAGGATATTCGCACCGCGGGCCTTGGCGTGCTCCATTTCTTCCAGAACCACGCAGCCGCCGCCACCGGCGATGACGAAGCCGTCGCGGTTGGCATCGTAGGGGCGGGAAGCCTTGGTCGGGGTGTCGTTGTACTTGGAGGACAGTGCGCCCATGGCATCAAACAGGTGGGTCAGGCTCCACGCCAGTTCTTCACCGCCGCCGGCAAATACCACGTCCTGCTTGCCCATCTGGATCAGCTCTGCACCGTTGCCGATACAGTGTGCGGAGGTGGCACACGCGGAGGAGATGGAGTAGTTCACCCCCTTGATCTTGAATGGGGTGGCCAGACATGCAGACACGGTACTACCCATGACCTGAGGCACGCGGAAGGCGCCCACGCGGCGCACACCCTTGGTTTTCAGGATGTTCGCGGATTCGATGATGGCCGCGGTGGAGGTGCCACCGGAGCCCATCACCAGACCGGTGCGCGGGTTGGAAATATCCGATTCTTCCAGGCCGGACATTGCGATGGCCTCAGCCATGGAAATGTAGGCGTAGGCGGCGGAGTCGCCCATAAAACGCAGGTGCTTGCGGTCGATATGCTCCTTGATGTCGATATCGACCACGCCGGCGATCTGGCTGCGCAGACCCAGTTCGGCGTACTCCTCCATGTAGCGAATGCCGCTGCGGCCCTCTTTCAGGGAGGCCAGCACTTCCTGTGTGTTATTGCCGATGCAGGAAGTTATGCCCATTCCGGTAATGGCTACACGGCGCATAGTGATCTCCAGTAAAACTTGTAGAGTGAATTGTTATTTTTTTATATGACAGTGTTTCTATCTGTCTGCCAGAGTATTTATGACAGACAGAAAGATCAAAAGTTGTCGGTGCGGGTGAACAGGCCTACACGCAGGTCTTTGGCGGTATAGATTTCGCGGCCGTCCACGGAAACGGATCCGTTGCCGATACCCATAACCAGTTTGCGCTCTACCAAGCGGCTCATCTCGATATGGTAAGTGACCTTCTTGTTGGTCGGTAGGATCTGGCCAGTGAACTTGACCTCGCCACAACCGAGGGCGCGTCCGCGACCGGGGTTGCCTTTCCAGGCCAGGAAATAGCCCAGCAGCTGCCACATGGCGTCGAGGCCGAGACAGCCGGGCATGACCGGATCGCCGGGGAAGTGGCAGTCAAAGAACCACAGGTCGGGCGTGATATCCAGCTCGGCGATCAGCTCCCCTTTGCCGAACTCGCCGCCGTCTTTGGAGATGTGGGTGATGCGGTCCAGCATCAGCATGTTGGGAGCAGGCAGCTGCGCATTGCCCGGGCCAAACATTTCACCACGGCCGCAGGCCAGGAGTTCTTCGCGGGTGTAGCTGCTTTTTTGAACAAAATTACTCATTGGGTCCCCGATTCTGGGCAATCTTTACACGAGCCGGCATTCTAAGGGCTAAGGATAGCTTGTCCAGTCAGTCATAACCCTTTTTGTGACCAGAACTGTCCCAATTAGCCCTTGACCGTTTGCGGGGCGCGCCACTACTGGGTTGGCGCGCGGTAACAAGTGATCGCGCGCTTGGACTGATTCTTGCCATACTTTTGTGATAAGTTGCCGAAAATCGGCGCGGGATGGCGCCGATCGCGAAGTCCAGAGAGGGATGTCATGCTGAAAAAGTGCCTGTTCCCGGTCGCTGGGTATGGAACCCGGTTCCTGCCCGCCACCAAGGCGATGCCCAAGGAAATGTTGCCGCTGGTGAACAAGCCACTGGTGCAGTACGGGGTGGAGGAGGCCATTGAAGCGGGCCTTACCGAGATCGGTTTTGTCACCGGGCGCGGTAAGCGCGCCATCGAAGATCACTTTGACACCAACTTCGAGCTCGAGCACCAGATTGCCGGAACCGGCAAGGAGCGTGCGCTGGACAGCGTGCGCAAGGTTATCGACACTGCCAGCTTCTCCTATACCCGCCAGGGGGAAATGCGCGGATTGGGGGATGCGATCCTGCAGGGCCAGCGTCTTATCGGGGACGAGGCCTTTGCGGTGGTACTGGCCGACGACCTGTGTCTGAATGACGAACTCGGTGTGCTGGGGCAGATGGTGCAACTCTATAAACAGTTTCGCTGCAGCATTGTTGCGGTAGAAGAGGTGCCGGAGGATCAGATCCACAAGTTCGGTGTCATCGCCGGCAATGAAATCAAGTCGGGCCTGTATCAGGTGACCGATATGGTGGAGAAGCCCAAGGCGGAGGATGCGCCGAGCAACATGGCAATTATCGGTCGCTATGTGCTTACACCGGATATCTTCGATCTGATCCGCGAAACGCCGCCGGGCAAAAACGGTGAGGTGCAGATCACCGATGCGTTACTGACCCAGGCCAAGCGCGGTTGTGTGCTGGCCTATCGCTTCAGGGGGCGCCGTTTCGACTGTGGATCGGTCGACGGTTTTATCGAAGCGACGAATTACGTTTATAAGAATGTCTATTTACCTGGGGAGAAGGGCTGAATGTCTGAATTAACCTGTTTTAAAGCCTACGATTTGCGCGGCCGAGTGCCCGATGAACTGAACACCGACGTCGCCTACCGAGTGGGCCGTGCCTTTGCCCAGTTTCTCGATGCCCGCCGCGTTGTCGTGGGGCACGATATCCGCCTGACCAGTGGCGAACTGACCGATGCCCTGGCCAATGGCCTGCGCGACGCGGGTGCTGACGTTTACCATATTGGTGAGTGCGGCACCGAGGAAATTTACTTCTCCACTTTTCACGGGGACTTTGATGGCGGTATCTGCGTAACCGCGAGCCACAACCCGATGGACTACAACGGCATGAAGTTTGTGCGTTCCGGTTCGCGCCCGATCAGCGGTGATACCGGTCTGCTGGATATCAAACGCATGGCAGAAGAAAACAAATTTTCCGCAGTGGAAAAGCGCGGTGACCTGCACACCTTTGCCCATCGTGACGATTTCGTAAAACACCTGCTGGGCTATGTGGACACCGCGGAGCTGAAGCCGCTGAAGCTGGTGGTCAATGCCGGTAACGGTGGTGCCGGTGCGGTGGTGGATGCCCTGGCCCCGAGCCTGCCGTTTGAATTTGTACGTGTACACCACGAGCCGGATGGCAATTTCCCCAATGGTATTCCCAACCCGATTTTGCCGGAAAACCGCGAGTCCACTGCCGCAGCAGTGCGCGAGAGCGGCGCGGACTTCGGTATCGCCTGGGATGGGGATTTTGACCGCTGCTTTTTCTTTGATGAGAGCGGTGAATTTATCGAGGGTTACTACGTGGTGGGCCTGCTCGCCGAGGCCTTCCTGGTTAAGCACGCCGGAGCCAAAGTGGTACACGACCCGCGCCTGACCTGGAATACAGAAGATATCGTGAAAAATGCCGGTGGTGTGCCGGTGCAGAGTAAAACCGGTCATGCGTTTATCAAGGAGCGTATGCGCAAGGAAGATGCGATTTACGGCGGCGAGATGAGTGCGCATCACTATTTTCGTGATTTTGCATACTGCGACAGCGGCATGATTCCGTGGCTGCTGGTTGCAGAGCTGGTTAGCCGCAGTGGCAAGTCTCTGTCCCAGCTGGTGGGTGAGCGTATGGCGGCCTTCCCGTGCAGTGGCGAGATCAACTCCAAGGTGGAAGATCCCAAAGCGCTGCTGAAAGCGGCGGAAGAAAAGTATGCGGCAGACGCGGTCAGCGTCGAACATGTGGATGGATTGAGCGTGGCTTTTGATGAGTGGCGTTTCAACCTGCGTATGTCCAATACCGAGCCGGTGGTGCGCCTGAATGTGGAATCCCGTGGGGACGAAGCATTGATGAAGGCCAAGACCGAAGAGCTGCTCGAGCTGATTCGCGGTTAAATTTGCCTGCTCCGGGGGCGCGGTAGCGCTCCCGGTTTACCATCCATCCTTCCCTAAGTTTTCCTCACTCTTTGCCTTGCGTCAGTTCTTGTTAAGCCTGCGTCGGAACTCGTCATGGTATTCCTGCTGGATCTTTTTCAGCTCTTCCAGTTGCTCGGCATTCAGAATTTTAACCATCTCCACCCTGGTGGCGGCGCGTACGGCAATGATCTTCGCGTCCAGTTCTTCCTTCTGTTCCCGTGTCAGTTTCGGCATCTTGCCCTGGGCGAAACCATAATCCTTGAGAATATTCAGCTGTAGCTCGAAGTTTTTCTCCATCAGCGGTAACGCCTTGTCTTCCTGCTCTGGCGTCAGTTTCAGGCGCAGGGAAACCCAGTCTGCAATGTCATCGTACTTTTCCCAGAAATCATCCCCCAGACCGGTGGTGGACTCCACGGCCTTGCCGGTGGATATCACGGTAAACAGTAGAAGGGCGAACAGCGCAGCGCAAAACGAGGACCAGAAGGGGTGGCGAGACTCAGGGGACATGGTTGGCGCTCCAATCTACGGAATAATTAAAGCCTAGTAGAGGAATGCGGCGCCGCAAGGCGTACTCAGCGGTCAGTGGTCTGTTATGTTGTTGGGCGTGAACCGGCCGGCTTCAGGTATTGCCCGCAATGGAAACCGGGGTAGAATCCGCGCCTTTCAAGCCCGGCCCGAAGGAGAGCAGCAATGGCGGTGGATATGGCAGTAAAAGTAGCAATCACTGGATTTGGGGGGCGCATGGGCCGGGTGCTGGCAGAGGCCCTGGCACAGGCTGAAGAGGACGGCACCGCGAAGCTGTCTTCCGCCATCGTGCGTCCGGGTTCCAGCCTGGTGGGCGCGGATGCCGGTGAAGTTGCCGGTCTGGGGCGCAACGGCCTCGCCATCGTCGACAGCCTGGAACAGGCGGACTTCGATGTGCTGATCGATTTCACCGCACCGCTGGCCACTATCGACAATGCCGCCTACTGCGCCGAGCAGGGAAAGGCCATTGTGATCGGTACCACCGGGTTCGACGCGGATCAAAAAGCGCAGATGTTGAGTGCCGGGGACAAGACCCCACTGTGTTTCGCCACCAACTTTTCTACCGGCGTGAATCTTTGCTTTAACTTACTGGAAACTGCGGCGCGTGTACTGGGCGACGATGTGGATATCGAGATTGTCGAGGCTCACCACCGCCACAAGGTGGATGCCCCCTCCGGTACCGCGCTCAGCATGGGGGAGGTTATTGCCGACACCCTTGGCCGCGACCTGTCGAAGGTGGCAGTGTACGGCCGCGAAGGGCAGACCGGTGCCCGCGAACGCGAGACCATCGGCTTTGCCACCGTGCGCGGCGGCGATGTCGTGGGAGAGCACACGGTCTCCTTCCTCGCCGATGGCGAGCGCATTGAAATTACCCACAAGGCCAGCAGTCGGCTGGCATTTGCCCGCGGCGCAGTACGCGCTGCGGTCTGGTTGAATGGTCGCGCAGCGGGTCGTTACGATATGCGCGATGTTCTGGCTTTAAAGTAAACGTAACAGGCAATTAATCCCGGCAAATAACCGGGCCAATCTTTCAGGAGCATTTGCTTGGACAAGAAAATCATCGTTGGCAGTGAAGAGTGGTGTGCATTCCCGGGGCTGGGTATTCCCGCCATCAAGGCGCGGGTCGATTCCGGAGCCAAGACCTCCTGTCTGCATGCGTATAACATCCAGCAATTCAATCGCGGCGGTGAGCCCTGGGTGAGTTTTGAGGCGCACCCACTGCAGAACTTGCGGCGTCCGCGAGTGCGCTGTGAAGCGCGGGTGCTGGACAAGCGTACCGTGCGCAGTTCATCCGGTGATTCGGAAAAGCGCCTGGTGATCAAAACCAGTATCAGTATCGGCGGCAGCGTGTGGGATATCGAGCTCACCCTGACCAACCGCGATTCCATGGGGTATCGCATGCTGCTCGGCCGCGAGGCCATGATGGGGCGCATGCTGGTGGATCCCTCCGAGAGCTTTTGTCTCGGCGAAATGCCGCCCAGTCAGCTGGAGGAGTACTACCACGACGAACACCACATGGCCGGTACCGGCCTGCGTATTGGTGTGCTGGCGTCCAACCCGGACCTGTATAGCAACCAGCGAATCATGGAAGCCGGCGCCGAGCGCGGTCACCGTATGACCTTCCTGAATATTCGCCAGTGCTATATGAAGCTGGATTCCGCCGAGCCAGAGGTTCATTACCGCGACGGTAGGATCCTGAATAATCTGGACGCCATCATCCCGCGTATTCGACCGAGTATGACGTTCTACGGCTGCGCCCTGACCCGCCACTTTGAGAGCATGGGGGTGTATGCGTTGAATGGTGCCTCGGCCATTAGTCAATCCCGTGACAAACTCTACTCGCTGCAGCTGCTGCAGGAGGGTGGGCTGAATATCCCGATTTCCGGTTTCGCCAACTCGCCCATGGATACCAATGAGTTGATCGAAATGGTGGGCGGTGCGCCGCTGATCGTGAAGCTGCTGGAAGGCACACAGGGCCGCGGGGTGGTGCTGGCGGAAACCCGCAAGGCCGCAGAGTCCGTGATCAATGCCTTCAAATCGTTGAAAGTGAACCTGTTGGTGCAGGAGTTTATTCGCGAGGCCCAGGGCAAGGACCTGCGCCTGTTTGTGGTGGACGGCAAGGTATTTGCCGCCATCCAGCGTGAAGCGGCGCCGGGTGAATTCCGGGCCAATATCCACCAGGGCGGTACTGCGTCCGTGGTCAAGGTGCTGCCGGAAGAGCGCAAACTGGCGATCAAGGCGGCCAAGGTGCTGGGCCTGAAGGTCGCGGGTGTGGATATCATCCGTTCCAAGAAAGGCCCCTTGCTGCTGGAAGTAAATTCCTCGCCGGGACTCGAGGGCATCGAGAGTGCCACCCGCAAGGATGTAGCGGGCTCAATGATTCTGGCGATCGAAAAGGCGCTCAAATGGCGCCCGGCGATCACCTCTGTGGAGTCACCAATTACTGACTGACTGGGGGGATCCGTTCCCGCGCCAGATTCTGGCGCGCCGCTGCCGCTCATCCATGGTGGGTGGCAGGGGCCGGTACTAACCTTGGGATAGCCCTGCAGCCGATTCGCCGGCTGCGGGACACTCTCAAGTGCGCCGGTGACCCCCTAAGATGTTGAAGTCAGCTTTCACAATTATTCCCTGCCCAAGAGCCCGGATTCACGGCAGGCGGCGCCGTCTGTATCGCACTTCCTGTAACACCCTTCGCACCGCAGCTCGACTGTTGCTGGCTCTGTGTGTCTCGCTGTCACCATCCCTGCGCGCCGAGGCGTCGGGCCATCTTTCCGATACCGACCTGGGACGCAAGGTCATGGTGGACTACATCGTCCATTTCGCTCACCACCTGCAGTGGCCGATCGAGGTATTCAGTGGTTCTGCTGCCCCCTTCCGTATCTGTGTGATGGGTGAGGATGAGCTGGTTGCGCCGCTGACCGCGCGGCTGCACCGGCACCGGGTACAGGGACGCCTGGTGGCGTTGGAGCAGGTCAATGACGGCGAGATGCTGCGCGCGCGCAGTTGTCAGATTGTGGTGATGGGCGACATGGATGCGGAGCGTATGGCAAAGGCGGTGGGGGCGCTGGAATTTTTCCCGGTGCTGACCGTGAGCGACGTCAACCGGTTTGCGATTCTCGGCGGTATGGTCGAGTTTGCCGGCAGTGGAGCCGATATGGCGCTGCAGCTGAACAAAACCAGACTGGATCGGGCGGAACTGAAAATGGGCAACAGCCTGTTTCGCCTGAGTCGCCAGGTGAATTGACCGCTGGTGATAAACGCTCCCTCATTTCCTGGGGGCAGTGGCGGGTTCCCGTGTAACGAGTGCTTCCCTCCCGGGCCTTAATGGTCCGGTTTGGGGTGCGGCACGGGAAGTGTGCTTAATACACCATATGGCGTAAATTTGTACTGGCGATCAGTGCCGATTTCCCGTAGAATCTGCGCCCGGCTTGGGAAGGTCCCACCTTAGTTGCCCGCACCATTTAGATCTGACGGAAGGTTCTGTTTTCCTCCAGATCCGGTCGCAGGGCCCGTGGCTCCCAGGCTTTTGAAAGTGCCGGACGTGGCGGAATATCCCGCCCGCATAGCCCAAACTGGCTGCCCGGCCATACAGTGAGAGCCCAGGTGAAAGCCTCAGTGAGCCGACCGCGAATAACCTTATAAAAAAGCGAGATGAAGCAGCCGTTTCATCTCGCTTTTTTATAAAAGGCATCCGGTAACAGGTTACACCTGAAACTGCACTGGTCGCGCCGGTAAAAGCGCGCCCTCTCACCCCGCCCGGAAGCTGTTCTAGACGACTGGAGATTGAATTGAACAACGCTGTTCCCACGCCGGAATCCCTGATGCCCAGCACCACCCCGGCACTGCTGGTGCTCGCCGATGGCAGTGAGTTTTACGGTCGCGCCATTGGCGCCGAAGGCTCAACTGTTGGCGAGGTAGTCTTCAATACCTCCATGACTGGATATCAGGAGATCCTGACAGACCCGTCCTACGCCCGTCAGATCGTTACCCTGACGTATCCGCATATCGGCAATACCGGCACCAACTCTGAAGACGAAGAGTGCGCCGAGATCTGGTCTGCCGGTCTGGTGATCCGCGACTTGCCCCTGCTGGCCAGCAGCTTCCGCAGCGAGCAGTCCCTGGAGGATTACCTCAAGGCGCGCAACATTGTGGGTATCGCGGATATCGATACCCGCCGCCTGACCCGGATCCTGCGCGATAAAGGCGCCCAGAGCGGCTGCATCGTAGTCGGTGACAACATCGACAAGGACGCGGCACTGGCCCAGGCCAAAGCGTTCGCCGGCCTCAAGGGCATGGATCTCGCCAAGGTGGTTTCCACCAAAGAGAAGTACGATTTCAACGAAGGCACCTGGGAGCTGGGCCAGGGCCACAAGCCGGCGCCGGCGGCGCAGCCCTACAAAGTGGTGGCCTATGATTTCGGCGTGAAGCGCAACATCCTGCGCATGCTGGTGGATCGTGGCTGTGATATCACCGTAGTGCCCGCACAGACCCCAGCGTCTGAAGTGTTGGCAATGAATCCGGACGGCGTCTTCCTGTCCAATGGCCCCGGCGACCCCGAGCCCTGCGACTACGCGATTGCGGCGATCAAGGAAATTCTCGAAACCGGCCTGCCCACCTATGGCATCTGTCTGGGGCACCAGTTGCTGGGTCTGGCCGTTGGCGCCAAGACCGCAAAAATGAAATTCGGCCACCACGGCGGCAACCACCCGGTGCAGGACCTCAACACCACCAAGGTGATGATCACCGCACAGAACCACGGTTTTGCGGTGGATATGGATTCCCTGCCGGACAACGTTGAAGTTACCCACAAGTCTCTGTTCGACGGCACCCTGCAAGGCATTCGTCTGAAGGACAAGCCGGCCTTCAGCTTCCAGGGCCACCCGGAAGCGAGCCCCGGCCCCCACGACGTGGCGCCACTGTTCGATCAGTTTATCGAGATGATGGAATCGCGCCGCTAACCCGGCGCTCCCGACTCCCAAGACCAGAATTTGATCCACCGGCCGAGGCCGGCTAGATACGGAAGAAAGATGCCAAAACGCACAGACATTCAAAGCATTCTGATCATCGGCGCTGGCCCCATCGTCATCGGTCAGGCCTGTGAATTTGACTACTCCGGCGCCCAGGCCTGTAAAGCCCTGCGCGAAGAGGGTTACCGGGTCATCCTGGTGAACTCCAACCCGGCCACCATCATGACCGACCCGGCCATGGCGGATGCCACTTACATCGAACCGGTGGAGTGGAAAACGGTTGCCAAGATCATTGAAAAAGAGCGCCCGGATGCGATCCTGCCCACCATGGGCGGTCAGACCGCGCTGAACTGTGCGCTGGCGCTGGACAAGAACGGCGTGCTCGAAAAGTACGGCTGTGAGCTGATCGGTGCGGACAAAAACGCCATCGAAAAAGCGGAAGACCGCGACCTGTTCGACAAGGCAATGAAAGCCATCGGTCTCGAGACCCCGCGCGCGAAGATCGTACATTCCATGGACGAAGCCAAGAAGGTACCGGAAGAGTTCGGCTTTCCGGTGATTATCCGCCCGTCTTTCACCATGGGTGGATCCGGTGGCGGTGTGGCCTACAACTGGCCGGAGTTCGAGGAAATCTGCAAACGCGGCCTCGACCTGTCCCCCACCAATGAACTGCTGATCGACGAATCCCTGCTCGGCTGGAAAGAGTACGAGATGGAGGTGGTTCGTGATAAGAACGACAACTGCATCATCGTCTGTGCCATCGAGAACTTCGATCCCATGGGCGTACACACCGGCGACTCCATCACCGTGGCCCCGGCGCAGACCCTGACCGACAAGGAATACCAGCTGATGCGCAACGCGTCCATCGCGGTATTGCGTGAAATCGGCGTGGAAACCGGCGGCTCCAACGTGCAGTTCGGTATGGATCCGAAAACCGGCCGCATGGTGATCATCGAGATGAACCCGCGGGTGTCTCGCTCCTCCGCACTGGCCTCCAAGGCCACCGGCTTCCCGATTGCCAAGGTCGCGGCCAAGCTGGCAGTGGGCTATACCCTGGACGAACTTCAGAACGACATCACCGGTGGGGCTACCCCGGCGTCTTTCGAACCGTCCATCGACTATGTGGTTACCAAAATCCCGCGCTTCACCTTTGAAAAATTCGGTGAAGCGGACGCGCGCCTGACCACCCAGATGAAATCTGTGGGTGAGGTAATGGCCATCGGCCGTAACTTCCAGGAATCCATGCAGAAAGCCCTGCGCGGTCTGGAAGTGGGTTCTTTTGGCTTCGAGCCAAAACTCGACCCATCGGAAGTGGGCTCGGTGGAGCGCCTGCGTCGCGAGCTATCCGTGGCCGGTGCCGAGCGTATCTGGTATGTGGGCGATGCCTTCCGCATGGGCATGAGCGTCGATGAAGTCTACGAGCTCTCCGGTATCGATCCCTGGTTCCTGGTGCAGATCAAGGAACTGATGGATATCGAAGAGCCGCTGAAGTCCATGCCGACTTCCGCGCTGGATGCCAAGACCATGCGCTTCCTCAAGCGCAAGGGTTTCTCCGACAAGCGCCTGGCGGACCTGCTCGGTGTGAGCCAGAGAACCGTGCGCGAATTCCGCCACAAGATGGGCGTATTCCCTTCCTACAAGCGGGTGGATACCTGTGCGGCCGAATTTGCCACCAGCACGGCGTACATGTACTCCACCTACGATGAAGAGTGTGAGGCTGAGCCGACCGACAAGAAAAAAATCATGGTGCTCGGCGGTGGCCCCAACCGTATCGGTCAGGGCATCGAGTTTGATTACTGCTGTGTACACGCAGCACTGGCCATGCGCGAAGACGGTTACGAGACCATTATGGTCAACTGTAACCCGGAGACCGTTTCCACTGACTACGACACGTCCGACCGCCTCTACTTCGAGCCGGTAACCCTGGAAGACGTACTGGAAATCGTGCGCAAGGAAAACCCCACCGGCGTTATCGTGCAGTTCGGTGGTCAGACTCCGCTCAACCTGGCGCGCTACCTCGCCGCGGAAGGTGTGCCGATTATCGGTACCACTCCAGAGCAGATCGACCGTGCGGAAGACCGTGAGCGCTTCCAGCAGATGATCATGCGTCTCGGCCTCAAGCAGCCGCAGAATGCTATTGTGCGCTCCGAGTACGAAGCCATCCAGAGAGCCAAGGAAGTCGGCTATCCGCTGGTTGTGCGCCCGTCCTATGTACTGGGTGGCCGCGCCATGGAGATCGTCTACAAGGAAGACGAACTCAAGACCTATATGAAGGAAGCGGTAGAAGTTTCCGACGAAGCACCGGTATTGCTGGACCACTTCCTACACTCTGCCATCGAGGTGGACATCGATGCGGTATCCGATGGTGAGGATGTGGTGATCGGCGCCATCATGCAGCATATCGAACAGTGTGGTGTGCACTCCGGTGACTCCGCCTGCTCCCTGCCGCCCTACAGCCTGCCGGCGGACGTGCAGGACAAGATGCGCGAGCAGGTCAAGGCCATGGCCCGTGAACTGGGCGTTGTCGGTCTGATGAATACCCAGCTTGCCTATCAGGATGGCGAGATTTACGTGATCGAGGTGAATCCGCGGGCTTCCCGTACGGTTCCCTTCGTGTCCAAGTGTATTGGCACCTCGCTGGCGAAGATCGCCGCGCGTTGTCAGGCAGGCATCAGCCTGGCGGAGCAGGGCTTTACCAGTGAAATTGTGCCGGACTACTACTCCGTGAAGGAGTCTGTATTCCCGTTCAACAAGTTCCCGAAGGTCGACCCGATTCTCGGCCCGGAAATGAAGTCCACCGGTGAAGTAATGGGCGTGGGTGAAAGCTTCGCCGAAGCCTTCGACAAAGGCCTTATCGGTGCCGGTGACGCCCTGCCGGAATCCGGCAAGGTATTCATTTCCGTACGCGATGTAGACAAGCCGGGTGTTGTGGACGTTGCGCGCGAGTTGTCCGGCCTCGGTTTCGAGCTGGTGGCTACCCGCGGTACAGCGAAGGTCTTGCAAGAAGCGGATATTACCGTTACAACGGTAAACAAGATGAGTGAAGGCCGTCCTCATATCGTCGATATGATCAAAAACGACGAGATTGCGCTGGTGGTGAATACCACCGAGGGACGTCAGGCCATTCGCGACTCTGCGGACATCCGTCGCAGTGCCGAGAACCACCAGGTTTGCTACACCACAACCCTGGCCGCGGCCCGCGCCATGGCGATGGCAATGCAGATTGCCGAGCCGCATCAGGTGCGCAGTCTGCAGGAACTGCACCAACGTGTCGTGCGTCTGCAAGGCTGATCGAGCGTTAAAACTGGCGGTATTCCGGTGCCGTCACTTCCAAAAGCTCCGCTGTTTGGCGGAGCTTTTTCGTTAAAGAAATACTGCAAAATAACGTCATGAGTAATTCCGGCTCATCCTGAATTACCGCGAAAAACTGAGATTGTGGAGGTTCCTGTGAACCGAGTACCTATGACTGTCGAGGGCGCCGAGGCCCTGCGTACAGAACTTGAAGACCTGAAGAAAGTACAGCGCCCAGCGGTGGTGCAGGCCATTGCTGAGGCCCGCGAACACGGTGATCTCAAGGAAAATGCCGAGTATCACGCAGCGCGTGAAAAACAGGGCTTTATCGAGGGCCGTATTCAGGAAATCGAAGGCAAGCTGTCACTGGCCCAGGTCATTGATGTGAAAGCCATCGAGCCGTCAGGCAAAGTGATTTTCGGTACCACTGTGACCATCATCCATATGGAAGATGATTCAGAAGTGACCTACAAAATTGTGGGTGATGACGAGTCCGACGTGAAAAACAAGAAAATCTCAGTGAACTCCCCGATTGCCCGTGCACTGATCGGCAAGGAGGAGGGGGACATCGTAGTGGTGAATACCCCATCCGGCGCGGTGGAATACGAGATCGACTCTGTAGCGCATATCTGATTTTTCTTGCTCTCCAGGGTAAAGAAGGCGGCCACTGGCCGCCTTCTTTATTTCTGAAAAACGAAAATTTACTGCAAAATACTTGCCTCGTTTCCAACGCCGATTTGCGAAATTGTTGCCGAGTTTGATGCAGAAGACTGATTCACGTATGCCTCGTTGAGAATACCCTGCTGGCTCACGATTGCCGAATTCCCACCAAGCACACCTCCTTGCAGAACCATTGCATTGTTAGCAATGCCGTCCTGAGTAACCAGAGCTGAGTTGTAACTTGAAGTCTGTGACACAAACGCAAGGTTTCCTATCCCACTCTGCACAATGTCAGCGCTATTGTACTGACCCAATTGCACGGTATGTGCGGAGTTGGCCACGCCACTTTGCGTAATGCTAGAGAAGTGGCCTGTCCCTGATTGGGTGATGGTTGCCACTTGGGCAGTGCCATACTGCAAAATATGCGCATCAGAATCTGTGGCTCCGTACTGACCAATTAAGCCATTATGGAGACTGCCAACCTGCGTGATGGTGGCTACGTTATCGCTGCCGCCAAACTGAAAAATATTCGCAGTGTTGCTATTGCCGACTTGGGAAATAATTGCATCACTATTAACGGCATCTACCTGGAAAGTACTGCCCCAGTTCCCCTGCCCGAGCTGGAAAATGGTGCTGCTATTGCCTGCTCCACCTAGCTGCAGGGAAAATGCGTTGTTGAATTGTCCTAGCTGTTCATGGTGAATTTGACTGCCAAAGGACGCAACCACGGTACTGCTCTCATTGAGCGCACCTTGTTGAATCTTGACGATAAAACTTCCCTCCATACCAGTCTGGTCGATGATGGCATTGTTGCCATTACCGGTTTGGATCAGGATGGCTGTGTTGTTGTCAGCCCAGGTGACACAACTGAATGCGAGCAAGGCAGCTGCACTGACAGGAATGAGAGATTTCACGTTAACTCCTTCACTCCAAAACTACGAAAGGAATTTTGAACGGTGTGGATTGCTGACCATTAAAATGAGGAAAGAAATGGGCGGCCGGATAGGCCACCCATTTCTTAAAGCGCGATCGCAGGGTTACTGCAGGATCAGGCCGTTGTTACCGAAACCAACCTGTAGGGAGGTGGCGGTATCACCCAGGCCAATCTGACCCACGAGTACATTGTTGAAGCCGCCAAGCTGAACGGTAGTGGCAGTCAGGCCAACACCAACCTGACCGATGTAGCTGTCGTTGAACAGGCCGACTTGAACGGTGCTACCGGAGTTGCCCAGACCCAGCTGAGATACGTCTGCTTCGTTTCCGAGACCAACTTGCAGAATGTCAGCATCATTCAGCAGACCGATCTGACGGGTATCTGCATCGTTACCAACGCCGAGCTGAGTCATGCTGGAGGAGTTCAGGATACCAACCTGGAAGGAGTCCGCATTGTTCGCGATACCGAACTGGAAGATGTCAGAGGAAGACAGCAAGCTCAGTACTTGAACTGCAGATGCGGTGTTGGCAATACCAACCTGGGTAATGTCAGTTGAGCTCAGGGCGCTCAGCAGCTGCAGGGAGAATGCACCGTTCAGGAAGCCCAGCTGAGTAACCGAGGCGCTGGTGAGGGCTGAGGCCGCTTGGATAGTGGCTGCACCGTTCACTGCGCCGGCCTGGAAGATAGAAGCGCTGTTGGCGAAACCACCGGTTTGCAGTGAGAAAGCACCGTTTGCCGCACCAAACTGGGTCTGGTTGATCAGGCTGTTGCTTTCACCGTCTTGTTCTGCGTAGGCACCGTTGAAGAAGCCCACCTGAACCTGATTGATGGTGTTGTCATTGGTTGTTGGACCAGTCTGATCCGCGATCGCGCCGTTACCAATACCAATTTGAGTCAGATTGGCAGTGTTGTTTGCGGCAAAAGCAGAACCACTTACAGCCAGTAGGATGGCAGCAGCGATGGGGGAAAACGTCTTCATGAGTTGCTCCTTTACTTCGGACGTTAAGTACAACCAGCCCCGGGGGTGCTGATCATTTATGGCACGATTGAATGCACCATAACTGGGGGGAAGAAGTCGGTGGTTGGCGTCTACCGCCCGCCCGTGATGGACTCCATTCCCAAGTCTGTGTCTTAGCGGGGGCTCCCCTGACATTGATGGATCACTGAAGCATTCGATCGTTGGCGTTGCGAATGTCAGCAGTAAGTGAAGGGGGTAACTCCAGCACAGGCTCTCGACGTTGAGAGCTTAATAAGTGATCAATGAGTTCAAAAGTTGATCATCTTGTTATTGAGTGTTGCTGCTTGAAGGTGGGGCCGCTATAGGAGGGAAGTCATAAAAAACTAGGAAAAAAGTATATTTTTTAATCAGGAAAAGCTCTGGAAAACCCGTATTCATAACCGAATAACAGAGTAATGGCGTCAAAAGCTTTTTATAGGGGGATGAGGGCGTCTTGCGAGGAAACTGAAGGCAAACCTTCAGCTAAATCTACAAATGCAATGGTCAGTGGGAAAGTGACACGGAATTGCCGTTGCCGAATTGGGTTACCGTGGCATTCGAAGATGCCCCAGTTTGCGAAATCGCAGTGGCGTTAAACGAACCAACCTGACTCACAATTGACTGATGGCTGCCGCCGAGACCAAAAGCGCCACTTTGTTGGATGATCACTTGATTGAAGTTGCCACTCTGGTTGCTGCTGGCCCGGTTATAATCATCTTCCTGTAGCAGGATGGACTGGTTTGCCAGGCCGCTCTGCAATAAATCCGCTTCCTGTTGGGCTCCCGACTGCTGAACCAGCCCCCGGTTGAATGCCCCTTCCTGCGCGATTACGGAAAAGTGCCCCACACCCGTTTGAGAAGCTGACGCGTTATTATCGTTTCCCTGTTGCTCCGTGTGACTTTTAACGTAGAACCCGCTGTCCTGAGAGGTATCCGCACGGTTAGCGATCCCGCTCTGGTGTATCCGGGCATCGTTAAAGTTACCGCTTAATTGGCTGATACTGCCTGCGTTACCGAACCCCACCTGACGAGTCAGGGCCAGGTTTCCATGGGTGACTGACTGTAGTGTGGTAGCGTTATTCTCTGCGCCTATCTGCACGTTGTGAATCTCGTTGTCGCTGCCGTATTGCTGCTGGACATGGGAGTCGTTAAACGCACCATCCTGCTTCTGACGGATTTTACTGTCGCGCTCCTGCTTCTGGACACCGTGCGCGCTGTTCTGTGTACCTTCCTGATCCTGTTCAAAGGTATTTTCTTTGGTCGATTCGAACTGTTGTTGGGAGATGGCGAAGTTTTCAAGGCCCTCCTGATACTGATAGACGGTATTGTCCTCAGCAGCGCTACGCTGAGAAACGAGCAGCAGCACCATCAGCGTCGCCGCGCCAAAACGACGTGAAAAGATGGAGCTCGCGTCTAATTGCTTGGGAGCTGGCATGTTTACCTCTGTAGCGAACCGGTGTGTTTTGGCGTTTCAGAAAGCGAACAGAACGGGTTGCCGCTAGTCGTATTGATTGATGGTGGTGGTCATGGAAACCCCGGTCTGGGTGACTGCGGTACTCAACCCGTTGCCCCGCTGGTTGATGGTCACGTTGTGGGATAAGCCGATCTGCTCCACTTTCGCAGAATTGCGTACACCGTACTGGGTGATTCCCGCTTTATGGGCATAGCCGATCTGCTCCAGCAAGATAATATTTTCGTAGCCGGCCTGCAGTAGTGCTGCGATATTACTTTCCCCGGTTTGCGTGGCCACGGTGCTATTTCCTGCGCCGGCCTGATTGCTAATCAGCAGATTCTTGAAGCCGACCTGTTGTATCGAGAGAAAATTCACCGTCCCCAGCTGCTGTGCCGAAACATGGTTGAAATTACCTTCCTGATAAATATTTGCCATGTTTGCGGTCGAAAAGCCGAAAGGGGCATCCAATTCACTGATACCTGAAAGCTCACCGGAGCCACTATCGACATCCTGTGCCAGGGCGGTGTGTGATGCAGAAAATGCAGTCACCAGAGCGATCGGGAACATCCACAATCCGGGATGAGCGGGACTTTTTTCCATGGGGAAATCTCAATACCTATTTATTTGCGCGTTTATTAACGGACATCTCTACCACCCTAAAGGACGGCGGTACTTTCATTCAGGTAATACTGCAATACCGGGTTATTGATATCGTCCGGGTTATCCAGCGCCCAGGAATTACTGATGATTCCCTGGCTGATAAGGTGAATCACCGCAGATTCCATCGCTGATAACATGGCGAGCTGAGCGGGTTCATTGGTGGTCGTGCCCAGCTCTATTTCCAGTAGCCGTTTGAATTTTACATAGCGGAATACATCTGCGCTTATCGCCTTCGAGTAGACGGTTTTTGACGTAAGTACGGAATGCAACACGCGACCGGAGCGGATATCCACGGCGCGCAAATTCACTGTAATCTGGTCAACCCGGTACTGCTCGTCGGCACCAATGCCAAAGTAACGTGCTCCGGCGCCGCCGGTGCGGATATTCGTGTCATAGGCGACGATTCCACCTTCCAGCAGGATATTCGCAGCCACCAGCGAAGGCAGCATCGGGTTATTCTCCGGTGCATTGGGTTTGGCCAGTGCCGCGCGAACGATCTTGCGCTCTGTGAGCAGGTTTTGCAGGCCTTCACGCTCCAATGGGATAAACCATCCGGATTCGTTCAGTACGTTCATCAGCATCGACGCAGCGCCCTGGGTAACGGCGGTGGAGAAACTGCTGGAAGGCGCTGGCTTGTACTGACCGGTCTGGTCGCGAAAGTTATACACCGCGGCAAGGATTTTTCCCTTGGGCAGCGGCAGATTGAGCAGATCGCGATAGGTCGCATCTCGCGGAGTCAGCTTGGCCTCTTCTCGCCCTGGTCCAAACAGCGCATCGCCGGTGTTCTTGACGGCGGTACAGCCACTGATGGCAACAATAAATGTAAGGGCGGCGACGAGTTTGGAACCTCTAGTAAACATCACGCTAGTCTCCAGTATTATTCGCGATTATTTGGAATTGCGGATCAGTCCAGGGTGCATCTATAGGGATCTGATGGCTTTATATCCTGTTGTGTATTAGATGTAGGTTGTTCGAGTTTTACGGATCAGTTAGTGGGGTTCAGGCCGCTAACGATGATTTCACTTTTATCTCCGGTGGCGCGATCGGTAATCAAAACGGTCAATACGCCGTCGTTATCGACAATCTGGACGATAAAATCGTCGGTGATCAGTTCGCCACTGTTGCCGTTACCAACATCAGTGAGTAGCTGGTTAAGCAGGCGCGTTTCCAGGGAATCGGTAAAGCGGTCCAGTGCGCTGGGCTGTTCATACAGGTCTGCGGGGTTGTTGGGGTCCTCGTGATCGTCCTGGGATTGGGCGTTTTGCAACAGATAACTGCCGTTCAAGGGATTGCCGCCAAAGTTGGGGTTACGGGGCTCGTATACCAGCTCTGTTCCCAGCGCCAAGCTGCTGGACAGGGCGATACAGGGGACCAGTAGCAGGTGCGCTGCTTTATTGTTTGCCATCAGAGTTCATCCTTGCCTAAGTCAAAGTGGTCGGTGAAGGCTGCGCGGACTTTTTCCTGAAGCACCATTTCATGAATCATTTGGGATGCTTCTTCCGCCAGCTCTCGGATATTATTGGTACTGGGGCTGACAAACCGTCGAAAAACGGTTTTGTTGTTGTAAGTGATCCAGATCAAGTTTCCCCAGCGGGCAGACGGCCTTTCCTGGATAGTCAGGTTGTAATCACTATCCGGGTAATTCAGGTTGCGGTACTCGCTCATAAAGCGGGCGAAATCATGCCCGGTACGGGTGATGGTCTGATCGATATTGAAGCCGCTGATTTCGTTCTCGATAGCTGCGTCATCGTCTGCCCCTGGAGCAGTATCTTCCAGGGCTCCACTGTCCTCCTGCTGCGCGATACAGTGTGCCGGCAGCGCCAGGTTCAGTACCAGCAGGGCACAGATCAGCGCAGTGGGAACCCATGTATGCAGCGAAGGTCTTACTGGCGTCATATCTTTTCCATCTGCAGATTGAGCTTTGCCCAATTGCTGGCCTGCAGGCGATTTTTCACTCCGATCTTCCGGAAGATGTTGTACATATGGTTCTTGACGGTGTGTTCGCTCAGATGCAGGCGCGAGGCGATAATACTGTTGGGTTCACCGGTAGTAAGCTGGGTCAGGATTTGCTGCTCGCGCTTGGTAAGGAGTAGCCTTGAGCGTGAGTCACCATCGCCTTGCACTCGCGAGTTCTGTAATCCCGATGTGAGCTTGCGGATCAGCTCCTGTTGCCCGGTTCGGCTGTCGCACAGGAAGGTAAATTTACGTTCTTCCAATGGTGCGGTGATGTGAGCGGGCAGGTCATTGGGCACATTGATCAACAATACGCGCGAGTGCTCGATGCCTTTCAGGTAGTTGAATTCTGCGCTCGGTGTTGATTTTGACGTAAGCGCAAAACAGTTCACGACAATGGCCTCGTAAGTCTTCAGGCAGTGCTTCTGTTTTCCAAAATCCGACTTTTCCCAGTTGAAAGGCAGTGATTCCGAGATGAGAGAGAACATTAAGTCCCCGTGAAGGCCGGTATCGCTCAAAAAGAGAAACGGCATAGATGACCCCATAATTGACCCATAACCTTCTCAGAACGAGATTGTCCTCGCGGGATGCGACGGTTGAATGACCCCTGAAGATTCCCCCGTTTTTACTTCTTGGTTTGGGCGGTTTCTTGTTTTGCCCGTGTGGAGGAATTTGCGCCGACCCGGTTAAGTGAAAAATCTCATTCCTTGAGAAATTTGTATGGAGTGTAGTAGGGATTTTGGGGGAGACGGCCAAATAAGATGACAGTCTTCCCATAATTTTTTGTCTTAAAAATTGATTTTTTAAGAAAGCTTTGAACATGACTTTTTGTTTTTATAATTTCCGGGAATATTTTTTCCGGATGAGACGTAAATAGGAACAAACTTTTCTCAGGTGGCTGGAGTTAACGCCAGCCATTTGCCACTTTTAAGCGTAGTCAAATAGAAGAGTGAATCGGTGAGGCATAAATTCGGAAGAACTATTCGTCGTTGTAGTCTTTGCGCCATATTCTTGCTGATTTTCTCCTCGTGCAGCGATCGGGAAGCGGCGACTCTCGGAACCCTGGAGTGGGATCGTATAGCGGTACCTGCGCCGGTGGCGGAAAAAATCGTCGATATCCGGGTGCGTGAGGGGCAACGAGTGGCTGAAGGGCAGGTACTACTACAGCTGGATCCTCAGACTACACGCGCGGAATTACAGGCAGCGGAAGCTGCAGTGGCCCGTCAGGTCGCGGTGCTGGAGGAACTGAACGACGGCCCGAGAGTGGAAGAAATTGCCCGTGCACGCGCTGCGCTCGAGGCGGCGCAGGCGGAAGCTCGTGATCGCGAGGCGGACTATCGGCGTTTGCAGGCCCTGGGCAAAAAAAATTACGCTTCTCAATCCGATATCGATGCCGCCCAGGCCGCCGCGGAAGGTGCCGAGGCGCAAGTACGCGGTGCGCGGGAGCAACTGCTGGAGCTGGAGCGCGGCACCCGTATTGAGGAGATAGAGCAGGGGCAGGCGGCGCTGGCGGAAGCGCGCGCGCAGGCGCAGGCGCGGCGCGCGTTGCTGCAGAAACTGACGGTTACGGCGCCTCAGCCCGGCATCGTTGACAGCATCCCCTTCAAACTCGGCGACCAGGCGCCTCTCGGCGGATCTCTGGTGGTGATGCTGACAGGAGAAACTCCCTACGCCCGGGTTTATGTGCCACAACCGCTGCGGCTCGATGTCGAGGTCGGTGGTCGTGCACAGGTATACCTGGAGGGCATGGGGAAAGGGGAGGATGGTATTCACAAGCTTGGTCCCTTTTCCGGAACGGTTCGTATGGTACGCAACGAGCCCAGCTTTACCCCGTATTACGCGCTCACCGGCGACGACGCCACCCGCCTCAGCTATATCGCCGAAATTCAGCTGCAAGCAGATGCAGCGCGTTTGCCGGCGGGATTGCCGTTGAGGGCGGAATTTTCTGCCTCGCTAAAGCAGGGGGCGGCAGGGCGTGTGCTGTCCGCACCGGATATTGGAAAATCGCGACATAAAGATTCCATACCGGCTGCCGGTACGACGGACGCCGGTGAAGAGCCCTACGATGGCGGAAAATGATATCGCCATCCGCGCACGCGGTATGAGCAAACACTTCGGCTCGCTGAAAGCGGTAGACGAGGTGGAGCTTACAGTGCGACGCAGCCAGGTCTACGGGTTTCTCGGTCCCAACGGGTCGGGAAAATCCACCAGTATCCGCATGCTGTGTGGCCTGCTGACGCCCACTGCCGGGGAGATCGAAGTCCTCGGGCTGCGCATTCCCGAACAGGCAGAAGTACTGCGCCAGCACATCGGCTATATGACCCAGCAATTTTCCCTGTTTACCGATCTCACTGTGCGCGAAAACCTGGAATTTCTGGCGGCGGTGCAGAACATGCCTGCGCGCAAGGCAAGTGTGCGCATCGACGAGTTGTTGTCGGAATATCATTTTGAAGGCCGCGCGAACCAGCTTGCCGGCACCATGAGTGGTGGTCAGAAGCAGCGTCTGGCACTGGCGGGCGCAGTTATCCACAAGCCGGAGTTGCTGTTTCTCGATGAGCCCACCAGCGCGGTGGACCCGGAATCGCGGCGGGATTTCTGGGAGAAGCTGTTCGAGCTCACCGATGCCGGCACCACCATTCTGGTATCCACCCATTATATGGATGAAGCGGAGCGCTGCCACCGCCTGGCTATTCTCGACCGCGGTCGCCTGGTTGCGGATGGCAGCCCCGGTGAACTCACCGACAATCTGGATGGGCGTACCCTGCTGGTGGAGACGGATGCCCAGCGCAATGCCAAGCGCGCCCTGTCAGAGGTGCCCGGTGTCATCAGTGCTGCACAGATCGGTAACAGTCTGCGGGTCCTGATCGATGCCCAGAGGGCCAGCCAGCAGAGTGTGGAGCGTGCACTTGTGGCGCAGAAGCTGGATGCCAGAGTGGCACCGGTATCCCCCAGCCTGGAAGATGTGTTCGTGGCGGCAACGCATCAGCAGGAAGCGCGCAAAGAGGCAGACACGTGAACGCTCGCCGATTGTTCGCGGTGTTAGTCAAAGAGTTCCGACAATTACGCCGGGACCGCATGACACTCGCCATGATTGTGGGTATTCCGATCATGCAGTTGGTCCTGTTCGGGTACGCGATCAACCTGAATCTGCGCCATCTCCCCGCCGCCATCGCCGACCAGTCGGGCACCAGTGCGTCCCGCCAGCAGGTGATGGATATGCTGGCAACCGGGGTGATCGATCCGGTTGCCCAGGCGGAAACGCCGGAGCAGTTGATGGACATGTTACGCCGCGGGAAAATCAGTGTGGGTATCGTGATCCCCTACGATTACGAGCGCCGCCTGGCGAATGGCCAACAGGCAATCCAGATACTGGTGGATGGCAGCGATACAGTGGTGCAAAGCGCCGCGGCGCAACTGGCGCAGGTGCCGATTGGGGAGCCGCCGCCGGAAAACAATACCAACCAGCCCAACCGGCAGTCTTCGGTTCCTCAATCGCAGTCGCCGGTGAGTATTGTGAGCTTCTATAACCCCCAGCGGGTATCGGCGATCAATATCGTGCCGGGGTTGATCGGCATCATCCTCACTATGACCATGGTGATGTTTACCTCTGTAGCCATTGTGCGGGAGCGGGAGCGGGGCAATATGGAATTGCTGATCGCCACGCCGGTGAGCAGCGCAGAACTGATGATCGGCAAGGTGTTGCCCTACGGCATGATCGGCCTGATCCAGACCAGTCTGATACTGTTGCTCGGTACCCTGCTGTTCAGCGTACCCATCCGCGGCAGCCTGCTGGATGTATATATCGCCGCACTGCTGCTGATTCTCGCCAACTTGGCCATGGGATTGCTCATTTCCACCCGCGCCCAGTCGCAGTTCCAGGCCATGCAGATGACCTTTTTCGTATTCCTGCCCTCGATCCTGCTCTCCGGGTTTATGTTTCCGTTTGACGGTATGCCCAAAGCGGCACAGTGGTTGGCGGAGATACTGCCGCTAACGCATTTTCTGCGTCTGATACGCGGCGTGATGCTGCGCGGTGCGGGGATTTTTGAGCTGTGGCCAGACCTGCTGGCGTTGCTTGCCTTTATCCTGCTGATGATGACCCTCGCTATCCTGCGTTTCCGCAAGCGCCTCGACTGACTCTGTGCCACGTGTTGGCGTAAAAAACATTCCTAAAAGCGATTTCCTGGACAAATTGCCGGTTACCCTTGATACGATGGCGGATGTCACTTCTTTGTGATTTGTGGCAATGGACGCCACTGCTTCATTACAAGACTGAGGTCGGGTCTGTACGCACGTTAACAGTTGCTGCCTGTCAGCAAGGGAGGAAGCTGTACCATGACCGGAATCTTTCACAGCCTGCCAGTGTGGTTGTGGTTTGTCATCGCACTGATCGCGCTGTTTCTGGCTCGCAAGCCTTTCCATCAGGGGATACTCGCCCTGGCGCGCTTTTTTCATCATTCCCTGCGCCTCGGGGCCAATGCGGTAGCGATGGCAGAAGGGCGTTTACAGTTGCGCAATCGCGAGGTCCTGATCGCCGCCGGCCGTGAGGTTTCCGAGCGGCATATCGAGCGCGAGTTTGATCGTATTGAAAGCGCGATGAAAAAGGAGCTCGCTCAGTACCCGGCGCTGCACCGCAAACTGTGTGAGCAACTTGCCGCCATAGATGAAGACTATGTACGCAGTGCGGAAGTGCCGCCAGAACCCACCAACTGGGCCAGGGCGATCAAGGCGGTAGCGGAGATTCCCGCAGATCACGACTCCATCGTCGGCAATGTTCTGGAAACCATCCATGTCTCCATGCGCAAGGCCGAATCCAAGGCCCGTGAAGCCTACCGGGAGTCTGCGCGGGAGCGACATCAATTACTCAAGCGCATGATGCCGGCGTGGCGTGCGATTCTCAAAAGTCTGGGAAAGGTCAACAAGACCGTCATTGGCGTACAGCAGCGCGCCCAGGTGGTGGATGGCCATATGGAGCGCTACGAAGAAATCCTGCAGGGGAGCGAGCGTGCCCTGCGAATGCTGTCTTCGTCTTCCCTTGCCCAGTTTTTTATTTCCCTGTTTGTGCTCACCATAGCCGCTGGCAGTGTGCTGGTTAATTTTCACCTGATAGCCCGGCCGATGGCGGAAGTGGTCGGCGGTTCCGGCAGTATTGGTGGCTACCCGGTAGCGGATATCTCGGCGCTGGTACTTATCCTGATGGAAATCGCCATGGGCCTGTTGGTTATGGAGTGCTTGCAGATCACCCGCCTGTTTCCGGTGATTGGTGCGCTGAATGATAAAACCCGGGCGCGCTTGATGTGGGGTGCGTTTGCCCTGCTGTTTTTACTCGCAGTGGCTGAAGGCGGGCTGGCCTTTATGCGTGAGTTATTGATTCAGGGAGATATCGCTGCCGGTGCCGCAGCGGCAGATATGCAGGTAGGACCATTGTGGATAACGGCATCGGTGCAGATGGTGATGGGGTTTGCACTGCCGTTTGTGCTGATGTTCGCGGCTATCCCCCTGGAGAGTTTTATCGCGTCTGCACGCACGGTAATCGGTATTGTCTCGGCGTTTTTGCTACGTCTGCTGGCGCTCATCCTCCGGCTTGCAGGTGCGGGCATCCTGCGCACCGGGGCTATGCTGGTGCGGATTTATGACATCGTGATTTTCTTCCCCCTGTGGCTTGAGGCGCGCTTTATACGCTGGCGGCAGCAGGCGACAGTTACGGGGGCATCAGAATCCGAGGACCCGGCGGCAAAGTCGCAACAACAGGCATCGTGAATCGGGTGAATGCGCGGCAGTATGGCTCTATGAATCGAAAGGATCACTGGCTGCGTCCGTGTCGCCCGCGCCCGCTGGTCATTGCCCATGGTGATGAGGGCGGGCAGGGGCTCTATCCCGGTAATACCCTGCTGTACCTGCGCAAGATGGTAGCGCTGGGGGTGGATGCTCTGGAGATGGATTTAAACCTGACGGCAGACGGGCACCTGGTATTACTGCACGATGGCACCCTCGAGCGCACGACAGACGGCAACGGTCGGGTAAAAGACAAAACGCTGCGGGAACTGGAAAGTCTCAATGCGGCCTTCCACTGGAGTCCGGACGGAGAGCAATTTCCCTATCGCAAGGATTCACAGCCACTGGTGACCATAGACCAGGTCTTTGCCGCGTTTCCAGAAACCCCGATGATTATCGAGCTGAAGAATGACGATCCGCGCGCGGCGCAGGCGCTGGCGCGGGCTATTGAAAAGGCCGGTGGTGGAGAGCGATTGATCGTCTCCTCTTTCCACCGTAGCGTGATTCGCGCATTCCGCAGTCTCTGTCCCGGGGTGGCCACCGGGGCCACATTACCGGAAGCGCTACTGTTCTTTGCTGCACAGTGTGTGTTTGCGGAAAGACTGCTGAAGCCCGCTTACCAGACCATGCAGCTTCCGGTGCGCTATTACGGATTGCCCGTATTTACCCGGCGCTTCGTAAGCGCAGCCCGTCGCTGCGATCTGCATATTTCCGTGTGGACCGTGGACGAAGCTGAAACCATGAAAAAATTTATCGCACTGGGGCTGGACGGTATTGTCACCGACCGCCCCGATCGGCTGATAAAAATTATCCAGACACTGTAGTAACCGGAGGGGGACGTATGAAAAAACAAAAATGGATACAGGGACTGGCAATCGTGCTGTTTGCTGCCAGCGCACTGCAGGCGCATGCGCAGCGGGATTTTTCCAAGGTCGATATCGAACCAAAACCCGTGGCAGATAATCTTTATATGCTGACCGGTGCCGGCGGGAATATGGCGCTGTTTACCGGTGACGACGGCGCTTTCATGGTGGATGATCAATTCGCGCCCCTGAGTGAAAAAATCCTGGCCGCGGTGGCGGAGCTTACCGACAAGCCGCTGCGATTTGTCGTCAATACCCACTGGCACGGTGATCACACTGGCGGTAACGAGAATATGGGCAAGGCGGGTGCATTGATTGTCGCGCATGAAAATGTGCGCAAGCGCATGAGCACCGAGCAATTTACCAAACTGTGGAATCGCACCACCCCACCGTCACCGGCAGCGGCACTACCGGTGATTACCTTTTCCGATGTCACCACCTTTCACTGGAATGGCGATGAAGTGCGGGTGCAGCATGTGGGGCCGGCACATACTGATGGCGACGCCATTATCCTGTTCAAGAAAGCGAATGTGATCCACATGGGGGACACCTTCTTCAACGGCAGCTATCCCTATGTGGACCTGTCTGCCGGCGGCAGTATCGATGGCGTTATTGAAAATGCTCGTCGCGTGCTTGAAATCGCCGACGACCAGACAACGATCATTCCCGGACACGGCCCGCTAAGCGATAAAAAAGGGTTGCAGCAGTACCATGATCTGCTGATGCGTCTGCGCAGTAAGATCAAGACTCTGGTAGACGCGGGCAATACCAGGGAACAGGTGATCGCGGCAAAACCCACCCGGGAGTTTGATGAACACTACGGGCAGGGCTTTATGAAGCCGGATATTTGGACGGGGATTGTGTTCGACTCGCTGAAGCAGCAACAGTAGCGGGCTCAATTATCAGCGACTGAAATTAAAAGGGGCAAAGCACCGTTCGTGCTTTGCCCTTTTTTACGTTTATGCTGTCGGGATTGGTTCCGGCGGTACCTGTGCGGGAGAAGTGGAGTCCTCTTTGCGAACACGGAACCAGGCGGCGTAAAGCGCGGGCAAGAACAGCAGTGTCAGCGCCGTCGCCACGATCAGCCCGCCCATGATGGCCACGGCCATGGGGCCGAAGAAATCACTGCGGGAAAGTGGGATCATAGCCAGTACCGCGGTAAGCCCGGTGAGCACAATGGGGCGGAAACGGCGTACCGTGGATTCCACAATTGCATCCCACTGGGACCGACCCTGGGCAATATCCTGTTCAATCTGATCCACCAGGATCACGGAGTTGCGCATGATCATCCCGGCGAGGGCAATAGTGCCGAGCATTGCCACAAACCCGAATGGTTGATTGAACACCAGCAGGAACAGGGTGACCCCGATAATCCCCAGGGGCGCGGTGAGGAATACCATGGTGGCCAGGGAAAAGCGTCGCAGCTGCAGCATCAGTAGGGTAAATACCACCAGCAGAAACAGTGGCATCCCCGCGTTTACCGACTGCTGCCCCCGTGCAGACTCCTCCACACTGCCGCCGATCTCCAGCAAATAACCGGACGGCAGCTCAGTGCGAATCTGCTCCAGCTGTGGCCAGATGTCATTGACTACCGTGGCCGGCTGCTGCTTGCCGTAGATGTCCGCGCGTACGGTGACTGTGGGCAGGCGGTCGCGGTGCCAGATAACCCCCTCTTCAAACCCGTATTCCAGGGTTGCCACCTGATTCAGCGGCACGCTCCGCGCACTGCTGGTCTGAATCGCCAGGTTCCCCAGCTGGTGCAGTGCGTAGCGCTCGTGTTCGCCGCCGCGCACCTGTACCCCGATCAGCTCGTTGTCTTCGCGGAACTGGCCCACGGTGGTGCCGGACAGGGATCCCTCCAGAGCACGTGAAAGCTCCGCACTGCTGACACCCAGCGCGCGCGCACGGGCCTGGTCCACATGCAGACGGACCACCTTGCTGGGCTCCTCCCAGTCCAGGTGCACGTTGGTGACCGCGGTATTGGTGCGGACTTTCTCTGCCACACTGCGGGCAATTTCCCGCACTTTCGCAATATGCTCACCGGATACCCGGAATTGCACCGGGTAGCCCACCGGGGGGCCGTTTTCCAGGCGCGATATACGGGTGCGCACGCTGGGGAATTGTTCATGCAAAGTGCTGATCAGCCAGCTGCGCACCTGTTCCCGTTCTTCCACGGAGCGGGTGAGCACCACAAACTGCGCAAAGCTCGCCGCCGGCAGCTGCTGGTCCAGGGGCAGGTAAAAACGCGGGGAACCGGTGCCGACGTAGGCCACGTAATTTTCCACCTTCGGGTGCTGGGCCAGCAGGGTTTCCAGTCGCGTCACCTGTTCGCTGGTGGCGGTAAGCGAGGCCCCTTCGTTCAGTTTCAGGTCCAGCATCAGCTCCAGCCGCGCAGAGGAGGGAAAGAACTGTTGCGGAACAAAACGGAACAGGGCAATAGCGCCGACAAAGATCAACACGGTGGCGAGGAGCACGGTTTTACGATAGCGCAGGCACCAGTCCACCACCTTGCGAAAGCGTCGATAGAAGGGCTTGTTGTAGGGATCGTGCTCTTCAGTACCGTCCCCGACAGCTGCCGGTGCAGGTAGCAGGCGCGCCCCCAGATAGGGAACAAACACCACGGCCGCAACCCAGGACGCGAGCAGCGCGAGCGTGACCACCTGAAAAATCGAGCGGGTATATTCACCGGTGCCGGACTGTGCCGTGGCAATGGGCAGGAAGCCCGCCGCGGTGATCAGGGTGCCGGTTAACATCGGAAAGGCCGTGCTGGTCCAGGCGAAGCCCGCGGCCTTCAGTCGGCTGAGGCCCTGCTCCATTTTGATCGCCATCATCTCCACTGCAATGATGGCGTCGTCCACCATCAATCCCAGGGCCAGTACCAGGGCTCCCAGGGAAATTTTGTGCAGACCGATACCGAAGTAATTCATCAGCGCAAAGGTCATTGCCAGTACCAGCGGAATCGACAGCGCCACCACCAGTCCGGTACGCACACCGAGGGAGAAGAAACTCACCAGCATCACAATGATCAGTGCCTCGGCGAGTACCTTGAGAAATTCGCCGACTCCCTGTTTTACCGCTGCGGGCTGGTCGGAAACCTTGCTCAGGGTTAGGCCCAGCGGAAGGTCCTGTTGTAACTCGGCGAAGGTCGCATCCAGGTTTTTCCCCAGCGCGAGGATATCGCCCCCCTTTTTCATGGAGACCGCGATGCCGATGGCATCCTCGCCCATAAAGCGAACCCGGGGCTGGGGCGGATCGCTGAAGCCGCGGTGGATATCCGCAATATCGCCGAGACGCTGGGAGCGCTCACCGGCGCGGATGGGAAAATCGCGAATCTCCTCCACCGTGCGGAACTGGCCGCTGACACGAATCCGCACACGGTCACTGCTTGCTTCGACAAAGCCGGCATCGGCGACGCTGTTCTGGCCCTGCAGTGCAGATTGCACCGCACTCATGGGAATACCCAGGGAAGCCAGTTTGGTATTGGAAATCTCTACCCAGATGCGTTCGTCCTGCAGGCCGAGCAATTCCACCTTGCCCACGTCCTCTACCCTTTGCAGCGCCAGTTGCAGGCGATCGGCGTAGTCTTTCATCAACGCATAATCAAAGCCGTTGCCGGTCAGCGCGTAGATATTGCCGTAGGTAGTGCCGAACTCGTCGTTAAAAAAGGGCCCCTGGATATCCGGCGGCAGGGTGTGGCGTATATCGCCGACTTTCTTGCGTACCTGATACCAGAGATCGGGAATATCCTTGGAGCGCATACTGTCGCGGGCGACAAACATCACCTGGGACTGGCCGGGGCGGGAAAAGGAGGTGATTCTTTCGTAGTCCCCGGTCTCCATCAGTTTCTTTTCCACGCGCTCGGTGATCTGGCGCGAGACCTCCTCGGCGCTGGCCCCGGGCCACAGGGTGTTGACCACCATCACCTTGAAGGTGAAGGGCGGGTCTTCGCTCTGGCCGAGCTGGGTATAGGAAACTGCGCCCAGCATGCTGATGAGCAGCATGGCGTAGAGCACCAGTGGGCGGTTGTTCAGCGCCCACTCGGAGAGATTGAATCGCATGGTGTCGTGGTCCGTACTTGTGTAGTCCGTACTGGGAGTGGCCGGTAACGGGGATCTTCGCTACCGACGGCGATAAATTGGTTGCGGCTCAGGGCTGCCCGGCAACTTCAAACTCGATGGGGCGATTGTCGCGATCCACCGGACGTACCCGCTGACCTTCGCGCAACAGCTGGGTGCCGGCAGCCACAATCCAGTCGCGGGAGCTCAGTCCGGATTGAATCAGTGCCGATTCATTGCCGTAACTCGCCACCACCACCGGGGTTTTGACCAGGGTGAAGGTATCGTGGTCCAGCTTCCACAGGTGCGCGACGTCGCCGTCTGCGGTCAGTGCCGACATGGGCACACTGAGCAGGCTATTGGCCGAGTTTTTCTGCACGTACACCCGCGCGCTCTGCCCCGGTTCGGCATTGCTTGCATCGCTGTCGAAAGCGACCCGCGCCTCAAAGGTACGCAGGGTCGGATCGGCGGCAGGGGAGAGTTCACGAATCTTGCCGGTAAACGGCGTGCCCGGGCGAGACCAGAGTTCCAGTGTCACAGGCTGGCCCACGGCGAAGCGGGAGATATCCTGCTCCGGCAGGTCGATGTGTACTTCCCGCTCACCCTCGGCGGCCAGGGTAAACACCGTCTGTCCGGGATTGACCACCTGGCCGACCTCGATCATGCGGCGGGCAATGACGCCGTTGCGCGGGGCCTTGAGTACCGCGTAGGCGGCCTGGTTTTCCGCCACCTCCAGCTGCGCGCGGGCTTGTTTGAGCTGCGCGGCGCTGGCGTCTAATCGGGTCTTTACCGCATCGAACTGGGATTCACCCACCAGCTTGCGCGCCAGTAGCTCCCGGTAGCGGGTGTGCTCGCTCTTTGCATTGCGGTGTTCCGCCTCGGCGGCAGTGAGCTGCGCGCGGGCGCTGTCACGCTGCAGTAACAGGTCTTCCGCATCCAGTTGCGCCAGCGGTTGGTCCTTTTTTACCCGGTCGCCCACCTGTACCAGGCGGTGAGTTACTTCGCCTCCGACCCGGAATGCCAGTGCCGGCTCATGGCGCGCGTGTACCTCGCCGGGATAGACCGCGATCTGGGAGTCAGTGGGGGTGGGCTGTATCACAATTGCCGGCCGGGGCGGCCTTTCCTGACCGGACTCCGCCGGTGCGCAGGCGCCCAGGGCAATGCCCAGAGTAGCGACCAGTGTGGCTTTCAACAGCCGCAGGGGCGGGAGAGTGGAGCTGTGCATGATTACCTCGATCCATGGGGTTCAGGAGCCCGGGGGCGCAAAATGGCAGCTTCTCGCGTCGACACCGGGGTAAACTGGTACAGTTGTCTCTGCGCTGGCGATCGAACCGGGCGCAGCTGAATTGCTATACTGGTGAGTATAGTAAGTATATTAAACTGATGAGTCCACTAATTCAGTGGCCGAATGCGCGTGCTTCCACGCAACCTGTGTGACCGTCCCTGGTGGCGATATGCGGGGAGCGGGCACCCCGATGACGAAAGCTATGAGCGAACAGACTACCCCGACACCCGCTGCGACCCGCGGCCGCCCCAAAGACCCGGCCAAACGGCGCGCGATTCTCGACGCCGCCAAGTCCCTGTTTCTGACCCACGGGTTCGCGGGTACCAGCATGGATGCAGTTGCCGGTGAGGCCGGTGTTTCCAAGCTGACGGTATACAGCCACTTCTCCGACAAGGAGACACTGTATATGTCGGCGATCGAGGCCAAGTGCGAAAACCTGATGCCACTGCCGATGTTCACTCTGGAAGAGGGCGGCTCGGCGGCGGAAATGCTGCAGAAGATCGGTGAAGCCTTTCTGGAAATGATCTACAGCGAAGACTCGCTGCGGCTGATGCGCCTGATCAACGCGATAGGTGCTGACGATCCCGATATGGCAAAACTGTTTTACGATGCGGGGCCGCAGCGCACGCAAAATGCCATGGCCAGTTTTTTCAAGCGCGCCAACGAACTGAAGCAACTCAATGTGCCGGACCCGGATCATGGGGCAGAATTGTTTTTTGGCATGTTGCAGGGTGGCTGTCGGCATATCCAGATTATGCTCGGGTGTTGTGCACCCCCGGGAAGAAAGGAAAACCGCAAACATGTGGCGGAGGCGGTGCAGGTATTTTTCAGCGCCTATGGCGTGTGATTCGCAACAGATGATACACAGCGAAGTGTGACCGCTTCGTTGCCAGCAAAAAGGCCCGTATGGCGTAACCATACGGGCCTTTTTTAAGTGGTGAAAAAACTGCTTATTAGCGGTTCAGGTGCGGATCTTGTAACCGGTGCGGAATATCCACCAGATACTCGTCATGCAGATCAGCAGAAACAGGATTGTCATCGCGAGGCTGATACCCACATTCACATCGGCCACCCCGTAGAAAGCCCAGCGGAAACCGCTGATCAGGTATACCACCGGGTTGAACAGGGTCACCTTCTGCCAGAATTCCGGCAACATGTTAATGGAGTAGAAGGCGCCGCCGAGAAACGTGAGCGGCGTGATGACCATCAGCGGAATGATCTGCAGCTTCTGGAAGTCGTCTGCCCACACGCCGATGATAAAACCGAACATACTGAAGGTGATGGCCGTCAGTACCAGAAAGCCGAACATCCAGAACGGATGGGCAATTTCATAGTCCACAAAAAAGCGCGCAGTGATCAGGATCAGTAGGCCGATGATCACTGACTTGGTGGCCGCGGCGCCCACATAGCCTGCGACAATTTCAAACGCCGACACCGGCGCCGACAGTACCTCGTAAATGGTGCCGCTGAACTTGGGGAAGAAAATGCCGAACGATGCGTTGGAAATACTCTCCGACAGCAGGGACAGCATGATCAGCCCGGGAATGATGAAGGCACCGTAACTGACCCCCTCGATATCTCCCAGGCGACTGCCAATGGCGGTACCGAAAACAATAAAGTACAGGCAGGTGGAAATAACCGGCCAGGCAATACTCTGCATCAGGGTGCGCGCGGTGCGGGCCATTTCGAACTTGTAGATGGCGCGGATACCGTAAATATTCATACTCTGTTCCCTCTTATCCGGCCTGCTGTTCGGTCTGGTTCTGGTGCACCAGATTGACGAAAATTTCTTCCAGTGAGCTCTCGCTGGAGTGCAGGTCCTTGAATTCGATCCCCTGCTGGTCGAGATGGCGCAGCAATTCGGCAATACCGGTGTGCTCGCGCTGGGTGTCGAAGGTATAGATCAGCTGGTTGCCTTCGTCGGCCACTTCCAGGTCAAACGCGCTCAGTGCCTCAGGCAGTGACTGCACCGGGCTCTGCAGCTGAATGGCCAGCTGCTTTTTACCCAGCTTGTGCATCAGGGTGTTTTTCTCTTCCACCAGTACCAGCTGGCCGTGATTGATCACGCCGATACGGTCGGCCATTTCCTCGGCCTCCTCGATGTAGTGGGTGGTGAGAATAATGGTCACCCCGGATTCCCGTAGCCCGCGCACCATTTCCCACATGTCCCGGCGCAGTTCCACATCCACCCCTGCGGTAGGTTCGTCGAGGAACAGAATGGTAGGTTCATGGGACAGGGCCTTGGCGATCATCACCCGACGTTTCATGCCGCCGGAGAGCGCCATGATGCGGCTGTCTTTTTTCTCCCACAGGGAGAGCTGACGCAGGATCTTCTCGATGTATTCCGGATTCGGCGCCTTGCCAAACAGGCCGCGGCTGAAGTTGACCGTGGCCCAGACGCTTTCAAAGGAGTCCGTGGACAGCTCCTGGGGTACCAGGCCGATCTTGCTGCGCGCGGCGCGAAACTCTCGCTGGATATTGTGGCCGTCGGCCAGCACGGTGCCGCTGGTTGGATTGACGATGCCACAGATGATACTGATCAATGTGGTTTTGCCGGCACCGTTGGGACCGAGCAGGGCAAAAATCTCGCCGGGATTAATCTCGAGATCGACGGATTTGAGTGCGGTAAAACCGCCGGCATAGGTCTTGCCGATGTTCTGTACGGAAATGATTGGTTGCACGCTTCCCCCTTATGGAATTCGCTGGCGCCGGCTATTTTGCCCCGAAGGCGGTGGCCGGCGCCACCGGATACCGTGAGAAGCGGTTAGGCTGAGCGGTTTAGAAGTCGAATATTTTGTTGTAGAAGGCGACGGCGCCTTCGTAGGCATCGTTGGCGGCGTCTTCGTTATAAGCGAGGGGAATACCAAATTTTTCACCGCGGCCGGTGGCGGCGGGGTTGGTAAAGCCGTGCTTGGCGCCCGGGTAGCTGATCACATCGAAGCGTACGTCGGCGTCCTGCATTTCCTGTACGAAGTTGGCAACCTGCTCTGCGGGGATCATATCGTCGTCGCCACCGGTGTAGACCTGGATCTGTGCCTTGACGTCGCCGGGTTTGATTTTTACATCGGTTTCCAGCGTGCCGTGGAAACTGACGACGCCTTTGAGCGGCAGGCCGAGGCGTGCCATGGTGAGTGCTACGGCGCCACCGAAGCAGTAGCCTTGGGCGGCTACTTCACCAGTTTCTACGGTTTCGTGGTTGTTGATCAGGTTGAGGGCAGCCTGGAAACGTTTGAGGGGCGCGCCTTCGGTTTCTAGGGTTTTATTCATGAGTTCCGCCGCATCGCCGGGATTGTCGGCGCCGACTCCAGTGCCGTACATGTCGAGGGCGAAGGCGGTAAAGCCTTCCGCGGCGAGACGCTCGGCTTCTTCGCGGGTAAAGTCGTTGAGTCCCCACCATTCGTGGAGCAGGAGGATGGCGGGACGTTTGCCTTCGATGGTTTCGTCGTAGGCAAGGTAGCCGGTGAAAGATTCGCCATCGACGGTGTATTGTATTTCTTCGGTGTGCACTGAGTCCTCCTCGGAGAAAGGGCGTTCGAATTGGTGTGCACAGATTAGTGCGGGGAGAGTGGCAAAGCAACGGCGGTGGTAGTCGGGCTACCTTGTGGCGGCATAGCCCCGGGTGCGGGTTTTCGAAACCGAGCTAGGCGCCCCCCTGCGAATACATCCCTGTACGCTGCGT
>NZ_LZDE01000314.1 GCF_002009015.1 Microbulbifer mangrovi | reverse complement strand
CCTGTCGCCGACGCTTCTGAAAATGGATCCCCGTCGCTCTGCCTTCGCTTCGTATTTCTGAACTTCGTTGAGGTTTACGTTTTACTAGAGCTGATGGACTGTACTTCTCGCCTGCTTTGTTGATGTTCATGGGGTAAGATTGCCGGTTCCAATCATTTCTAACCCGGGACGGTTACTCCATGTTTGAAGACGACGGCTACGCACTGGAAACTCTGGCGGTACGTGCAGGCCAGAGCCGGTCGGCGGAAGGCGAGCACTCCGAATCCATTTACGCCACCTCCAGTTACGTCTTTCCCTCAGCGGCAGAAGCCGCCGCGCGTTTTTCCGGGGAGTCCCCCGGCAACGTTTACTCGCGCTACACCAACCCCACCGTGCGCATGTTCGAACAGCGTATCGCCGCCATGGAAGGAGGGGAGGCCGCCGTCGCGACATCCAGCGGTATGGCCGCCATCCTCAGCCTGTGCATGGCACTGCTGAAAAGCGGCGACAAAGTTATCTGTTCGCGCAGTGTTTTTGGCACCACTACCGCGCTGTTCACCCGCTACATGATCAAATTCGGCGTCAAGGTTTCCTTTGTCGACCTCACCGATTTCCAGGCCTGGAAAGACGCGCTGGACGGCGACACCAAACTGCTGTTTATGGAAACGCCCTCCAACCCCCTGTGTGAAGTGGCTGATATCCGCGCCATGGCGGATCTCGCCCACAGCGCCGGCGCGCAACTGGTGGTCGACAACTGTTTCTGTACGCCCGCGCTGCAGCGTCCGCTGGAACTGGGGGCAGATATTGTTGTGCACTCCGCCACCAAATTCCTCGATGGCCAGGGTCGTTGTGTCGGTGGCGTGGTTGTCGGTCCCAAGGAAGTGATGGACGAGATTGTCATCTTCCTGCGCACTTGTGGCCCCAGTATGAGCCCGTTCAACGCGTGGGTTTTCCTCAAGGGGCTGGAAACACTGAAACTGCGCATGCAGGCCCACTGTACCAGCGCGCTGGATGTGGCCTGGTGGCTGAAAGAGCAACCGCAGGTAGAGAAGGTCAACTACGTGGGGCTGCCAAGCCACCCCAACCACCAGCTGGCTGCAGCCCAGCAATCTGGGTTCGGCGCGGTGTTCAGCTTTACCGTCAAGGGCGGTCGCGAGGCAGCGTGGCAGGTGATCGATGCGTGCAAGATCTTCTCCGTTACCGCTAACCTGGGTGACGCGAAAAGTACTATCGTCCATCCGGCCACCACTACACACGGCCGCTTGAGCGAAGAGGACAAGGCCAGGGCCGGCATCAGTGAAAACCTGATCCGGATCTCGGTGGGGCTCGAGAATGTGGAAGATTTGAAAGCCGATCTGGCGCGAGGCTTGTCGACCCTCGCATAATACGGTCACAATGGCGCGGAATATGACATGATGAATGGCCTCGTTAACTGCGGGGCCTATCATTAATGGCTAGTGAAGAAAAACTGAGCAGTAATGGATTTGCCGTGCAAAAAATCATTTCCGCGATTGTTGCCGATATCGGCAAGGTCCTTCTGGGTAAAGAACATCAGGTAAAACTGGCTTTGGCCTGCCTGCTGGCCCGCGGGCATCTGTTGATCGAAGACCTGCCCGGTATGGGCAAAACCACATTGGCGCATGCGCTGGCACAGGTCCTCGGCCTCAGTTACAAGCGCGTGCAGTTCACCAGCGACATGCTGCCCGCCGACATTATCGGTGTGAGTATTTTCGAGCGCGACTCCGGCCAGTTCCGGTTTCACGAAGGCCCCGTCTTCAGTCAGCTGCTACTTGCTGACGAGATCAACCGCAGCTCTCCCAAAACCCAGAGCGCGTTGCTCGAAGCCATGGAAGAGCACCAGGTCAGTATCGACGGCGAAACCCGTGCGCTGCCCGAGCCCTTTTTCGTCATCGCCACCCAGAATCCGCTGCAGCAGTCCGGTACCTTTGTATTGCCGGAATCCCAGCTCGACCGCTTCCTGATGCGTATCAGTCTCGGGTATCCCACCCGGGAGGCCGAGCGAGCGCTGTTTCAGGGCGTTGACCCGCGTGCCCAGCTGGCCCGGCTTGCCCCCCGTATCAACAGCGAAGGGTTGCGCAAACTGCAGTCCCTGGTGGGACAGGTCAAGGCGTCGGACTCCCTGCTCGATTACCTGGAGCGCCTGGTGTTGCACAGTCGTCAGAGCCCCGAGTGTACGGTGGGACTTTCCCCACGTGGAGCTCTCGCTCTGTTGCATGCGGCCCGCGCCTGGGCCCTGATCCACAACCGCAGCCACCTGCTGCCGGAAGACCTTCAGGCCGTACTGCCGGCCGTCGCAGGTCACCGCCTGCAGACGGATGGCACGGGCGGCACACAGCTGGTGGAACGCATGATGCACCAGGTGGACATTATCGCCGCCTGAGGTCCCCGACTTGCTTGAAAAACGCTTTGCAAACAGCGGCGACGCACCCATTGAAACCGGCCAGGCGGCAATTCGGCCGCTGTTTCGCGCGCGCTGGTTGCGCTGGCTGGACCGCCGACTGCCCGCTGCTCGCCGGGTTACCCTGAATCACCGCAAACTCTTCGTACTGCCCTCGGGCGCCGGCATGGGATTCCTGCTGGTGATATTCCTGCTGTGGCTGCTCGGTACCAATTACGAGAATAATCTCGTGTTTGCCGTCGCATTCCTGCTGTTGGGATTGTTTGTGGTATTGCCCGTGCACACATTTGCCAACCTGTCCGGTTTGGAACTGCAGTTGTTGGATGCTGAGCCCGCGTTTGCCGGTGATTTCGGCCGGGCCAGGATTGCTTTGCACAAGACCGGCAAGCGCTGCCACGAGCGCGTGCGTCTGGCGTGGCCACCGGAAGAGGGTATTGTCGCTGACGTCATCGAAAGCGATGCCCGGGAGGTTCACCTCGATTTCCCGCTAGTGCAGCGAGGGCGCGTGCGCGCACCGCGAATCTATGTGCACAGCCGTTTTCCAATTGGGCTGTTCACTTGCTGGAGCTGGGTCGACCTGGACGTGGAGTTTCTCGTGTACCCGCAACCCAAGTCCGCGGGACCGCTGCCATTTGGCGCCAGTGTCGGGGAGGGCGAGCAGCTGCAGGCCGTTACCCGCGGCGGTGATGACTTTGCCGGACTCAAAAATTATGTGGCGGGAGATTCCCTGCGCCATGTGGCCTGGAAGCAGTACGCCGGGGGACGGGACCTCTATAGCAAGGAATACGCCTCTGGCAGTGACCAGCACCTGTGGCTCGACTGGGACCTGCTGGGAGGGCGAGATGTGGAAACGCGCCTCAGTAATCTTTGTGCCTGGGTGCTGGAGGCGGATCGCGCGCAGGTCCCCTACGGTTTGCGCATCCCGGGGCAGACCATAGCGCCTGACCTTGGCGCCGCCCATCGGCAGCAGGTACTCACTTGCCTGGCGTTGTTCCCGGTGCAGGGAATCCGTCAATGAGCGGTGGTGTCAGTCAGCTGGAATCGCTACTGCCGCGGGAGAGCCTGCTTTGGATTTTTGCCGCGCAGCTGGCGGTACTCCTGCCGCATTCCGTCCACCTGCCACTTTGGCTTCTGGGCGGCTGGTGTATAGCCGTTTACTGGCGCCTGGAAGTATTTCGCGGGCGGCGTGAGATGCCCGGTCGGATGGTGAAACTACTGGCGGTATCCCTGGCGCTTGCGGGTCTGGTACTTACTTACCGGCGCTGGTTTGCTCTGGAGCCGATGGTGGCGCTTCTCGCGGTATCCTTTACCCTCAAAAATATTGAACTGGTGAGCCGGCGGGATGCCCTGTTAAGCCTGCTGCTGGCGTATTTTCTCGCCGCCACCCTGTTCGTGTTTGAGCAGACCATTCCCTATGCCCTTTACGGCATTCTGTGTGTTGTGATCATCACCGCTGCGCTAATTGCCCAGCAGGGCCTCGGCAGCGCGCGCCCGGGCAGGGCGCTGGGCATGTCGGCGAAGCTGCTGGCGCAGGCGATGCCGGTGATGCTGGTGCTGTTTGTGGTCGTGCCGCGCCTCGGGCCCCTTTGGGCGGTGCCTCAGAACAGTAATGCGGCGACTACTGGCATCAGCGACTCCATGAGTCCCGGGGACCTGAGCGAGCTGTCCAAGTCCGCCAAGCCGGCCCTGCGTATCAGTTTTGACGGTCCCGTGCCGCCGCCGGAGCAGCGCTACTGGCGGGGGTTGGTATATACCCACTTCGACGGCCGTCGCTGGAGTGAGCCCGGTGCAGACCGGGGCGGGCTCAACTGGGGGCGCTCGGGGCCGGGCAGCCGCGGTCATGGGCGCAGCCATCGTGGCGAGGGTAATGACGCCAGTGAGCGACCACTACCCGCAGTGGGGCCGCGATTCCGATATCAGGTCATCCAGGAGCCGAGCAACTCTCCCTGGTTGTTCGCCCTGGCCCGGCCTCATTCGGAGACCCGCGGGGTGCGGGAAACCGGTGACGATACCCTGGTGTACAAGATGCCGGTGGCAAGCAGGCTCGCCTACGATGTGCGCTCCTGGCCTCGCGACAATGCCAGCAGCGATGCGCGGCTGGATGCTCTGGAGCGACGCAATCATCTACAGTTGCCGGCAGAGGGCAATCCCCGGGCGCGGGCCTGGGCCCGGGCCCGGCGCGATGAAGGCTTGAGTGCTGAGGCTATTTCCGACGCGTTATTGAATTTCTATAACCGCCGTTTCACCTATACCCTGCGACCTCCCGCGCTGGGTGCCGACAGCGTGGATGAATTCCTGTTTTCCACCCGCGAGGGGTTCTGTGAACACTTTGCCAGCAGCTACGTGTTTACCATGCGTGCGGCCGGGGTTCCGGCCCGCGTGGTCGCTGGCTACCAGGGGGGCGAGTGGGTAGAGCAGCAGGAGTATTTGCTGGTGCGCGAGTACGATGCGCACGCCTGGGCGGAAATCTGGTTGCCGGCGCGGGGCTGGGTGCGTGTGGACCCGACTGCATCGGTTGCCCCCGAGCGTATTCGCGATGGGCTGCAGAGCGCTGCCGCGGATGAGTTTATGCAGGATGCGCTGGTTCCCCTGCACAAATTTGCCTTTATCTCGCGACTGCAGCTGCAGTGGGACATGGTCAACTATCGCTGGTACAAGACGGTAGTGAGCTTCGACAGCGAGCGGCAGCAAGGACTGCTGCGAAGAATACTGGGGGAGATTTCTCCCCTGCGCATGGCACTGTTTATCGGTTTACCCATGCTGCTGGCGCTGTTGTGTTTGCTCTTGTGGTTGAAGCTGTCCAGTCGTGGGCCGACCCTTCCTGTGGCCAGTCGGCTGTACCTGCGTTTTTGTCAGCGCATGGCCGGCGCCGGACTTGCGCGCAATCCCGGTGAAGCCCCGGGGGATTATGCGCGCAGGATCGAGCGTGAATTGCCGCGCCTCGGCCCGATCGCTGCGCGCATTACCAGCGCCTACGAAAAAGCCGCCTATGGCGGTGATCCGCTGGCGGAAAAACAGCTGCGGCGTCTGCTGCGGACCTTCTGGCCCATGCGTTTGGCCGGGGACGCTTTGCGGCACACCGATAGCCCCACAGAAGGTCAATCTGTGGGACAATAGCGCCCCCTCGGGTGGGCTCGGCGCCTACCTGAACTGCGTCGGGAGCAGCGCCGGGTTGCGGCTGGGAACGCGATCCAGCTCTTTGGTTGCAGCGCGCAAACGCATTTCCGGATTCTGTAATGGCATTTCCCGCACTGGCCGCACGGCTGCGAACATTTCTGCTGGGCTATAGCGGCACCTCGCTGGCCACTGGTCTGCAGGTCGTACTGCTGCCGTGGATCGCGGTGGCACTGGTGGAACTGCCGGCCCTGCAGTTGGGCTGGGTTCAGGCCTCGGTACTGCTGCCCAACCTGGTTTTTCTCCTCTTTGGCGGCGCGCTTGCGGACCGCTTTGATTCAGCGCGGGTGGCCGCGCTTTCCTGTATTGGCCTGGGCCTGTGTCATGCGGCGTTGGCTTATTACCTGTTGGATCGTCTTCCCAGTCTTCATCTTCTGCTGCTGTATGGCGTGAGCCTCGGGGTCTGCACTGCTTTCCTGCAGCCGGCCCGGGACAATCTGGTGCAGCGGTGCGCGCGCAATCCTGAGGATGGCGGCGCACGCCTGAGTGAAGCGCGCGTTCAGCATACGGTGACCTGGATGATGCTGGCCCAGTACGGTGGCCAGGCTGTAGGGATGTTGCTGGCGAGCCGCTTTGATCACTGGGGCGCTGAACTGTTATTGATTATCCAGGTGTGTGTCCTGGTTGCCGCCGCACTGTTTTTCTTTTCCCTGCGTCATCTGGGACCGGCACCGAAAACAGCCCGCCAGAAGTTGCCACGGGCATTGCTCGAGGGGTTTGCCGAGGTAAAAAACAGCCGCGCGATTCTCGAGCTGGTCCTGCTTGTGGGATTCAACGGCCTGGTGCACATCGGTGTATTCCTGGTGGTATTGCCGCTGATGGCGGAAAGCTATGACCGCGGGGCCAGTTACTACGCGACCCTGCAGATTGCTTTCGTATTGGGGACCGTCGCGGCTACCGTGACCATGTTGCGCCGGGGGCAGGGCGATACGCCCGGGCGCGGTGTACTGATGTGTCTGCTGTACAGTGCTGCATTGCTGATCGCCATCAGTTTTGGGCCCACGGCTTATGGCCTGATGTTCCTGTGTGCCTGTTGGGGGGCGGTGGCCGCTGCATCCGCGGCGCTGGGCAAGTCCATTGTGCAGTTGCTGGCGCCGGAGCAGGTGCGCAGTCGTATTATTTCGATCTATCAGTTGTCGCTGTTTGGATGTGCGGCGATTGGTGCGCTGGTGGCGGGCGTCATCAGTGAGTTTTCCGCACCGCTGACTACGCTGTGGTGGGCCGGTATTTTCAGCCTGGTGGCTTTTGCACTCGCCTGGCTCAGCGGTGCCCTCCGTCAATTGCGTATCCATCAATCCGATTCTGCAGAGAACTGATTTTCATGCTTTCCCAATTCAACTGGCGTCGCCCGGAAATCCTGTTGTTGCTGCTGGCGCTGGCAATGCCACTTTCCTTTGGCGTGTGGCAGGCGCTGCTGAACAATTTTGTGATTGAACGCGCGCAATTTACCGGTGCGGAAATCGGTCTCTTGCAGAGTGTGCGGGAGATTCCTGGTTTCCTCGCATTTACCGTGGTGTTTGTGCTGTTTCTGGTCCGCGAGCAGCGCCTGGCCTTTATCTCATTGATCGCTACCGGGGTAGGGGTGGCAGTGACGGGCTATTTTCCCTCCACGGCTGGCTTGCTGTGCACCACCTTGCTGATGTCGGTGGGCTTCCACTATTACGAGGCCCTGAAAACATCACTGGCACTGCAGTGGCTGCCTAAGGAGACTTCTGCAATCTGGCTCGGGCGTACTGTCGCCGCGGGCTCGTTTGCCTCTCTCGCCGCCTACGGTCTTGTGTGGTTTACCTCAGACAGGCTGCAGCTGGATTACACCTGGATCTACTTGCTGGGTGGCGGAATCACCGTGGCCATCGTTGCGGCGCTGTGGCTGATGTTTCCCGCGTTTGAGCAACCCCATGTGCAGCACCGGAAGATCATTCTGCGCAAGCGGTACTGGCTGTACTACGCACTGACTTTTATGAGTGGTGCCCGCCGCCAGATATTTGTGGTGTTTGCCGGCTTTCTGATGGTGGAGAAATTTGGCTATAGCGTGGCGGAGATTGTCCAGCTGTTTATCGCCAATCATCTGCTGAACCTTTACCTGGCGCCCAAGATCGGTCGATTCATTGTGCGTTTCGGCGAGCGCCGGGCGCTGACGCTCGAATACATAGGATTGATCATTGTCTTCGGTGGTTACGCGATTGTGGAAACGGCCACTGCGGCCGCGGCGCTCTACATTATCGACCACCTGTTTTTCTCCATGGCCATCGCAATCAAAACCTATTTCCAGAAGATTGTGGATGACCGGGATATCGTCTCGTCTGCAGCGGTAAGCTTTACCATCAACCATATCGCGGCGGTGGTGATTCCGGTGCTGTTCGGTTTGATGTGGTTGGCATCGCCGGCGGCGGTCTTCTGGTGCGGTGCGGCAATGGCCGCAGGTTCTCTGCTGCTGGCACAGAATATTCCTGCGCTACCGGCGGCGGGGAACGAAGTGCGTTGGGGGCAGGGAGCGACGTCCGCGGCGGGATAAAATGAGAAGCAAAAACACGCCTAACCGTGCTGACGACAGCACCCGGGGAACCTTGCCCGCGGGTGCGTCGTAAATCGTTTACCAGCGGTTGCTGATCCACAGCGTCTGGTAAGGGTCCAGCGTTACCGTGGCCAGCATATCGTGGAAAGTGATATCGCTGATCAGGTCTTTCCACTCGTCGGTGCCAATCAGGTTGATGGCGTTAAGTGAAATGGTCTGCGGTTGATCGGAGATATTGTTGAGACAGAAGATGCTCTGTCTGCGGTCCAGGCTCTGGCGCCAGAATGCGAATACCTGATCTCCCAGGTGCAGCGTGAACTGGGTGGCGTTGGGGTGGAAGGCCGGCTGGTCCCGTCGCAGCTGGATCAGTTTGCGCAGCTGGTGGAATACATGGTGGTGGTGGCTTTCCGGATCTGCCAGCACTTCGTTCAGCTCGTGTTCCTGCCACTGGCGGCGATTGATGGCGCGGTTGTGTCCGTGCTCTTTCATCCGCTCATAGTCGTTGGTGGTACCCATCAGGCTGTGCAGGTAAAACGCGGGAATCCCCTCCAGTGCCAACATGATGGCATGTGCGCAGATAAAGCGTCGCAATTGCCACTCGTCTTCCCCCTCGGTGGTGCCTTTAAGGGCATCAATCAGGGATATATTAATCTCGTAAGGCTTGTTACTGCCGTCATCCAGGGCGCGCCAGGAAATCTGGCCACCGAAGTTCTCCATCGTCTGGATCAATGCTTCCTGCTCGCTGTCGTCCAGCAATCCCTCCACCGGACGCAAGCCGATGCCATCGTGGGAGGCAATGAAGTTGAAATAGGTAGTGCCATTCTGAGCCGGCGGCATGCTCATCAGCCAGTTTTTCAGGTACCGGCAGTTACCGGTAACCAGGGTGTTAACCAGTAGTGGCGGCAGTGAGAAGTTGTAGATGCAGTGCGCTTCGTTGGCATTGCCGAAGTACGAAAGGTTCTCCTGGTTGGGAATGTTGGTTTCGGTAATGATCACCGCATTGGGGTTGGCGTGTTCGATCAGCGTGCGCAGCAGGCGAACGATCTCATGGGTCTCTGCCAGATTCAGGCAGTTGGTGCCCAGTTCTTTCCAGATAAATGCCACCGCATCCAGGCGGAACACCCGTACGCCCATGTCCAGGTACAGGCGGATGATATCGACAATTTTTGCCAGTACCTTGGGATTGGCGAAATTCAGGTCGATCTGGTCGTGGCCGAAGGTGCACCACACATGACGTGTGCCTTGCGGGGTACTGGTTGCGCGCAGCAGCGGGGTGACCCGGGGCCGAACTACCTTGCTGAGGTCCTCTTTCGGGTCCATCTCCACGAAGAAGTCGCTGCCGGGATCCTCTCCTTTCTGGTAATTCAGGAACCAGTCGTGCTGGGCGGAACAGTGGTTGATGACCAGGTCCGCCATCAGGTGAAAGTCGGTACTGATACGCAGAATATCGTTCCAGTCCCCCAGGGGCGGATCTACCTGCTTGTAAGCGGATACCGCAAAGCCGTCGTCGCTGGTGTAGGGAAAGAACGGCAGAATATGCACCGTATTGATCAGCATCGGGAAGTGCGTGTGCAGGAAGTGGTGCAGGGTCTTCAGTGGGGGCTGGTTGCCGTTGATGATGCTGTTGCCATAGGTGATAACCGCAATATCGGTCTGATCCCAGAGGTTCTTGTGGGCCAGGGGGCTCTGGCAGTCCTCATCCAATCGCATGGTGCGGATCAGATCCTGCGCGATGGGCTCGATCTCCAGCTTCGGATAGATGAAGGTCAGATGGTCCACCACCTTCTGGTGGAGAACTTCCTTGATTGGAACTTGAGAGTTGGAATGGCTCACGATATCCCCCCGGTTTCCAGGTATTTTTTATAGGGCTGTTTGGTCGTCATAGACTGGATCAGACGTTGTACTCTTCGTAGTCCGTCTCCACAGCCTGTTTCAGCTGCTTCAGGAAGCCCGGCTCGGCGCTGGTAATCCGGTTCCAGCTGGGAATAAATGGCGTCTCCATTGGGTTATCGAGAAATGCCTGCCCGGCCTTCACCAGGTTACTGGCGAAGAGCTCCACCGTCTGCTCTTCCTTATGGATATCAAAATTCAGGCCATTAATGATGGCGTCATTGCGATAGGTTTCTACAAAATCGAGTGCGACACGGAAATAGGTGGCTTTGATACTGCGGAAAGTCTCCGATGAGAACACCGTGCCCTGGGTGGCCAGCTTGCGGAAAAACGACTTGGCGATGTCGATGGACATCTTGGACAGACCGCCGTGTTCGTCGTCGAATGAAACATCCTGGTGCTTGTGATCGTAGGCATGGGCGATATCCACCTGGCACAAGCGGTTGGTTGAGTAATTGCGGTGCATTTCCGACAGTACGCCGATCTCCAGCCCCCAGTCACTGGGAATTCGCAGGTCGTTGATCACGTCGCGGCGGAAGGAAAATTCACCGGCAAGTGAATAGCGGAAACTGTCCATGTATTCCAGATACGGCGTGTGTCCGTAGATTTTTTTCAGGGTGCGGATCAGCGGGGTAACCAGTAGTCGGCATACCCGGCCATTGATTTTTCCATTGGCCACACGGGAGTAATATCCCTTGCAGAACTCGTAGTTGAAATTGGGGTTGGCCACGGGGTAGAACAGGCGCGCGAGCATGGCGCGGTCGTAAGTGACGATATCGCAGTCGTGTAGTGCGATGGCCTCACCCCGGCGCGACGCCAGTATGTATCCCAGGCAATACCATACATTGCGTCCCTTGCCGGCATCCTTGGGTGCCAGCCCATCCCGTTGCAGTTGGGCATCCAGCTCCCGCAGGCGCGGACCGTCGTTCCACAATACGCGCACATGCTGGGGCAGCACGCTGAACTGTTTGAGTGCGTCGCGATACTGGGATTCGTCGGCGCGGTCCAGACCAATGACGATCTCCGACAGATAGGGTACCTCAGAGAGGATTTTCAAAATTTTTGGCAGGGCCTCGCCTTCCAGCTCTGAATACAGCGAGGGTAGCAGCAGGGACATGGGGCGATGCTTGGAGAAGCGGATCAGGTCTGCCTCCATATCTTCCAGGCTGCGGTTGGAAAGGTTGTGCAGGGTCGTGATGTCGCCATTCTGGAAAAAGTCGGTCACGGTTTGCTTCCTTTTATCAGGTTCTGATTAATTACGGGCCTGCTCCCTGGACGCGGAGTCCGGGGCAAATATTTCTGCGATTGCGTCCGCCCAGCCTTGGGGCCCGGTTTCCCGGGTGACGATCAGTGAGGGATGGTGGGAAAGGGTGGGGGGCTGGTGTGCGGGAGAGCGCACAATGATGGCGATATCCGCCACCTTGAGCATGTCCAGGTCGTTGGGACCGTCGCCGCTGGCGATCAGTTTGCATTCTCGATCGGTGTACTGCTGGTAGGTTTTTTTCAGCAATTTGGTGGCCAGCCCTTTGTCGGTCTGGCCCAGCACATGCAGGAACCGGCCTCCCTGCAGGGTGGCGAACCCGGACGCATTGGCACGCGCGGTAAACGCGAGTTTCTGCTGCTCATCCCCCTGCCACAGCAGGGGTTCGGAATAGCCGCGCTGATTGGCCTTTTCCGCTTCTTCCTGGGAGAGGCCAGTGGCGGCCACAATATCCGCGGTGGATGCGGCGGCGAAGTTTAAATAGGGGGCGCCGTGGGCTTCGCTATCCTGTTGCAGAAAATCGAGGATGCAATCCCGACGCGCGCCCGGTTCTAACACCCAGTAGCCCGTTTCTTCACGGGCCCGTTCCGGCTTGTGGGGGAAGTAACCGCGGGGAATGAAAATCGCCGAGCCATTTTCCACGATAAACGGATGCTGGTTGTTGAGTGCCCGTCGCAGTTCGAGCATCTCATCGCGGGTCTTGCTGCTATTGAGAATCACCGGGATCCCGCGGGCTTCGAGCTCGGCCAGAGTGGCGTCCGCCGGTTGATGGGAGTAACTAAAGTGGTCCAGCAGGGTGCCATCCAGGTCACTGGCGATCAGCCATTGAACATCGGCGGATTGGTACGACTCGCGCTGTGTTTCTGTCATTGAATTCCGGGCTGGTCAGAAATTTATCGATTATTTATTTGCGTGTTACCAATACCTCAATCCAAAAATAGTGCCAGTCGGAGAAAAGTGAGCTATGACGGTGCTTTCAGGCCATTGATTGGCGAAGAATTCATTATGTTGGGTCGGCGCCGGTGGAGACGGTCGATAACTTGCGCCAAATTGGGGCGTGCCGTGCTCCGGGATATTATCCGTGCGGCAAGGTGGTGCATGAGGGGCGGGAGCAGCGCCAGCCCGCGCCGGGGATACCGGCCGGGTAGGCGTGCAGGGGGACTACTGGGCTGCTCAGGGAGCTATGCAGCTCATGCAGCGCACATAAAGTGCGCGGGGATCGCGGAAGGTTTTCAGCTCCGCCAGTGGTTGCAGGGCGGGCTTCAGGCTGCTGAACCATGCGCCCAGCGGCAGGTTCTGTTCGACACTGGTAGCAACTCTGGCGTCTACATTATCAGCAAGCGCGCGCATCAGTTTTTCGCTGGTGGTCAGCTCGCGCTGAATCTCCACAATTTCGTAATCTTCCAGGTTGGCGATCTGTGCGGCGTCGGTGATCGCGTCTTTCAGATTGCCCAGCTCATCCACCAGCCCCAGTTTATGGGCGGTGCGTCCGGTCCATACCTGGCCCTGGGCAATTTTGTGGATTTCCTCCGGTGTGCTGTTGCGGGCTTCTGCAACCAGTCGCAGGAACTGGCTGTAAGTGTGCTCAACCCCTTGCTGCAGGATGTCCGCAGCAGCCTCGGGCAGTGCGCGATCCAGGCGCATGGTGCCGGCCAGCTCGGTAGTGCCCACACCATCGTTGTATACCCCCAGGTGCTCCAGGGATTCCTCAAATGTAGGGAAGGCACCAAATACACCAATGGATCCGGTAATGGTGGATGGGGAGGCCCAGATACGGTCTCCGCCGGCGGAGATCCAGTAGCCACCGGAAGCCGCGACACTGCCCATCGAGATTACCACCGGGATACCCGCTTCACGGGTGGCGAGCAGCTCCTGGCGAATGGCTTCGGAGGCAAAAGCGGAGCCGCCGGGGCTGTCGATACGCAGTACCAGCGCTTTGACGTTTTTCTCGCGGGCTTCGGCAATAAGGTTGCTCAGGGTGGTACTGCCGATCTGTCCGGCAGGCGCTTCGCCGTCGACGATGGCGCCTGCGGCACTGATCAAGCCGATCTTTTCATTGTGCTGACGCGGATCCGGCAGGTGGGTTAGTTTCATATGCCGCAGGTAGTCCACGGCGTTAATTGCCTTGTACTGGGATTTATCGGCCTCGTTGACCCCGACCAGTTCCTGCAGCTCCGCCACTGCGGCGCGACGCGTGAGCAGCTTGTCCACGAAGTTATTGGCGAGAGCCGCATCCGCCCAGCTTCCGCCTTCAGCGCGCAGGTTTTGTGGCAGGTCTGCGATGTAGGTGTCTACTGTATTGGGTGGCAGGTTGCGTAGCCCGGTGACCTGTTCCGTGTATTCGCTCCAAAGCTGGTGCAGCCAGCGCGCGTTGTTTTCTCGCGATGCCGGGCTCATGTCGTCACGGGTGTAGGGCTCAATAAAATCCTTGTAATCGCCGACACGGAAGACGTGGAAATTGATCTTCAGCTTGTCCAGGGCGCTTTTGTAGTAGTTGCGATAGCTGCCAAAGCCGGTCAGCAACAGCGAACCCATGGGATTCATGTAGACCTTGTCAGCGTGACTGGCGAGAAAGTACTGGCCCTGGGTGAAGTTGTCGCCAATGGCGTAGACCGGTTTGTTGCTGGACTTAAAGCGCCGCACGGCTTCTCCCACTTCTTCCAGCTTGCTGAGACTGGCGCCCCCCAGGTGATCCAGCTCCAGCACCAGTGCGGCGATACGGTTGTCGTTGGCAGCGCGGTCGATGGCGTCCACCAGGTCTTTTACCCGGGTCTCCGGAGGCGTAGCGGGGCCGCCAAAAAAGGCGGGTACACCACTGGGCTGACTTACCTCGTCGACCAGGTATCCGCCCGGAGCAACTTTCAGCGCAGCCCCCTGGGGCACGGTGATACGCTCTTCACCGCCAAATATGGCCATGCCGATGAACAGTAACAGCAACAGGAACAGCAGGTTGGTAAATACCCGCCGCAGCCAGGTAATGGCGCCGCCAATGGCACCGAAAAAACCGCGAATAGGGCCGCGGTGACGGGTTGCTTCGGTCAAACCTGAAACTCCTTGTGTCGGTCTGTTGTAGTTCTAAGTGTTCGCGTTGTGCAATTGCACCTGCCAGCGGCTGGTCATCATTGCAGATACAAACAGGATAAGGCTGAGAGCGGTTAATACGCCATGCTGCCAGCCGCGCCCAGGCATCATTACGTCGACGATACCGGCGGTGATATACAGCAGCAGGATAAAACACAGCCACAAATAGCTGCGTTGGCGTTGCTTGAGTAGTCCCGGCAGCACCAGTAGCAGAGGGACTGTCTGAAGCAGCCACCACTTTATAGAGCCGCCGATAAACAGGTTCCATACAGCGAACAGTAGCAGAAGGCCGCCGTAGCAGACCCAGTTGAGTTTGCGGGCAATTTCCAGCTTGCGGGCAACGCGCACCGGGTCGATCGCTTTTGATTTTCTAGCCACGGGAATCTCCCTGTTCCTGGCCCGGCTTCGCGAGCAGTTGCTGGGCGAGGGTGCCAATGCGCTGGCCGAGAGCGCGGCATAGGTTGGTCTCGTCTTCGCTCAGGTTGCTCGCGTCACTACCCCCGGCCCAGTGGGATGCGCCGTAAGGGGTACCGCCGGTGGTGGTGTGCATCAATGCTGCTTCAGAGTATGGAATTCCGGCGATGACCATACCGTGGTGTAGCAGGGGCAACATCATCGAGATCAGGGTGCTCTCCTGGCCCCCATGCAGGCTGCCGGTGGAGGTAAATACCGCAGCTGGTTTACCGGTGAGGCTGCCATCGAGCCACATATCACTGGTCTGGTCCAGAAAGTAGCGCAATGGCGCCGCCATATTGCCAAAGCGGGTTGGGCTGCCCAGTAGCAGGCCGGCACAGTAGCGGAGGTCGTCCGCGGTGCAGTAGGGCGCGCCACTGTCGGGTACGGGCGCTACGCTTGCTTCGGTATCCGGGGAGACCGGCGGCACTGTGCGCAGGCGCGCACTGAGCCCCTGTTTCTCCACACCGCGGGCCAGCTCAGCGGCCATCTTGGCGGTGGCACCGTTGCGGCTGTAATAAAGGATCAGAATGTAGGGCGCATCGGCCATCAGATCAGCTCCAGCACATTTTCTGGCGGACGGCCCAGTACGGCTTTGTCACCTTTGACCACGATCGGGCGCTCGATAAGTTTGGGGTGCGTCACCATTGCCTCTATCAGGGCCTCGTCAGCCAGGGCCGTATCTTTCAGGTTCAGTGCCTTGTAGGCGTCTTCGCCCTTGCGCAGCAGGTCGCGAGCGCCGATGCCGAGCATACCCAGAAGGCTTTTGAGCGCGGCGGCATCCGGCGGTGTTTCCAGATACAGCACCACTTCCGGCTCAATATTGTTGTCCTGTAGCAATTGCAGGGTCTGGCGGGATTTTGAACAGCGCGGGTTATGGTAGATCGTCCACATGAAGAAGGTATCCTGTTAAGGTTTGGCGTATTCTAACAGGTGGCGGATGGGCGTCCACGAACCCGCCTTTATCGTCGACTACGCTGAGGTATGGCGTACTTTTTAGACAGAATACACGGCTTTTTGTACGGGGCGCGCACGCGGCTCCGGCAGACGTGGTTATATAACAAACTGAGAAGACCCATGACTGAAATGGTGCACCGCTGGCGTCGCTTTTTTACCTCGCTATGGACGGTATTCAACGAAAAAAACTGCCGCCAGAATGCCGCGGCGCTTACCTATATGACGCTGTTTGCCATAGTCCCACTGGTGACGGTGAGCTATGCGATGTTGTCGTTGTTTCCGGATTTCGCCGGTCTCGAAAGCAAGATCCAGCAGCAGATCTTTTCCCATTTCGTGCCGGAAAGCGGGCGCGACGTGCAAGAGTACATCAGCAGCTTTTCTTCCCAGGCGCAGCGCCTGACTGGTGCTGGCATCGGCCTGCTATTGCTGACCGCCGGTTTTATGCTGAAAAACATCGAGGCCACGTTCAATGCGATCTGGGATATTCCCAAAGGGCGTCGCGGGGTTTCCAGCTTTCTTCTTTACTGGGCGATTCTGAGCCTGGGGCCGATTCTGTTGGGGGCAGGTATGGCCGCCACTACCTACCTGTTTTCCCAGAAGGTCCTCGCTCAGAACGACAGCCTTGGACTGCTACCGGTTGTGCTGCGCATTCTGCCCTGGGTATTTACTGCCATCGCGTTCACCTTACTGTTTGTCGCCGTGCCCAACTGTCGCGTCCCCCTGCGCCATGGCCTCGCCGGCGGTGTGATTACGGCGTTTGCGTTTGAGGCGGCCAAGTACCTGTTCGGCGCAATTGTCGCGCGCAGTTCGTTGCAGGCGATTTACGGCGCCTTTGCGTTCGTGCCGCTGTTTCTGATCTGGATCTACCTGATGTGGATGATTGTGCTGGCGGGCTGCGTGCTGGTGCGTACCCTGTCTGCCTATCACGCTGCGGCCCAGGGACGTAACTACTCTGATCTGGTAGCAACCCTGTCATTGCTGTGGAAGTTCTTCAGCAATTATCAGAAGGGGATGCCGGTATGTGAGCAGGATATTTCCCGCGCGGGTATCCGGCCCTCACAGTGGCGGCATATCCGCGAGGTCTTGCAATCGAACCGGGTGATTTCCCAGACCGACCGCAACGATTACGTACTGGTACGTGATCTGGATTCCATCACCCTGCAGCAGCTGGCGGACTGGCTGCACCCCGCTCCGTTACCGGAAAATGCCCATCGGGAACTGCAGCAGCGGCCCTGGTACCGGCAGGTGGATGCGCGTTTCCGCGAGACGCGGGAATATTCCCGCAAGCAATTCTCCCTGAGCCTGGGAGATCTGTTCCGGGAATCCATGGCTACGGAGATGCTGGAGAAGTCCGTGGATACCAAGGATGCCGAGCCCGCGCTGCCGCCACCGGAAAGTAGTGCGGCCGCGGAGCAGAAGGAAAGTAAAAAAACCAATAATAAAGGGAGCAGCCGCAATGCTCGTAGTGGCAAGTCGACGAGTAAAACAGCCAAAACCTGAGGTCCGGCGGCGCGCTGCGGAATTTCCAATAGCTCCGTTTTTTTCAGCATTGATGGCGATGTTGCTAATAGCCGGTTGCGGCAAGGCCCCGGGTGGAATGCAGGCACTCAGTGGCGAGCCCCTGGCCAGTGAGGGCAAGATCCTGCTGGTGAACTATTGGGCGGAATGGTGCGCACCCTGTCGCGAAGAAATTCCCGAGCTGAATGCCTTTTACCGGGAGCACGGTGAGCAGGTGCTGGTACTGGGTATCAACTTTGACCAGTTGCCGGCGGAACAGGTGCGCCAGCAGGCGAACAAGTTCGGTATCGAGTTCCCGTTGCTCGCGGCGGCCCCGCAGGGCCGATGGGGGCAGCCCATGCCACAGGTTTTACCGTCTACCCTGATTATCGGTCGCGACGGGCAGTGGCGCCGCACTCTGGTAGGCCCCCAGACCGTCGAATCGATTGCCGAGGCGATTTCGGCCGTGGATCAGGGTGCAAACTTCTAGGGCTATAACTAAAGCGTCTTTAAGGGAAAACTGCGCCAGCTGTTAGGATGCGGTCAATTTTCTAACCGTAAAGTTTGTAAATTGGGACTCAAATTCCGTGCAGCTTAGTGCATTTCTTCTCCTCGCGTTTTACCTCTTCCTTACCTGGCCGCTGGCGCGCTGGCATCGCAGCCGCAATTCCCTGGCGCCTGCGGTGTTTGCCGGCCTGCTGTTGGGGGTGCTGTTTGGTGGCTTTATGCACCTGCTGGAGGGGTGGGGTGTGGACACGCCGTGGGTACTCGACTGGGTCGGGTTGATTGGCGATGGCTACGTCAACCTGCTGCATCTGCTGGTGATGCCGCTGGTACTGGTCTCCATTCTCAGCGCAGTGGTCAAAGTCAGTGACACCCGTTCTCTGGGCAAGATCAGCGGCTCGGTTCTGGCTGTGCTGCTGGGTACCACTGCGATCTCCGCATTTATCGGTGTAGTGATCGCCTGGTTGTTCGGGCTATCTGCCGAGGGGCTGGTGGAAGGCGCGCGGGAAGCGGCGCGTGTTGAGGTTCTGAACGAACGAATCGGCCGTGTTAGCGACCTGAGTATCCCGGAAATCCTTACCTCTTTTATCCCGCGCAATATTTTTGCCGACCTTGCCGGTGCGCGCGACACGTCGGTGATTGCTGTGGTGATCTTCGCGGTATTGCTCGGCCTCGCCGCGCTGGGCGTGCGGCGGGAGAACCCGGAGCAGGGTGCGGCTATCGAGCAATTCGTGTCCGTAGCGCAAGCCTGGGTAATGAAGCTTGTCCGCCTGATCATGGCATTTACCCCCTACGGGGTCATGGCGCTGGTCACCGCATTGATCGCGAAATCCAGCTGGGCGGATATTTTCAACCTGTTTAACTTCGTGATCGCCTCATTTGTCGCCATCGCCCTGATGTTTGTGGTGCACGGAATGCTGCTGCTGGTGAACGGCATCAGCCCGTTACACTATTTTGCCAAGGTATGGCCGGTGCTGGTATTCGCGTTCAGTTCCCGATCCAGTGCGGCCACTATTCCGCTGAATGTGGAAACCCAGATTGATGAGCTGAAAAACTCTCCGGCCATCGCCAACTTTTCCGCCTCTTTCGGTGCCACCATCGGCCAGAATGGCTGCGCAGGTATCTATCCGGCGATGCTCGCGGTCATGGTGGCAGTTCCCATGGGGATCAATATCTTTGATCCGGTGTGGCTGACGTCGCTGATTACGGTGATTGTGATCAGCTCTTTCGGTATTGCCGGGGTTGGTGGCGGGGCGACATTTGCCGCGCTGGTGGTGTTGCCCACCATGGGATTACCGGTGCAGATCGCGGCGCTGTTGATCTCCGTGGAGCCGCTCATCGACATGGCGCGCACCGCGCTCAATGTGAACGGTGCCATGACCGCGGGGACCCTGACCCAGCGCTGGCTGGGCCCAAAAGGAGTTTCCGCCGAGGTGGCGTAAGCGCTCGGTAAAAAGTTCCGCCGAGTTCAGGAAAGATTCAGGCTACCGGGATTAAAGTGCTTCCATCGGCTGGAAAGGCCGTTTAACAGACGAAGATCGCCGTATCCAGAGGGTGCGGCGGCCGCCAGCGGGCATCGCAGCCCGGGTCTCAGGGAGCTCTGCACATGATCAATATTCAAAGACTTATCAAGCAACTGGCCTTTGTCGGCCTGACCGCGAGCCTGGTGGGTGTCAGTGCCTACAGCAACGCCGGTGAGAGCGGGTACTACGAGGGCCAGGACGGCTACGATTACGCCATCGTCACCGGTGTGACCCCCATCTATAACGATATCCAGGTAGTCGAACCGCGCACCCAGTGCTGGGACCAGACCGTTACCTACCAGCAACCCTCTCCTGCGGGCGCCATCATCGGTGGCCTGATCGGCGCCGCCGTCGGGCGCGATGCCGCGCGTGGCTATCGCCATGGCCGCGGCCGTTACGGTCATTACCATCGCGGCAACAAAAGTGCCGGTACGGTAGCGGGTGCGGCAGTGGGCGCAATGATTGGCAGCGCCGTCAGTCGCCACAATGCACCGGTGCAGTACGGTAGCCAGCAGCGCTGCCAGGTTGTCGAAGAAGTCAGCACCCGTCGGGAATTGGTAGGATATGACGTAAACTACCGCTATAACGGTCAGGAATATCTAATTCGCACTGACCAGCATCCTGGAGATAGAATCCGGGTACGCGTAGACGTCACGCCGGTCCTTTGATGGAGTCAGACCGGTGTATTCAGAATAACAGGAGCTGCATTGTGAAATTTCCCGCTACCCCAAAAGCTGTGATGGTACTGGTGACCGGCCTGCTGGTCGCGCTGATTGCCTCTCCGCTCTATGCCGGGCAGCAGAAGGATTTGCGGGCTGCGGTTGCGGAGCCGACGCAGCGCGGATTGCACTATCTCAATGTGCAGCCACTGGCCACCGTGCGAGTGCAAAAACGCAGCATTTCCCGAGACCAGGCGGCAGCCATCGTGAAGAAGCGCTACGGCGGCAAGATCCTGGCGATCAGTGAAGTGCAGCGCAACGGCCGCAGTATGTACCGGGTGAAGGGACTTTCTGACAAGAGTCAGGTCTATGTGGTGTATGTGGACAAAGCGAGCGGGCGAATCTCCCGCTGAGAACCGCACCGATAGATAACAGGCAGAGGATATTTTATGCGCGCACTGTTGGTGGAAGACGAGTACGCCCTGCGAGAACAACTGGCTTCATCCCTGCGCAATGCAGGTTACACGGTGGATGATGCCCCGGACGGGGAAGAGGCCCTCTATCTGGGCCGCGAGTACCCCTACGACGTGGCAGTGATGGATCTCGGTTTGCCCAAGATCGACGGTATCCAGGTGATCGAAACCCTGCGCAAGGAAGGGCGGCATTTTCCGATCCTGATCCTTACCGCCCGCGGCCACTGGCAGGAGCGGGTGCGGGGACTCGAGGCCGGCGGCGACGACTACCTGACCAAACCCTTCCACACCGAAGAATTGCTGGCGCGCCTGAACGCGCTGGTGCGCCGCTCTGCCGGTTTTTCCTCGCCCACTATTAACGCCGGCCCCATCGAGCTGGATACCAGTGCCCAGCGGGTGAAGGTCTCCGGCAGTGAGCTGGAACTCACTTCGTTCGAATACAAGGTGCTGGAATATCTGATGCTGCACCCGGATGAAGTGGTGTCGAAAACCACCCTCACCGAGCATATCTACGAGCAGGACTGCGATCGCGATAGCAACGTGATCGAGGTGTTTATCGGTCGGTTGCGCAAAAAACTGGATGCGGCGGGCGGTGTCAAACCCATCGAAACCCTGCGCGGTCGCGGTTATCGATTCACCGCTGAAGCGGGCTGACTCCGTGTTGTCGCGCGGGCTCCAGTCGCTTTCGCGGCGCTTCTCATCGATGCCCCGCGCGCGCATATCCCTCTCGCGCTGGTGGCACTCCCTTTCCGGTCGTCTTTCCCTCGTGGCTACGCTGGTGCTGCTGGTATTTCTGGCGGTGCTGTCTGGGGTACTGGAGCGCGCTTACCGCACTTCACTGGATGAGGCCAAAGCGCGTGAATTACAGCTGCATATATACACGCTGCTGGCGGTGGCTGAACCGGATGGGGACACTCTGCATCTGCCGTTGAACCTGCCGGAGCAGCGCTTCAACCAGCCAGATTCCGGCCTGATCGGGGCGGTTATGGATGCCCGGGGACGGGTAATCTGGCGTTCCCAGTCCGCTCTCAGTCTGCCTAATTTTTCTGCGCTGCCACTGCCGTTGCCCCTGCGTCAGGGACAACAGGTATTTGCCGAAGTCCAGCTGCCGGATCTGGATACGCCGTACACCAGTTTTCGCCAGGGCATTGCCTGGGGACTGGAAAACGAACTGCAGTTTACGTTTGTGATTCTCGAGGACGCGGCTCCACTCTATGCCCAGGTGAATCAGTTCAGCGGCACTTTATGGCGCTGGCTGGGAATCGGCGCGCTGGCACTGATCGCGGTACAGCTGCTGGTTTTGCGCTGGGGACTGGCGCCGTTGCGCGAAGTGGCGCGAGCACTGAAAGAAATGCAGCAGGGTGGCAGCGATACCCTGCAGGGGCGCTTTCCCCGGGAGCTGGTGCCGCTTACCGACAACCTCAATTTACTGATCGAAAACGAGCGCCGCCAGCGCGAGAAGACCCGGCATACCCTTGGCGATCTGGCTCATAGCCTGAAGACGCCGCTGGCGGTATTGAAGGGACTCGACACCAAGACCGACCCACAGAGCACCCAGGCTGCACTGGCCGAGCAGGTGCAGCGCATGGACAGTATTATCAGCTATCAGTTGAAACGCGCGGTGGCTACTTCACCCAAGTCGATTTTGCGTGGGGTAAAGGTGCAGCCACTGGCAGAAAAAATTCTCTCGGCCCTGGACAAGGTCTACCGCGGCAAGTCAGTGGATGCGGAGCTGCTGTGTGATGAATCCGTACTGTTTTATGGGGATGAGGGCGATCTCATGGAGATGCTCGGCAACCTGCTGGACAACGGTTACAAGTACGGCGGCGGTCGTCTGCTGGTCAAGGTCGAGAATACCGCGGATCAGCGCGGTCTCGAGATTCTGGTATCCGATAACGGCCCCGGACTCAGTGAAACCCAGTGGCGCCAGGTGGTGCAGCGCGGGGTGCGCGCGGACCAGCAGCAACAGGGACAGGGGATAGGGCTTGCGGTGGTGGTGGATATTGTGGAGAGTTACCACGGTAACATCGCCACTGTGCCCCCGGAGGAGCGCGGTGACGCGGATCTCGGCGGCCTGACGCTGCGGGTCAGCCTCTGACCGGGCGCGCTCTGGACGGAGTACTCCAGCGCATTAAGGTAATAAAAAAGGGAATTTTGATGCAATCTCCACTGTTCGGGAAATTACTCGTTGCTGTACTTGCGGTGTGGTCCATAGCCGCTGGCGCAGAGCAAAACTCCCCGTGGCCTGGGGGCGCGGAAGTCGCTGTGGTGCTCACCTATGACGACGCCCTGGATTCCCATCTCGACGTCGCCATCCCGCAGCTGAACCAGCTCAACCTGCCCGGTACTTTCTATATCAGCGGGGCGCGTCCCTCCATCCGCCTGCGAATGCATGAGTGGCGGCGTGCGGCCGAGCGCGGTCATGAGCTGGGCAACCACATGCTGTACCACCCCTGTCGCAAGTCTCTCTCCAATCGCAGCTGGGTAAAGCCCTGGCAGGATCTCGATAATTACTCCCTGGAACAGTTTGCCGAGGAAGTGCAGGCAACCAATAACATGCTGGAGGCGATCGATGGCAAAAAGCAGCGCACCTTTGCCTATCCCTGTGGCGACATGCTCGCCGGCGGTGAAGATGTGGTGCCGGCCCTCAAGAGCCTGGTGAGCGGTGCGCGCCTGTTTTCCGATGACGGTCAGCACCAGCAGGACAATACAGACTTGTATCGCCTGGCTTCCTTCGATGGAGCGGACAAGAGCGCAGAAGAGCTGATTGCGGTGGCGGAAGCGGCTCGCGATAACAACAGCCTGGTGGGTTTTATGTTTCACGGGGTGGGCGGAGACTACATTGAAGTTACTTCCGAAGCGCACCAGCAGTTACTGGACCACCTGGCTGCGCACCCGGACCGCTACTGGGTCACCACCATGCGCGAGGCGGTGGCGCACCTGAAGCGGGAGCAGGCGCGCCACAACCTCTAACGAAGTGGATACAAGAGGCCTGATTGTCCGCCGCGGGTAATCAGAACCACGCTTGCTGCATTTCGAAAGGTACGGAGTTGGCCGACTCGAGCAGAGCGATTTGCGGGGTGATCTCCGGCAACTCCCACTGGATATAAAAACGCGCTGCTTGCAGTTTTCCGCGGTAAAAATTCTTGTCCTCGGCGCTGATTGCGGAACCTTCTGCGAGCTTTGCCGAGGCGATAGCGGCCTGTTTTAGCCAGATCCAGCTCACCACCACACGTCCGAATACATCCAGGTACAGCGTGGCATTGGCCAGGCCGCGGTCCGGGTCTGCGGACATCTGCAGTAACAGGTTTTCAGAGATCCCGTTCAACTGATTCAGTCCCGAGTTCACGCCCTCCACCAGAGGTTCCAGAGTGCTGTCCCCGGTACATGCGGACAGTGTCTTGTGTATTTCCTGGGTCAGAATCTGGTATCCCGCCATCCCTTTTGCCGGCACTTTTCGCCCGAGCAGGTCCATTGCCTGGATACCTTCTGTGCCCTCATGGATCGGGTTGAGGCGGTTGTCGCGGTACAGCTGTTCCAGCGGGTACTCGCGAATATAGCCGGAGCCGCCCAGCACCTGGATCGCGAGGTCGTTTGCCTTGAGGCAGTATTTGGACGGCCAGGACTTTGCAATGGGGGTGAGCAGGTCGAGCAGCTCCACGGCCCTTTCCCGTTCCACAGAGGTTGTGGCACTGTGAGCGTCCTCCACCAGAGAAGAGGCGTACAAGCATAGGGCCAGTCCACCCTCCACATAACTTTTCTGCATCAGCAGCATCCGTCGCACGTCGGCGTGCTGGATGATCGGAACCTGCCTGGACTGCGGATCGCGGTTGGAGGGCAGGCGCCCCTGGGGGCGCTCCCTGGCATATTGCAGAGCGTGCAGGTAACCGCGGTAACCCAGTACCGCGGCGCCACTGCCGACGCCGATACGGGCTTCATTCATCATCTGAAACATGTAGTGCAATCCGCGGTGGGGTTCGCCCACCAGATAGCCCACCGCGCCATCCGATGCTTCGCCGAAATTCAATACTGTGGAAGTGGTGTTGCGGTAGCCCATCTTGTGCAGCAGGCCGGCGAGTTTTACATCGTTGCGGGTATCCGGCTGGCCGTCTGCACCGGGTATGAGCTTGGGCACCAGGAACAGTGAGATACCTTTTACTCCGGGCGGGGCATCCTTGATACGTGCCAGTACCATATGCACGATGTTTTCGGTGATCGACTGGTCGCCACCGGAAATAAACATCTTCTGGCCGCGCAGCCGATAGCTGCCGTCATCGGTGGGGGTGGCGGTAGTGCGGATGTCCCCGAGTGCCGAGCCCTGGTCCGGCTCGGTCAGCGCCATGGTGCCGGCATAGCGGCCATCCATCATCGGGGGTAAATAGGTGTCCCGCAGCACGTCACAGGCAAAGCTGCGCACCAGATTGGCGGCGCCGAGTGTCAGAAACGGGTAGGCTGCGGTGCTCACGTTCGCGGCGTTGATCTGGGCCATGGCTGTACGCAGGATGACTTCCGGCAGCTGCATGCCGCCCTCGTCGAAATCGTAGTGGGCGGCGAGAAATCCGGCTTCTGCGAAGGCGTTCCACGCTGTGCGGGTTTCTTCGATCAGGGTGACTTTTTCTCCGTCAAAGGAGGGTTCGTTGGCGTCTCCCTTGGTGTAGTGATCGGCAAAATACTTGTTGGCGATGGTCTGCGCGGTTTCCAGGGTCGCATTGAACACCTCCCGGGAGTGCTCGCTGTAGCGCGGGCGCTGCAGCAGTGCTTCGGTATCGAGAAATTCGTACAGCAGGAATTCGATATCCCGGTTGTTCAGCAGTTGCTCGCTCATGCTCACTACATCCTTCGCCATCATCGTTTATTGTCGATCAGACCAGAGTAGGGAGTGATGTAAAAGGCGGCAATGATATTTCAGGTAATGGCCACTGGCATCTGTTGATGCCAGCGTTTTCCGGTACTGGGCTACGGCCGTGGCTCAGGTACTTTCGCTGCCCTTGATATCCTGAACCTCTTCCTCTTGCTTCGTTTCCCGGGGGCTTTGCGCGCGCTTTGAAGCCGTAACCGCATTGCCGGGAATGACCTGGTCCCACAGTCGGCCAGATAGTTGGTGGAGGCTTTCACGTCGGCCTTCGGCGATCCAGCCGACGATCACTTGCGCCACGTCCGGCCAGCGGATCCGCACGCCCTCGGGGTGTTTCTCCAGCCAGTGACCGATTGCCGCGGCATCGAACTGGGGCACCACAGTGGCGAGCTGTAATTCTTCCAGCGCCAGCGCGTTGGCTTCCTGTTCAAACTGGCCCTTGAGCGGGCGCGTCAGTATCGGCTTGCCGAGGGTCAGGGTCTCGGCAATAAGCTCGAATCCACTGTTGCAGATCACGGCTCTGGCGGTGGCCACGTCGTGGCGGAAGCCGTCCACGGACGGGGCTTTGAGCGTGATATTTTCCGCTTTCGGCAGGTCGGTATGCAGACCATACACGATAAACCGCTGTGGTACCTGGGCCAGCTGTTGCAGCAGCGGTTGCGCATGCTCGAACGGCAGGTAGACCAGTACGTGCTCCCGCTGCGCGGGCGCGGGCTCCTCGTGCGCGTGGGCAATCGGTGGCAGGATTGGATGGCCGAAGTGGTGCCAGTGCATCCCCAGGCTTACCTGCACTGGTGCGAACATTTTCATGATCGCGCGCGCGGTCCAGCCGAAGGGGGGCGTGGGAATGGAGAAGTTGAATGCGTATTGATGGCCGAGCCCCAGGCTCGGGTGCTTGCGCTTTTTCGCCGCCCAGGCAGTGACCGGCTCGAAGTCACTGATGACCAGATCGAAATCCTGCACCGGTAGCTCGCGTATGTCTTTCAGCAGTCGGCTCAGGTTGAGCTGTCGGCCAGTGGCGAACTGGTCGACCTTGCCTTCTTTGTGCACAAAGGTGAGCCCCTCGCGCCACCAGTAATTGCCGAAGGTTTCCATGGCAAAGAATTTCTCCGGAGGGCGACCGCTGAACAGCCACTGAACTTCCAGGTCCGGGAACTGGCGAAATGCCTCCGCCATGGCCCGGGCGCGGGACAGGTGCCCGTTACCGGTACCCTGTACGCCATAGAGTATTTTCAAAGTATTTCTCCGATTTGAGCAGACAGGTTTTTGCTTGGGGGTTGCGGGCGCGGATACAGCAGCGGACCATTTCCGTTACATCGTGGTTATATCAAAGTGCCGCTGACCGCAAAGCCCACGCTGGTGCCGAGAAGAGCACCAGCGCACACATCGGTGGGGAAGTGGACACCGAGCCCCACCCGCGACATACCCACGCCAGCAGCCCAGAAGTAGCCCAGGGCCCAGAGGGGGTTAAGGCACTGGGTCAGCACGGTGACAAACAGGAAGGCGCCGGAGGTGTGGCCGGAAGGCAAACTGAAGCGATCATTGGCCACAATGATCGAGCGCAGCCCGGGAATGGCTTCCGGCGGGCGGTTGCGCCGGGTGGTGTTCTTGATGGTCCAGTACAGCGATCGCTCAATGGCGTATGCGGCGGCGCATGCGTAAAGGAATCGCAGTGCTGCGTCGGTATCCACCAGTGCGATCAGCAGGGGGGAAAACAGATACAGCCAGCCGTCGGCAGAGCGGGAGAGCAGCAGGTAGTTCCTGCGGGACGCCGGCCGTGTCGCCCTTTCCGCCATACGCAAGACCAGGGAGACATCTACCGTTTTCAGAGTGATAGGTAAGCTTCGCATAGGGTAAAAGTACGAAGCATTTGTTGCGCTGGCTTGAACGATTTGTGTCAGGTCTATGAAACCTGCCCAGTGGAGTGCAGGAGCCTGTATGGCAGGCTCCTGCAAAGCGTGTTCAGTCGATGCCGATCTTGATCGCGCCGGATCCGGGCAGTTTTTCCACCAGCTCCTGGCCGCATAGTTTAGACGGGGTGTAGTAGCCGCCCAGCCCCATATAGCCCAGCAGGTGTTGCGCCACCGCGATAGAGCCGTGCACGGTTACATCGTAACCATTGGCGGTCACTACACGGCCCACCCGGCGCTCTCCGCGGCGATCGTTGCGCACTTCGCCCCACACCCAGGTCTGTTGCTCCGCGCGCTTGTTCTCCGAGGGGCCGCGCACTTTCTTGTCCACCTTGCCCTTGAGCCAGTTCTGTACCCAGTTCATACGCAGCAGCCAGCGGAACTTGTTCAGGTGGCCCATCTTTTTCGCCCGGCCCGGGCTCATCGGGATGTATACCTCGATATTGGGGATCTCGGTGGTGTAGTAGGCAGTTGCCACATCGCCCCAGGGGATTGCCACCGCGAACTTCTCGCCGCGGCCAAAGTTGATCTTGCGTGTCAGCGCGGCGTGGGGAATCACCTCGATCTTGCCATTGCGCCGTACCGCGCCACCCACTCCCAGGCTCTCGATGGAGGTCTTGGCCGTGCCGGGGCTCAGGCCGGAATCGGAGTCAAACCCGAGGGTGAGGTGCGTCGCACTGGTCATGCCCTTGTGCAGCGCGGCGGCCAGGCAATCGGTAGGAATCACATCAAAACCGGTACCGGGGCACAGCACGATACCCGCGGCTTTTGCCTCGGCTTCGAGGGCGTGGGCCTGCTGGTATACGGCCATTTCGCCGGTGATATCCTGATAGTGGGTCCCACTGGCGATGCAGGCGCGCATCATCGGTTCTGCGGTGGCGGAGAAGGGGCCAGCACAGTGGATGACCACGGATACATCGCGCAGGGTACGCACCAGGGTTTCTTCGTCGTCGAGACTGACGGCAATGGCGGGCAGGTCCAGCTCGTTGGCCAAAGGCTGCAGCTTCGCCGCGCTGCGGCCGGAGAGAATGGGTTTCAGGCCCTGGGCCACCGCCTGGCGTGCGATCAGCTCGCCGGTATAGCCGTAGGCACCGTAAATCAGGATCTGCTTGTTGTTCACCGATTATCCTTATTGTGTCCGGTCTTGTGGACCTTGTTTTTCTGGTTTTGGTAGTGGTGTCAGTCCAGGGCTTTTTCCAGCGCAAAGCGCGGTATCGTCTGGCCATCTTTCTCCACGGTTTCTGAAAACATCGCCAGGGGGCGTGCCCACACGCCGAATTCATCATACAGAGCTCGGTAGATGGCCAGTTGTTCCCCGGTTTCACTGTGGGTGGCGATTTCCATCAAGTGGTAGAGATTGCCCTTGTAGTGGCGATAGATGCCTTTCTGCATATTGGTGTCTTCGTCTGTATCGGTTTGCGGGTCGTCAGCTCATGTGGAACGGAGACAGCTGGATCTGGCTCACGCGCTGGCCGTGCAGCACCGCGATACCGCCATAACGGCGCTCCCCGGTAGAGGTGAATTCAAATTCGTATTGTCGCTGCAGGCGCACCTGACCGCTGCGATCCCGCTTCAGGCGGGTGCGGGCGAGCATTACGGTATCGTCCAGCAGTTGCACGCCGGTATCCGCACAGTGGCTCTTGACGATGCGGCGCACGCGATCCTTTGCCGCCATGCCGGCCCAGAAGTACCAGGCCGTCAGGCCGATCAGGAATAGCCACACGAGGTCGCCGAGTGAGTAATACATAGGTATTTTGATTGCTATATCATCTGAACGCGCAAGAATACCACCAGAGGAGGGAGTATGCCCGGCACGATTCTCATCACCGGATGTAATCGCGGTATCGGTCTGGAAATGACCCGGCAATTTGCCGCGGATGGCTGGCAGGTGGTCGCTACCTGTCGCAATCCTTCAGCTGCCTGGGAGCTCAGCGAGCTCGCCGAGGCCCACAACAATATCGAGATCCACGGCCTGGACGTGACCGATTACGCGCAGATGGCCGAGCTGGCAAAGGACCTGAAGGGGCGCTCCCTGGACGTTCTGCTCAGTAACGCCGGCTATTACGGCCCCAAAGGGGTAGGGCTGGACAGTGTGGATGTGGAGGCGTGGCGCAAGGTGCTGGAAGCCAACACCATCGCCCCCTACAAGCTGGTGGAGACTTTTTACCCGCTCATGGCGAACGGGCACTACAAGGTGGTAGGAATCCTCAGTAGCAAGGTGGGCAGTATCAGCGACAATGGTTCCGGTGGTGGCTATATCTACCGCTCCTCCAAAACCGCGGTAAACCAAGTAGCAAAAAGTCTCTCCATTGACCTCGCGGAGCAGGGAATCAAAGTGCTGGCGCTGCACCCCGGCTGGGTTAAAACCGAAATGGGTGGCCCCAATGCACTGATTTCCGTGCAGGAGAGTGTGGCGGGATTGAAGAAGCTGTTGCTGGAAGCGGACGAGGCCCACAGCGGCCACTTCTATAATTACGACGGCTCGACCATTCCCTGGTAATCCTCTCCCAAAAACGCCATCAGGAAAGCTGGCCCGCTAGCGATCAACTGCTCTTTTCTGGGCTTGGGCCAGCGCTTTATTTCCACTTCCAGCTTCAATGCATCGGATTTGCTGCGCATGGCGCAGTGAAATGCAAGTTCGAGTGGTCCGCGCCCCCGCAGCGCCTTTGCGGCTTTCGGGCCACCGCTGTTATGTTCCTCAAATCGGCGAGCGACGTCCCGGGTGACGCCGGTATACAGGCTGCCATTATTGGTGCGGATCAGATAAACAAACCAGCCAGACAAAATAGTTTCCCAGTCTAAAAAAGGCTCTGTTGATCACCGGGCTGAGGCGGCAGAGTAAATTGGCTGCAATCCAGGTTGAGCTTGCGCTCATTCAGCCCGAGCCTGCCACAGGTTACCCGAAAGCGTTGTTGCAGTAACTGCGCGAAAACACCAGTGCCGCGTTGGCGTTGCCCAAATTCGCTCTGATTGTCCTTGCCGCCACGGCTCTGCTGCACAATGCTCATCACGTGTTCTGCGCGCTCCGGATAATGTTCTGAAAGCCACTGCCGAAACAGTGGCGCCACTTCAAAAGGCAACCGCAGCAGGATATAGGCTGCGTGAATCGCGCCGGCGCTGTGGGCACTTCGCAGTATTTTCTCCAGCTCAGCGTCATTCAGTGCGGGAATGATGGGGGCGGCCATAACGGCTGTGGGTATACCTGCGCCGGCGAGGGCTTCGATCGTACGCAGGCGCGCAGCGGGCCCCGCAGTGCGGGGTTCCAGTTTGCGCTTTAAGTCATTATCCAGAGTGGTCACGCTGATGCCCACATGCACTAGGTTGTCCTGGGCCATTTCCGCCAGTATGGGCAGGTCGCGCAGGATCAGCTGGCTCTTGGTTACGATGGTGACCGGATGGTGGTAGCGCTGCAGGGTTTCAAGTATCTGGCGGGTGATCTGCTTGTTTTTTTCCAGCGGTTGGTAGGGGTCGGTATTGGTGCCCATGGCGATGGGGCTGCACTGGTAGCTCTTTTTGCGCAACGCATTTTCCAGCAATTCGGCCGCGTTGGGCTTGTAAAACAGGCGTGTTTCAAAATCCAGCCCGGGCGACAGGTCCATATAGGCGTGTGCAGGGCGGGCATAGCAATAGATGCAACCGTGTTCACATCCACGATACGCATTGATGGACTGGGTAAATGGGATATCCGGCGAGTTGTTGGTGGCGATAATGGATTTCGCCTTCTCCTCTATGGCCACGGTTTCGATCCGCTCCACCGGCTCCAGCGCTGTCTCCCAGCCATCGCTCTCGCGGCTGCTCACCTGATCCACAAAGCGACCGGCCAGGTTGCTGGCGGCGCCCCGGCCCTTGAGGGCTCTGCGGGGGTTGGTTGGTGAATCGTTGGCCACGTATTTCTCGAGAATGCTGTATGTTTGTACAGTTTATTGCCGGGCCCGGGACTGTGCAAGGGGTGCCATGAACACTTACAATGACTGAATAGTTTTAGTTTGTAGTCAAACGGTTTCAACGCAGGGAACAGGGAATGGATCTTCAGGCTGTTGCGGCGATTTACGCTTTTGCCGTCAAGGTATTGCAGATATTTGCGATGCTGTTTGCCTTTGGGCTGGTGGTGCTGGTGCTCTACGTGGTGTACCTGTACCTGTCGGATGTGAGCCAGACCAAACAGGCCATCCGGCGCAACTTCCCGGTGCTGGGGCGCTTCCGCTACCAGTTTGAACATCTGGGCGAATTCTTCCGGCAGTACTTCTTCGCGCTCGACCGTGAGGAGATGCCGTTTAACCGTGCCCAGCGCAGCTGGGTGTATCGCGCGGCAAAGAATGTGGATTCCACGCTCGCGTTCGGCTCCACAAGGCCCCTGAATCAGCCCGGGGATATCGTGTTTCTCAATCACCCGTTTCCCACCCTGGCCAAGGACGCGGTGCCGCCCCGGGAAGTGACCGTCGGTGAGGGCGTGGCCCGGCGGCCCTATACCACCCGCTCGATTTTCAATATTTCCGGTATGAGTTTCGGGGCGCTGTCGGTGCCGGCGGTCAGCGCGCTGTCTCGCGGGGCGGCCAAGGCGGGTATCTGGTTGAATACCGGTGAGGGCGGACTTTCTCCGCATCACCTGGAAGGCGGTTGCGACATCGTATTTCAGATTGGCACGGCCAAATATGGTGTGCGCGATGAGGAAGGCAGGCTGTCTGACGACAAGTTGCGCGCGGTGGCGGCGCACGAACAGGTCAAGATGTTCGAGCTGAAACTCTCCCAGGGCGCCAAGCCCGGCAAGGGCGGTATTCTCCCCGGTATCAAGGTCACGCCGGAAATTGCCCATGTGCGCGGTATCCCGGTGGGCATGGATTCCATCAGTCCCAACGGGCATCCGGAGTTTCGGGATGTCGGCGGGCTGCTGGATATGATCGGCCATATCCGCGAAGTGACCGGCAAACCCACCGGCTTCAAGTGCGTGATCGGCAACAGCGACTGGTTGCACGAGCTGTGCGAGACGATTCAGGCGCGCGGACCGGATTCTGCGCCGGACTTTATCACTATCGACAGTGCCGACGGCGGCAGCGGCGCGGCCCCCCAGAGCCTGATGGATTATATGGGGCTCCCGATCAATCGCAGCCTGCCTATGGTGGTCGACCTGATCACCCAGTACGGACTGCGCGATCGTATCAAGATCATCTGCGCCGGTAAGCTGCTCACCCCATCCATGGTCGCCTGGGCGCTCGCTATGGGGGCCGACTTCGTCAATTGCGCGCGGGGCTTTATGTTCGCGCTGGGTTGTATTCAGGCCATGCAGTGCAACAAGAACACCTGTCCCACGGGCGTGACGACCCACAACCCGGACCTGCAGCAGGGGCTGGATCCCATGGACAAGGCGGAGCGGGTTTACCACTACGCACACAATATGGAACACGAGGTGGGCATGCTGGCCCACTCCTGCGGTGTGCCGGAGCCGCGTCTGTTGCGGCGCGCCCATGTAGAGGTCATCAATGAGCGCGGTACACCGGTGCCGCTATCCGACCTGGTACCGGAAGTGCCGCCCAAATCCCTGATCGCCTCGGATCGCGGAACCCAATAATCGGACAGCGGGAGTAGACCATGGAAGGGGTAGCCACTCTGGTAGGGCAGGGTCTGTACATGGCGGTGGCCGCGGTGGTGGGCTTGGCCATTGCCCGGATACTGAAGCGGGGCAATACACTGGGCTGCCTGATTGCCGGGGTACTCGCCGGTGTTCTGCTGCCGGTACTCGATTACGATACCGGGCTGCGTGCGGAGAATATCCACCAGATGGTGTTTTTCGTGATTCTGCCGGTGCTGATTTTCGAATCTGCCTGGAAGATAGACCCGGATGTCCTGTTCCGCTGGCTGGGGCCGATTTTACTTTTCGCCACGCTGGGTGTGCTGATTTGCGGGCTGATAACCGCGGTATTGGTGTACTACGGTGTTCATCACCCGACGGGCTTCCCGTGGATAGCGGCCTTGCTTACCGGTGCCATTCTCGCGGCGACCGATCCCGTTTCGATTATTGCGCGGATGCGCCAGAGCCATGCCAATGAGGAGTTATTGACCCTGGTGGAAGGGGAGAGCCTGTTCAACGATGCGGTGGCGGTCGTGCTGTTCTCTTTTATTCTGGGCATTGCCAGCCACAGTGTGATGGAAGGGGCGGTGGCAACCGGCGAGACGATTGCCGGTGGCGGAAGTTTTGCACTGTATTTCTCGGTATTGTTTTTTGGCGGGCTGGCAGTGGGTACGCTGTGCGGTCTGGTCACCGCAATCGTAATCCTGTTTTTGGGCTCGGCAGGTGCGGCATTGGTGGTTCTGGTACTGGCCGCATTTGGTAGCTTTTATCTGGCAGAACATGTGGTGGGTGTTTCCGGGATTCTATCCGTGATGGTTTGTGCGATCGTTTCCCGGGCTTGTTTGCGCGAGCAACAGGAAACTTATCTTGCTCACGCGGCACCGACCTGGGAGTGGTTGGGTCTGCTGTTTAATGCGCTGATCTTTGTGATCATGGGGCTGGTGATCACTTTCGAGATGTTTACCCACCAGTGGCTGGCAATGATCATCGCGATTGTGGCGGCAATCGGTGCACGGGGATTGACGGTATTTATGCTGGCCCCACTGGCCCGCTTTGTGGGGCCGCCCATTCCACAGAGTTGGCGTTTGATTTTGAGCTGGGGAGGCTTGCGCGGGGTGATTCCAGTAGCGCTGGTGTTGTCGTTGCCGACAGAGCTGCCGTACTGGTGGACGGTTCAGTCGATGGTGTTTGGTGTGGTGCTATTTTCCCTGCTGGTGCAGGGTACTACCAGTACGCGCCTGATCCGCAAGCTCGGGATTTAATGTCGCTTACAGCAAGATGATATTGCCATTGCGGCTGGATGTGACTGGTTTCGTCACGGCTTTTATTCTTGTAAAATAGGTGACCTGCCAGGCCGAGAAGGATCAGGGCGAAGATCAGTACACCGATGACTCTGAGCATTGCTGTGGCTCCATTTAATGGTACTTCGAACACTTCCGGTGGCGGCCAAGTGCCGGGTGGAGCATTTCGAAATACTCCACCCGGCACTTGGCCTTCGATT
>NZ_LZDE01000313.1 GCF_002009015.1 Microbulbifer mangrovi | reverse complement strand
GCCTAGCTCGTGTCTCGCAAACATCCATCGGTAGCAGAGCCGCCACAAGACAAAACAGAACCCCCGAATCAAAAAACTACGAAGACAAGGAAATCCATCATGCTGAAAATGCAGAACATCCGTAAAAGCTATCGTACAGACACTATCGAAACCCACGCGCTGCGGGATTTCAGCCTTGAAGTGAACGAAGGAGAGTTCGTATCCGTCACCGGCCCCAGCGGCTCCGGTAAAACCACCTTCCTGAATATTGCAGGACTGCTGGAAACCCCAACCGGTGGAGAATACCTCCTCGACGGACAGGAAGTCGGCGGCCTCTCCGACCGCGATCGCTCGCGCCTGCGCAACGAAAAGATCGGCTTTATTTTCCAGGGCTTCAACCTGATCCCCGACCTCAACCTGTTCGACAACATCGACGTCCCCCTGCGCTACCGTGGCTTCAACGCCAAGGAACGCCGCCGTCGCATCGAAAAATCCCTCGAACAGGTCGGCCTCTCCGCCCGAGCCAAACACCTGCCCGCACAACTGTCCGGTGGCCAACAACAGCGTGTCGCCATCGCCCGCGCCCTGGCAGGCGAACCCCGCTTCCTGCTCGCGGACGAACCCACAGGCAACCTCGACTCCCTCATGGCCCGTCAGGTCATGGAGCTGCTGGAATTCATCAACGAATGGGGCACCACCATCATCATGGTCACCCACGACCCGGATCTTGCCCGCCGTGCGCAGCGCAATATCCAGATTGTCGATGGACAGGTATCCGACCTGCGCCAGAGCATCGCACAAGAAGAAATCGCCACCGCATAAGCTGGAAAAGAAAAGGACACCGCAATGATCGGTTACTACATCAGCCTCGCCATGCGCAGCCTGCGGGGCACCCCCATATTGAGCGCGCTCATGATTGCCGCTATCGCCGTGGGCGTCGGCGCATCCATGACCGTACTCACGCTCAACTACATGATGTCCCAGAACGCACTGGCCCATAAGGACGACGTGCTCTATGCAGTACAGCTGGATAGCTGGGACCCGAACGACGCATACAACCGCGGCGGCAGAGGCAATGAAATGCCGTGGCAGCTCACCTACCGGGATGCAGAAGCCCTGCTGCGCTCAGACATCCCCACACGACAGGTGGCCATGCACCGCTTCGGTTTCACCGTCACTATGGAAGATTCGGAAGTGCGACCATTTGTCGCCGAGACCCGGGTCACCACCCGCGACTTCTTCCCGATGTTCGACGTGCCCATGTTGTACGGCAATATCTGGAACAAGGATGCAGATACTGCTCCGGTACAAACCGTTGTCCTGAGCAAGGCCATTAACGAAAAGCTTTTCGGTGGTGAAAACAGTGTCGGCAAGACCGTTGAACTGAACGGAGAGCCCTTCACGGTTGCCGGTGTCATCGATTACTGGAACCCATCGCCCAAAGTGTACGACCTGAACAATAGCCCGTTCAGCGACTCGGAAGAAATCTATATTCCGTTCGGATTACACCGCAAGTTCGAAATCTACAGCTGGGGTAATACCAACGGCTGGAACAGCCCGGACTCCGGTATCCAGGGTTACGAAGGACACCTGCTCAGCGAAAGCGTGTGGATCCAGTTCTGGGTAGAACTCGACAACGACACACAAAAACAGGAATACGAAAACTTACTCTCCGGCTACATTCGCCAGCAGAAAGAGCAGGGCCGATTCCAGCGCCCGCTCAAGTTCGCCCTCACCCACCCGTCAGAGTGGCTGGTTTTGAATGAAGTTCTGCGCGACGACAATCGCGTGCTGGGATGGGCTTCCCTCGCCTTCCTGCTGGTGTGCGTGGTAAACGCCGTGGCACTGCTACTGGCCAAATTCCTGCGCAAAGCGCCCGAAGCCGGGGTTCGCCGTGCACTGGGCGCCAGCCGCAATGCCATTTTTATTCAGCACCTGATCGAAAGTAGCTGTATCGGCGTGCTGGGCGGATTGATCGGCATCGGCTTCGCGCTGTTGGGCCTGTCTGGTATCCGCATGCTATCGATGGGCCAGATCGACCAGATCGCCTCCATGGACTGGCTAATGATGCTCGCTGCCGTAGGCCTCGCCATTCTCGCCAGCCTGCTCGCAGGTCTGTACCCGGCGTGGCGTATCAGCCGCACAAACCCATCGATCTACTTGAAGACCCAGTGAGCCGGAGAGGAAACAACCATGTTTGAACTGAAGCCCATGTTGTCTGCCCTCTGGCGCAACAAAGTCTCGGCACTGCTGATTGCACTACAGCTGGCCCTCACCCTGGCCATCGTCAGCAATGCCACCGCTATCGTACAAGACCGCCTCACCAGTATGGCGCGCCCGACCGGCATGGATGTGGATAACATCATTGCCATCACCTTTATGCCCGTGCCCAAGGATTACGACATGGCGGGCGCCGTGCGCGCCGATCTGGACATGATGCGCTCGATGCCCGGTGTGGTGGATGCCTCGGTAACCAACCAGATCCCGGTATCCGGCTCGGGTTCCGCCAGTAGTTTCTACCTGGAACCCAACGCCCAGATCGGCGACATAGACGGCAACTACTACCAGACCGATCCGCACTTCATCAACACACTCGGTTTGAACCTGATCGCCGGACGCAACTTCCGCGACGACGAAATGCACGTGATCGGCTCAAACGAAAGCTTCATCGGCAGTGTCATTATTGTTACCCAGCAGTTCGCCGATGCAGCCTTCCCCGAGGGTGACGCCCTAGGTAAATTCCTGTATCACGGCAGTAAAGACAATCCCATGGAGATCATCGGCATTGTGGAACGCCACTTGGGCGCATGGCCCAGCTGGTCTCTGGCCGGCAATGTGGTATTCCATCCATTGCTGGTAGAAGGCAATCACAAACGCTACCTGGTTCGCACGGAACCCGGCCAGCGCGATGCCATTTTCAAACAACTGGAAGACAAGCTCGCAGAGCGCGACCCGCAGCGTGTCATCCACCTGGAGACCCTTGCCGAAAACCTCACCTCCACACAGGTGAGTGACAACATCATGGTCAAGGTACTATCTGCGGTGATGACCCTGCTGACATTTATCGTTGCCCTGGGTATCGTCGGCCTCACCATTTTCTGGATCAACCAGCGTGCGAAACAGATTGGTGTACGCCGTGCGCTCGGCGCCACCCGGGCCAATATCAGTCGCTACTTCCTGGTGGAAAACTCCATCATCGCGGGCACCGGGCTGGTACTGGGTACCGCTGGTGCACTGATTATCAACCAGCTGATGGTGAGCGAGTTTTCCCAACCGGCCCTGCCACTGTCCATGCTTGCCGTGTGTGCGATACTACTGCTCACCGTCAGTCTTGCAGCGGCGCTGATGCCCGCCATGCGCGCTGCGAATATTTCGCCGGCGATGGCGACAAGAAGCGTGTAGAAACAGCAACGAAGTTGGTTACTCGATGGGAAGGTCCTGCTGCCGGTAGCAGGACCGCCACGAATCTAGATTACAAGGGACATGAAATTGGACAAAGTCCTGATTATCGACGACAACACCAGCATCATATCTGCCCTGTCCCTGTTGTTGTCCCTGCACGATATACAAACCCTGAGCGCGATTACCCCCCAGGCAGGATTACAGCTGCTGCGGGAAAATCCCGATATCGGCCTGGTCATCCAGGACATGAACTTCACCGCCGACACCACCTCCGGTGAAGAGGGCCGCGCCCTGTTTTTTGCCCTGCGCGAGCTGCAACCGGATATCCCTGTCATCCTGCTCACCGCCTGGACCCAGCTGGAAATGGCCGTGGAACTCGTCAAAGCGGGAGCCGCTGATTACGTCGGCAAACCCTGGGATGACAACAAGCTCATCGCCACCATCCAAAACTTGCTGGAACTGCATGACCTGCAGCAACAACAGCGACTGGCAAAAAGCCGCGAACAGCAGGCCCGCGACCAACTGCAGCAACAGTACGACCTGCAAGGGATCGTCTACCGCAGCAATAGCGTGCAAAAGCTGCTGGAAATGGCCACCCAGGTCGCCCACGCCGATGTACCCGTTTTGATCACCGGCCCCAACGGCGCCGGCAAGGAAAAGATCGCGGATATTGTTCAGGCCAACTCCAACGTCAAAGACGGCCCTTACATTAAGGTCAATGTCGGCGCCCTGCCGGAAGACCTGATGGAAGCGGAACTGTTCGGCGCCGAGGCCGGCGCCTATACCGGTGCTGGGAACAAAGTCCGGCAGGGCCGTTTCGAAGCCGCCGATGGCGGCACTTTATTTCTGGACGAAATCGGCGAGCTCTCCGCCAGCGGCCAGGTCAAGCTGCTGCGTGTACTGCAGACCGGCGAATTTCAACGCCTCGGCAGCAGCCACACGCGCAAAGTACGGGTGCGCGTGATCAGCGCCACCAATAGCAACCTGCAGCAGATGATTGAAGAGGGGCGTTTTCGCCAGGACCTGTTCTATCGCCTCAACGTCATCGAACTCAAGTTGCCGCCCCTGTGCGACAGGCCCGAAGATATACTGCCCCTGGCCCGCGCTTTCCTCGCCAGTAGCAGTAAACAACTGAGCGCCCCCGCCCAGCAGCAATTACTGCGCTACTCCTGGCCGGGCAACGTGCGAGAACTGCAGAATGTCATGCAGCGGGTCGCAGTGCTCACCCGCGATGACACGATTGAAGAGTCAACCCTGGCGCTGCCGCAGGAAGAGCAACACAAAGTGCCCGATCACAGTTTCGAGCCGAGCCGTGAACTGCTGGAGCAGACTCTGGCCCAGTGCAATGGCATCATCGCTCAGGCCGCCCGCGAACTCGGCCTCAGCCGCCAGGCCCTGTACCGGCGCCTGGATAAATACGGTATTCCCTACTGATGCCCCCCCCATCCATAGAAGGCAGAATCTTCGCTGTCGTAATGGCCGCGGTGGTTGTTGGCACCGCACTTCCATTCCTGCTGCAGAAGCTCGGCGCCGACCCACTGCTGGCATGGAGCGGTGGCCTGCTGCTGGCTGTGGTCTGCGCGCTTATCCTGATTCGCCCACTAACACGCAAGCTGAACCGGGCGCTTACTAGCCTGGAAGGCGGACTGCTGAATTTTCGCGATGGAGACTTTTCCATCTCCCTGGCACTCGACCGCAACGACCAGCTCGGCGAGCTGGCGTCGCTGTATAACGAGGTGGGAGAAATCCTGCGGCGGGAACGGGCGCATATCCACCAGCGGGAACTGCTGCTCGATACCGTTATCCAGAGCTCTCCGCTGGCGCTGCTACTGATCGATCACAGCGATCACATCATCTATGCCAACACCAGCGCGCGCCACCTGATAAACGGTGGCAAACCCCTGCAGGGGCATCTGCTGCAACAGATATTGTCCCATTGCCCGCAGGAGCTGGCACTGGCCATTGAGAAAAAACAGGACGGTCTCACCAGCTATCTCGACGGCGAAGACAACCACACCCTGCATATCAGCAACAGTACCTTCGTTCTTAACTCGCACAAGCACCGATTGATCCTGCTGCGGGAAATGACCCGGGAACTCACCCGGGCAGAAGTGCAGGTGTGGAAAAAGGTTATCCGCCTGATCAGCCATGAACTGAACAACTCCCTGGCACCCATTTCTTCCATGGCGCACAGCGGTAAATTGTTATCGGAAAAATTAGCTTCCACACAATTAGCGGGCGTATTCGATGTCATCGCAGATCGCTGCCGTCACCTCACCGAATTCACCCAGGGCTATGCACGGTTTGCAAAATTACCGCCACCTGCCGCCGAAGAGGTGCCCTGGAGAAAGCTGGTGAACAGGATACAACCGCTGCACCCCTTCACCTTGCAGGGAGAACTCCCAACACGCCCCGGCTATTTCGATCCCGCGCAAATTGAACAGGCCCTGCTGAACCTACTCAAAAACGCCGGCGAATCGGGCAGCCCCGAACAAGATATCAGCCTGCGTATTGAGAGCGATGCACACGGCCAGTTGCTTACAATTTCGGACAGGGGTTGCGGCATGAGCGACAAGGTATTGCAACAGGCACTACTGCCCTTTTACTCCACCAAGCCCCAGGGGGTTGGACTGGGCCTGGCGCTATGCCGGGAAATTGCCGACGCCCACGGCGGGCAGATTCGACTGCACAATCGAACCGGTGGTGGGCTTCAGGTCAGCCTGTGGCTACCCTGGCCCGCAACCGTCTAGGGGAAAGCAGCACCACACTAAGAGCGATTGTCGCATCAGGACAGACGGTACCCGGCTCAGACGTCAACGGCGTGACAGCGCAGCCCTTCACTATAAAGCCAGCACTTGCCACCCTCCGGGCAAGGGGCATCCATTGCCATTGGAGCGGCCCCGGCAGGACACTGCGGTGCGCGGCCAGCGGTACACCAGGCACCGGTATCCAGCTGATAGCAGACGGCATCGTCCACCAGGCAAGTGCTGGCGGTAGGCACCTGGGTATCACCGGCAAAACAGTTACGCGGGTAGGCAGGCATCAGGTTTGCCGGCATTGGACGCTGGTAATAGGTCGCTGGTGTACCAGTAAGATCACACCAGAAGCCGTCCAGGGCTGCGGCGTTCTCGAGTTCGCCGCCACTGTTCGCACAGCCAACGGACGTTGCGGTCAACAACAAGCAAAACAGGCGCAGTTTCATATCACGTCCTCTGTGACAGAATTTTCGGGTTTCCCTACCCGCAGCCCCGACTTTTAGAAATTACTTTTCGTAGACGATGCAACGGCGCCCGCCGGAAATTTCATAACACTGGGCAGTAGCCGGACAGATGGAACCTGGCGCCAGCTCTTCCGCATCGCCGGGACAGCCGTCATAGTTGGTTTTCTGCTCGGCATGTGCCGGTGCACGGGGGATAGGTGCACTGTTAGGGTAGACCACTTGATCGCGCACACTGCTGGTACCACAGGCGGACAACAGCGTAGCCGCCGCCATCAGGGAAAAAATCGTCACTCGTTTGCGCATGAAGCCTCCTTAACAATCACTTCAATTGCCGGTTCAACCGGCGGTAGGGATGCGCATCAGTAGACGCGCATCACCGGGAAAAACCAGCAGGCCGAACCCACTCGATTCCCGTCTCCGTCCATCGAGCACTGGCGGCTGGCCGCCGGTGGCACCGACGCATTGGGCAGATAATTTCCCACTTCGACAAAGTCTGCACTCTGGGTTTTGTCATCGGGGTTGAAGAAAAATGGATCGTAACTGTTTTCGTTCTCGTAGGGTACGAAGATACAACCCTGTATACACAGCGTGGCTCCTATTGCCACTGCGGCGATCCCTGTGCGGTTCATGGCTCGACTACCTCGCAAATTGCTAACTGCCCGACCACCACCGGAAAATTCCATCTTCCGGTATTTACTCACTGATATTTTCAGTTTAGCGCGCAGGAAGTGTTCGACGACGTTGATCACGTTTTAACCAGAATTAAATGCGCAGTAATCAACGCTGCCGTAATTTTCACGCCAAAGCCCGGCTGGCGACGCATTCTCCCCCATAAAACCGTGAAGCCTGTAGCGAATCGGGCGCAAGAATCTAGCGCAAAAAAAAGCGCCAGCGGGAAACCCCGCTGGCGCTTTTAGATGACGCCGATAATCCGCAGATTACAGCAGCAGTCGGCGCACGTCGGCCAGCACATCTGCCAGGTAGGTCAGGAAGCGACCCGCATCACCGCCGTTAACGGCGCGGTGATCGTAAGACAGTGCCAGCGGCAACATCTTGCGCGGTACAAATTCCTTACCGTTCCATTCCGGACGTATTGCCAGCTTGGAAACACCCAGGATACCCACTTCCGGGGCGTTTACGATCGGCGTAAAGCCGGTGCCACCGATGGCACCGAGGCTGGAGATCGTGAAGCAGGCACCCTGCATATCACGGGGCTTCAGCTTACCGTCGCGGGCAGCGATCGCCATGGCGGTCGCTTCCTCTGCCAGCTCGTACAGGCCTTTCTTGTCCACATCGCGAATGACCGGGACCATCAGGCCTTTGGGGGTATCTACCGCCATGCCGATGTGCACGTAGTCCTTCTTGACGATGTGCTCGCCATCGTTGTGCAGGGAAACGTTGAAGCTCGGCACTTCGCGCAAGGCCGCAGCAGCGGCTTTCAGCAGGAAGGGTACCGGAGTGAGTTTCACGCCACGCTTCTCGGCTTCCGCCTTCATCGCCTTGCGGAAATCTTCCAGCTCAGTGATGTCCGCGTCGTCGAACTGGGTAACGTGGGGCACGTTCAACCAGTTGCGCGACATATTGGCCGCGGTGAGCTTGTGGATCTTGCTCATCGGCTCGGTAGTCACCGGGCCGAACTGGCTGAAATCGATTTCCGGCATCGGCGCAATGCCAATGTTGCCACCAACGCCACTTACGGCGCCGCTCTCGGCCTTCTTCACCTGCTCCTTGATGTAGGCGTGCAGGTCGTCTTTGGTCACACGACCGCGCGGACCAGTGGGCTTGACCTTGTTCAGGGTCACGCCCAGCTCACGGGCCAGCTTGCGCACGGCCGGGCCGGCGTAAACTTCGGCAGACGGGGTGTGATCGCGCTCCACGTGCGGATCTTTCTGTGGAGCAGCCGGGGGCTCTTGTGAGGCAGAAGCGGCCGGTGCCGGCGCTGCCGCCGGAGCAGGCGCAGGTGCTGCAGCAGCCGGTGCCGGTGCAGCGCCGCCGCCGGACAGGGTTTTGATCACGCCGATCACGTCGCCGGTGGATACCTTGTCGCCTTCCTTAACGGAGATGGAAACAATGGTGCCGGATGCGGAAGACGGCACGTCCATGGAGGCCTTGTCGCCTTCCACCACGATCAGTGCATCGCCCTCTTCCACACTGTCGCCAGCGGAAACGGAGATTTCAATCACATCCACCGCATCGGCACCGCCGAGGTCCGGGACCTTGATTTCCTCTTCCTTCTCTTCACCTGCAGCAGCAGGCGCCGGTGCAGGCGCCTCTTCTGCGGCGGGCGCCGGTGCGGATTCTTCCGCCGGGGCCGGTGCCGCTTCTTCTGCAGCCTCACCGCCAGCTTCGGTTTCCATTTCACCGATGACGTCACCTTCGGAGACCTTGTCACCTTCCTTCACGGAGATGCTCAGGATCTTGCCGGCAACCGGTGCGGGAACGTCCATGGAGGCTTTGTCGCCTTCCACAACGATCAGCGCATCCTCTTCCGCCACCGTGTCACCCACGGCAACGGCGATTTCAATTACATCTACCTGATCGGCGCCGCCGAGATCAGGCACTTTAATGACTTGTTTTGCCATGTCTTGCCTTCCTTTAATCAGCGGGTCTTAAACCAGACGCGGATTGACTTTTTCCGGGTCGATGTTGAGCTTCTTGATGGCGTCCGCCACTTCACTCGCTTCGATCACACCCTGATCCGCCAGGCCTTTCAGCGCAGCGATCACCACGTAGTTGCGGTTCACCTCGAAGAAGCGACGCAGCTGCTCGCGGCTATCGGAGCGGCCAAAGCCGTCGGTACCGAGGGCAATCACATCGCCGTCAATGAACTCGCGCAGCGGCTCGACGTAGGCGCGGATGTAATCGGTGGAGATCACGACCGGGGTCTCGTTACCTGCAAACTGCTCGCCAATCCAGGATTTACGCGCTTCTTCGGTCGGGTGCAGCATGTTCCAGCGCGCCACGTCCTGGGCTTCGCGGGAAGCTTCGGTGGCGGAGGTCAGGTTCCACACGTCGGAGGTCACACCAAACTGGTCAGCCAGGATATCCGCTGCCGCGAGTACTTCGCGCAGGATGGAACCGGCACCCACCAGCTGTACGTGCTTCTTGGCAGCCTTGCCTTTGCCCGGCTTGCGGCAGTTGTTATCCAGCTTGTAGATACCGCGGATGATGCCTTCCTCGACACCTTGCGGCATTTCCGGCTGCAGGTAGTTTTCGTTTTCGATGGTGACGTAGTAGAAGATATTCTGCTGCTCTTCGTACATCTCCTTCAGACCGTGGCGCATGATTACCGCCAGGTCATAGCCGTAGGCCGGATCGTAGCTCTTACAGTTCGGGATGGTCGCGGACAGCACGTGGCTGTGACCGTCCTGGTGCTGCAGGCCTTCGCCGTTCAGCGTGGTACGGCCAGCGGTGGCACCTACGAGGAAGCCACGCGCCTGCATGTCGCCCGCCGCCCAGGCGAGGTCGCCAATACGCTGGAAGCCGAACATGGAGTAATAGATGTAGAAAGGCACCATCGGCACGCCGTGGTTGCTGTAGGCAGTCGCCAGAGCCATCCACGCGGACATGGCGCCAGCTTCGTTGATACCCTCTTCCAGTACCTGGCCTTTCTTGTCTTCCTTGTAATACATGATCTGGCCGTGGTCGACCGGGGTGTATTTCTGCCCCTGGGAAGAGTAGATACCCAGCTGGCGGAACAGCCCTTCCATACCGAAGGTACGGGCTTCGTCCGGCACGATGGGCGCAACGTTTTTACCCATCTTCTTGTCTTTCACCAGCACGGACAATGCGCGCACGAACGCCATGGTGGTGGAGATTTCGCGGTCGCCGGAGCCTTTGGTCAGTGCGCTGAACGCATCCAGCTCGGGGATTTCCAGCTTGGCCACTTCGGTGCTGCGGGACGGTACCGGCCCACCCAGCGCCTTGCGGCGCTCGGCCATGTACTTCATTTCCGGGCTATCCGGCGCCGGACGGTAGTAAGGAACGTCTTCGATTTCCTTGTCGGTAATCGGGATCGCGAAGCGGTCGCGGAAACGCTTGAGCGCTTCGGTGTCCATCTTCTTGACGTTGTGGGTATCCATCGCCGCTTCACCGGCCGCACCCAGGCCGTAGCCTTTCACGGTCTGCGCCAGGATCACGGTGGGCTTGCCCTTGCTCGCCATGGCTTCGGCGTAGGCTGCGTAGACCTTGTACGGGTCGTGGCCACCGCGGTTCAGCTTCATGATCTCTTCGTCGGAGAAGTCCTTGACCATCTCCTCGAGCTCCGGGTATTTACCGAAGAAGTGCTCGCGGGTGTAGGCGCCGCCATTGGCCTTGAAGTTCTGCATCTCGCCATCGACGGTCTCGTCCATGACTTTCTGCAGCAGGCCTTTTTCGTCTTTCTCGAACAGCGGGTCCCACAGGCGACCCCACAGGACCTTGATCACGTTCCAGCCAGCACCGCGGAATACGCCTTCCAGCTCCTGCACGACCTTGCCATTACCGCGCACCGGACCGTCCAGACGCTGCAGGTTACAGTTAACCACGAACACCAGGTTTTCCAGGTTCTCGCGGCCAGCCAGGGCGATTGCACCCAGGGATTCCGGCTCGTCACACTCACCATCGCCCAGGAATGCCCACACCTTGCGATCGCCGCGCGGAGACAGGCCGCGCGCAGACAGGTAGCGCATGATGTGCGCCTGGTAGATCGCCTGGATCGGGCCCAGGCCCATGGATACAGTGGGGAACTGCCAGTATTCCGGCATCAGCCACGGGTGCGGATAAGAAGAGAGGCCATTGCCGTTTACTTCGCGGCGGAAGTTGTCCAGCTGCTCTTCGTCGAAGCGGCCTTCCAGGTAGGAGCGGGCATAGATGCCCGGTGCGCTGTGGCCCTGGAAGAAGATCAGGTCGCCGCGCTCTTCCGCTTCATTACCGCGGAAGAAGTAGTTAAATGCTACGTCGTACAGGGTCGCTGCAGACGAGAAGCTGGCGATGTGGCCACCCAGGCTGTCGCTGTTGGAGTTGGCGCGAACCACCATGGCCAGCGCGTTCCAGCGGATCAGGGAGCGGATACGACGCTCCATAAACAGGTCCCCGGGCATACGCTTTTCCGCTTCCGGCGGAATGGTATTGCGGTACGGGGTGGTAATGGCCGCCGGCAACTGAACGCCAGTGTTGGTGGCGCGGTCAGACAGCTGCTTGATCAGGAACGCTGCGCGTTCCTTACCGCTGTGGCGGATGACCGCCTGCAGCGCATCCAGCCATTCCTGCGTTTCCTGAATGTCGGTTTCTTCGTGCATCAAATGCTCCTCGGCGAATATACGACGTCGAGTCGGTTTTTTTATGGTCAGAATTTATAGCTGCGCAACAGTAACTCATACCCGGGAAATGACCCCCGGAATTGACACCCTATTCGCCATTTCACCACCCCTATTGGCGGAAAAGCAGCGTTCACTGCCCAGCGTGTTGGCACTGTGAGTGAATAAAGAGGGACTGTGCGACCTGAATACCGCCGGTTGGGAACCTCTGGATCTAGAACTTCCATTTACCGGCTCGACTTTGAATTCGGCGTTGAATTCTCGACCTGCTAAATGTAGGGCGGGCGCCTTGCGGCGCACAGGATTGCCCTCAAATAACAGGCGGCAAGTGCTCAAGCGGGGGCGATTGTAGTATTACTACAAACGTTTTTCCAGACAGGACGATTAGTAACAATTAAAACCAAATTGTAAAACAAATATTTGCCATTAAGCGCAATTGCCGAAACAAATATCGGCCAAAGTAGGAATTGTTATTACATAATCGAGTCCAAAAATCCGATTCTGGTCACGCTTATCGCCCGTACCGGGACCGGGGAAGCCCCTCTGCAGGACGCCTGTACCAGGCTCGATTGGGACCTGTGCCTACAATTCCACCAGCTCATTCGCCCCGACATAGTCCGCGTACACAAGATAGCGCAGCGGCCCGCCGGCGGTGACGGCATCGAAGGGATAACAGGTCACCAGCAATAATCCGGGCGCATCAGTAACGGGCAGGCGCTCGGTTTCGCTGTTCACTACCCTGGCCCCCCGCACCCTGTAGACATGCCAGCGCCCGCCTTTATCCTGCAGGTGCACGTCGGCCCCGGGCTGCAACGTCCCCAGGCTGCTGAAATGGGTGTCGCGGTGAGCGGCGATCACCGTGGTGCGCGGCTCGATCAGATTGCCCGGCTCGCCGGAACCGGTCATCAGGCCGGGACCAAACGCCAGCGCCTGGCCAGTGGTCCCCTGTAAAACTGCCAGCGGTTTCTCTCCCGCCAGCTTCAATTGCGCCACCGGTACGGTATCCGCCCAGGGCCAGGGTTTGTGCGACTCTCCGCTGGCAAGCTGGCGCTGCCAGGCATCGCTGATCAGGTACTGTGCCAGCTCTGCTTTCACCAGCAACCAGCCACCACCACCCAGCTGCCACAGCCCTGCGGTGACCAGCAATGCCGAAAGCCAGGGGGCGAATCTTGTCGCCCGGATCACAGCGGCATGCCCGGCTGGCGATGCGAGCGCCGGCGGCGCATATCTGGCACCACACTACGCAGCCAGCGACGCACAGTCCGCTCCACACCAGCTATCCATTTACGCACCAGTCGCGGCCTTGCCAGAAAGCCCTTGAGTGTCGCCGGCGCGCGCCCAACTGCCCGCAGCAGCCCGCCCAGTGCCAGCAGAATTGCGGCGAGTATCAACTGTCCGTAAACACCGGTAGCTGTGGATGGATAGGTAAACGACTGCATCACCTGTCCCTTGGCCACAGCGTTCGGTACCGGGCTCGACCTCAGGGGTTCCGACTGCGGCCGCACCGGAGTTTTTTCCACCGCGACAAAGCTGGTGTAAGGGCTGAGCAGCTGATAAGCGAGCGCCAACTCCAGAATATTTTCCCGCAGCGGATCGACTGCTTCCGGGTCATTGACAGGTCCACGCTCGCGCTGCTTGTCGCGCAGCGCGGAAATTTTTTCCCGCGCCCACAAACTACCGATGCCTTTTCCAGAGGCTTCCACGGTCAACTGGGCGAGAGAAAGGCTGCGGGTAAATCGCTTGCCTGCCAGTCGGCCGCTGATCACAAGCTCGCCACTCTGGGGCTTACCCAGCGCATCGCCATCCACCCGCGCCAGCAAACGGACCGGTTCCCCGCGGTACAGGTCCGGCAGACGCTTGGGATAGGACTCCACCTTCACGCCCTGGGGCCACTGCACCTCGAGGTCGGTAACCAGCGGGCTTTCCAGCTTCTGGAACAGCGCCCCCATTTTCGACTGCACCTCTGCCAGGTCGCCAATCTGCACAAAGCTGCCACGGCCATACTGCGCGGCCTTGGTCATGAAAAAACTGTTGGGCGCGGAACCGATGCCGACGGTGAACAGACGGGTTTCTCCAAGTCGTTGGCGGATAATCTCGAACAGCGCGCGCTCGTTACCCACCGAGCCATCGGTAATAAATACCACCTGACGCACCAGCTCGCCCGCCTGCTGGTCCAGTTGTTGCGACAGCGCCTCCTTGAGGGCCGGTGCCATTTCCGTACCACCATTGGCCTGCAGCGACTCCACCCAACCACGGGCGCGAGAAATATTATCTGGCGTCGCCGCCACCGGACGTGGAAAGAAACTGCGGTGATTGCTGTTGAATTCAATGATGTTGAAACGGTCCACAGCGGTGAGGCGCGACAGCGCCAGCAACAGACTCTCCTTTGCCTGACGAATGGAATTACCGCCCATGGAGCCGGACGTGTCCACCACGTACACCACTTCCCGAGGCAATTTGCGCGCGGACAGATTTCCCTGGGGTGGTAGTAGTAACAACTGCATATATTGTGCCGAGGACTCGGACGCCATCGCCGACTGCTCCGCAAACAGAGCCGCGGATGGCATCGCCGAGGTTTGCGGCCGCCAGGAAAGCACAAAATCGCGATCCATCGAGACCGCGCCCTGCTTCAGGCTCACCTGATACTGATGATTGTCTTCACGATGGAAATTCACCTCGTGATACGGGCTGTAAATATCCGCAAGCGGCAAGCCCATCCCCAGGTCGACGGATATTTTCATCTGGTGACTGCCCTCCTGGGACACCAGTTCATCGGCCGGCATCATCACCGGGGTAACCTGGTCTGCATCCGGCACCTGATCCGAAGGCAGGGACCAGCCGTGCGCGTTCAACGGGACGGTCTGTGAGGAGGCAATCGGGCTACCCGGGATATAGCGCGGTGTCAGGGTACTGGGCAGGCGCAGGCTGAACTGCCCGCTGTCAAACCGCAAGGTCTGCAAGTAACGCACCTCCACCGATATTGCTTCGCCCGGCGCTATATTGGCGACACGGCTGGTAAACAGATTCGGGCGCTGCTGCTCCAGCAGTGCCGCGCGCTTACCCGCCTCGCGTGCCGCTTTGTACACTTTGCGCGCCTGTTCGCGCTCACGCACCTCGCCCACAATGCGCCGCTCGCCGATCACGATTTCCATGCCTTTGACGGCCGCATTTTCCGGCAACGGCAAGACATACACGGCTTCCTGCCAGTCGTTGCTGCTATTGCGAAATTGCTGTTCCAGCGTTACTTCGGCAACCAGTCCGCGCACCCGGATATCTACCTCGGTGCCCAGGTGAATAGCGGGTATATAACGCCCAGGCTCACTGCTTTTGAATAGCAGATCGCCACTGCCCGACTCATCCATACCGACGCGCTCAAAAGATTCCACAGTGCTTTCCGCGGCCTGTGCGCGTGCACCGAGCGCGGCAACAAGCACGGCAATTGCCGTCACCAGAAGCAGCAACCAGCTGCCCCCGCGATTTTTTCGATAGCGGCGGCGGTAGTACTCATCGTGCGGGAGAATCACCAGCTCTCGCTGGATACGGGGCGGATGAAAAAAAGGACGATTCACGAAAGCCTCCAGACAATTAATTTCTGGAGGCAATTAAACGGAAGTAAGTTGGCGGGGGACGGGCCGAATTGCGGCCCTGCAAAGATCAAATATGGCGAATTGTGGCGAAGCCCAATTCAGCCAGCGGATGTTTACATCTGGTTGCGGCGAGTCTGCCAGGTAATCGGCCGCGCATACTGGTCAACCTTGTCATCCACCCCCAGCAACATCGCGAATAACGCCATGCGCACCAGCAGGCCGTTGTCGGTCTGTCGGAAAATGGCCAGGCTGGGGTGCTCATTCAAATCCGAATCGAGTTCGTTGGCTTCGGCGCGGGAATCCCGCGGCAGCGGATGCATGATTACCGTGTTGGGTTCCGCGTGGCGGGTAAAGATATCCCGGTTCAGGCGGAAACGGCCGCGGTAGCGGTCGGCGTCGGCCTGGGATTCAAAACGCTCTTCCTGGATACGGGTGGAATAGACGATATCCACATGTTTGATCGACGGCTCAAGCTGATCCGTAATGGTTACCTGGTGTCCTGCCTCACGCAGTTTCTCTACCACCGCCGCCGGCATTGCCAACTCCGCCGGTGACACCAGCACCAGCTGGACGTTTTTGAACAGGCACAGCAGCTTGCACAGGGAATGCACGGTGCGGCCGTGTTTTAAGTCGCCGATCATGGCGATACGGAAGTTATCGAGGGAGCCGCCCTTGCCTTCCAGCTCTTTGCGGATGGTGTACAGGTCCAGCAGCGCCTGGGTCGGGTGTTCATTGGCACCGTCACCGCCATTCACGATGGGCACCCGGCTCGCCGCGGCAAACTCCGCCACGGAACCGGACTGCGGGTGGCGCATACAGATGATATCGGAATATCCGGAAAGGACCCGCGCGGTATCGTACAGGGACTCGCCCTTCGCCAGTGAGCTGGCAGAAACGCCCACCGTCTCGCGCACTGTGCCGCCGAGCAGGTTGAACGCACAGCCAAAGCTCACCCGGGTACGGGTGCTGGGCTCGAAAAACATATTGCCGAGGATTGCGCCCTCGAGAACCCGGGTCACTTTCTCCCGGCGGGCGTAGGGGACCATGGTGTCTGCCACGGCGAAAATGCGGTCGATGTCTCCCCGTTCGAACTGGCTGACGGAAAGGATGTTGGCACCGATAAAGTCCATTGTTTCTCCACTGTTTGCGCCGGGATCGCCGGCTGCTTTACCGGGCGCGTATTCTACGCGGGAGACTGCCCGCGGAACAGAGAGTCTTTGCGTGCCGCGTTATCCCAGCAGAGCGTCAGCCCAGGCTTCCAGCTGATCCAGCAGTGCCGTGCGATCCGGGTACTCTTCCCGCAGTCGCGCGATCTCCTCGAAATAGGACTCCATGGTGATGCTGGCACCGAATGCAGGATCGGTCAGGCGCTGGTAGCGCCACTCCTCCCAGCGCTCGCCCTCCTCCTCGCTGAGCGTCTCGGGGAAATTGCGCGCCCTCAGGCGAAAGAGTAGCTCCGGCAATCGGGAATCGGAAAACGGGATCTCAGCCGCGAGTGCCTGGGGACCGCGGCTCGCAAGCGCGCTGTGCAGTTGACGGCACAGGTCGCGATCGGCGTCATTCATAAAGCCGTCATACAGGCGGGCCTCCACATCCCGGGCGGGGAAATCGCCATCGAGAAAAACCCCGTGCAGCTTCTCGGTCAGGTCCAGGTCCCGCAGGGTCGCCCAGTGCGATTCGCAGGCCGCCTTGTCGATACCCAGCTCGGTGGCACGCTGCTCGGAGAGCATATTCGCCGGCGCGAGTACCGGGCAGCGGTTCATATGGATCAGCTTCAGCCCAACCGGTAACTCCCCCTCCCCCAGTTTGTCGCGGGCGGTGTAGAGACGCTCGCGCAGTGCATCCGCGTCCAGATCAAGTATCGGTTGTGGATCCATGGCGAGGTTCGCACAGATCACGGCATTGCGGTTGACCGGGTGCATTGCCAGTGGCAGCACATAGGTAAGGTGACCGTGACTGGCGGGTACTTTGCCGGAAATATGCAGCAGGGGTTTGCGCTCACGCGGATTGAGTATTTTGGCCACCGCCTGCTTGCGGCGCAGGTTGTACACATAGTCGTAGAGCTTGGGCTGCTTTTCGCGAATCAGGCGCGCCATATCAATGGTGGCATGCACATCGGAAAGCGCATCGTGGGCACCCTCGTGGCTGATGCCATTGGCCGCGGTCAGCTCTTCAAGACGGAATGATGGCACCTTCGTCACAGTCCCGTCCGCACCAGTCACTTCGCGCTCCGGCCACACGATACCCTCGGGGCGCAGGGCGTAAGTCAGGCGCACCATGTCGATGATGTCCCAGCGGCTGTTGCCGGAGCGCCATTCGCGCTCGTAGGGATCCAGCAGGTTTCGGTACAGGGTGTGGCGGGTAACCTCGTCATCAAAACGCAGGCTGTTGTACCCCACCCCACAGGTCCCGGGGGCACCCAGCTCATCAAGGATGCGTCGAATAAACTCGATTTCCGGCAGGCCCTCGGCAAACGCCTTCTGCGGTGCCAGCCCGGTCACCAGCGCAGCCATCGGCTGCGGCAGGCAATCACTGGTGGGCTTGGCGTAGATCATCAGCGGCTCACCGACGATATTGAGGTCTTCATCGGTGCGGATACCGGCAAACTGGGAGGGCTTGTCTGCGCCCGGGTCCACGCCCCAGGTTTCATAGTCGTGCCAGTAAAGTGTGGTGCCGGACATCTCTCCCCCCGATAATTGCCGCAAAAGGCACCATGTTAACCCAGAATCGCGCCGCTCCCCGTGCTGCTTGCAATGCTTAGGGGGCACATTAAAATCCCGCCTTCTTCTATATTGTCCAAGAATCCCAATTCGGATCAGCATTCCTTTATGAATATTCGCCAGCAGCTCAACGACATTTTCCAGACCGCCATGACCGCCGCGGGCATCCCCGCGGACTGCAGCCCGGCGGTGGCCCCGGCCAAGAAGGCGGGCTTTGGTGACTACCAGGCCAACGGCGCCATGGCTGCGGCCAAGAAAGTGGGCACCAACCCCCGCGAGCTGGCAGCGAAGATTGTGGATAACCTGGGCGACCAGCCCATGATCGAAAAAGTGGAGATCGCCGGCCCCGGTTTTATCAACATCCACCTGAGCGAGGACTGGATGGGTAAATCCCTGGCCGACGCCCGTGCCGACGCCCGCCTGAATATCGCCACAATCGCCAATCCCCAGACCGTGGTGCTGGACTACTCCGCCCCCAACCTGGCCAAGGAAATGCACGTGGGCCACCTGCGCTCCACCATCATCGGCGACGCACTGGCGCGCCTGCTGGAATTCCAGGGGCACAAGGTCATCCGCCAGAACCACATGGGCGACTGGGGCACCCAGTTCGGCATGCTGCTGGCGCACCTGTCGGACCAGATCCAGAAGGAAGATGCAGAAGTCGCTCTGGCGGACCTGGAAAAATTCTATCGCGAAGCCAAGATCCGTTTCGACGAAGAGGAAGGCTTCGCCGACCGCGCGCGGGAATACGTGGTGAAGCTGCAGGGCGGCGACCCCGAGTGTCTCAAACTGTGGCAGCGCTTTATCGATATCTCAATCAGCCACAGTGAAGAAATCTACGAAAAGCTGAATGTGACCCTGAAGCGCAGCGACGTCTACGGCGAGAGCCGTTACAACGACGATCTGCCCGTGCTGGTCGAGGAATTGCTCGAGCGCGGTATTGCGGTCGAAGACCAGGGTGCGGTCGTGGTGTTCATCGAAGAGATGGCCGACAAGGAAGGCAATCCCAGCCCGATGATTATCCGCAAAAAGGGCGGCGGGTATCTGTACGCCACCACCGACCTGGCCGGCATCCGCTACCGTGCCAATCAGCTGAAAGCAGATCGCATCGTGATCGTGGTGGACGCGCGCCAGTCCCTGCACCTGAAGCAGGCATTTACCACCGCGCGCAAGGCCGGTTTCCTGCCGGAATCCGTGACTCTGGAGCACTGCGCCTTCGGCACCATGATGGGCGAGGATGGCAAGCCGTTCAAAACCCGCACCGGCGGCACCGTCAAACTGGCGGCACTGCTGGACGAAGCCGTGGAACGCGCCACCGCACTGGTTGCAGAAAAGAACCCGGACCTGAGCCCGGAAGAGCGGGACCTGATCGGACGCGTCGTGGGCATCGGCGCGGTAAAATACGCAGACCTCAGCAAGACCCGCACCAACGATTACGTGTTCAACTGGGACTCGATGCTGGCGTTCGAAGGCAACACCGCGCCCTACCTGCAGTATGCCTATACACGGGTGCGCAGCATTTTCCGTCGCGCCGGTGTAGAGCCATCTGATCTGAAAGGCGACATTATTCTCGGTACCGACGCCGAACGTGCGCTGGCAATCAAGCTGAATCAGTTTGGCGAAGTGCTGGATCAGGTGGCCAAGGACACCTTCCCCCACGTACTGTGTACTTACCTGTACGAGCTGGCGAGCGCCTACATGGGCTTCTATGAAGCCTGTCCGGTACTGAAAGAGGGAGTGAGTGAAGAAGCGAAACAGAGCCGGCTGCAGCTTTGCGATCTGGTTGCGCGCACCCTGGCCACGGGACTGGATCTGCTGGGTATCGAAGTCCTGGAGCAGATGTAATCGCGGTTAGCCTTCAGGCGCTCTCACCCGAGAGTGCCTGCTGTAAAACCTGCTGGGCACTGGCAAGATCCGCGTCGTGGATCAGCCAGAGCTCTGAAGACCAGTCCAGGTTGCCGGGCCCGCCGGGGCCACCCTGCCCTGCAGAATGTACCGGCTCCACCCGGGTCTTCTGGGTCAACACGGAATAACCGGCAGACTCCAGTAGATTTCGCAGATAACTACCGAGAAGTTGGTCGTTGGTGGTGTATATTTTGCTCGCCATTATGCGACTGACTAACCTTTCTTCACCGGGCTTGTGGCCCGGACTGCCCGAATACTGCCGATGCGGCAATCACTTCATCTTCCTATCGCAAGTTCTGTAACGCGGGGGTACACCGGTGCAGAATTTACGCGCAGGATCCTTATAAACATAGATCAAATGCGACGGCTCCGCCGGTGGCGGAAGAAATTTTTCCCCGGGGGGATCGATAAAGTCTCGCGCTGGCAAAGAGCAGTGGAGAGGCTATGAAATGGTGATTAAAGCGGAAAACTCAGCGGGGTTTGGAGGTCACTAGCTCCAGGGGTTTTACCGACCCCTTGCCGGGCAGAGAGTGGTTTGCGGATACCCGCACCTCTTCGGCCTCCGCGCGCAGGTCCGGGGTGTACAGCTGATATTTGTTCTTGCCGTGGCGTTTGGCGTGGTACATGGCGATATCGGCCTTCTGCAGAATGGCCTCCAGGGTCTCCCCTTTTTCATCCACCGCTACCACCCCCACACTCATGGTGACCGTTACTTCGCTGTCCTCGATTTTTACCGGCTGCGCCACGGTATTGAGCAACTTCTCTGCGAGAACCCGGTATGCCTCCGGCTCCTTCAGGTCCCGCACCAGCACGCAGAACTCGTCGCCGCCAAGCCGCGCGACAATGTCGCCACAACGCATAACACTCAACAGCCGGCGGGCAATCACACACAAAAGTTCATCGCCGCCCTGATGACCCAGGGTATCGTTAACCAGCTTGAAATCATCAAGGTCGATAAAGAACAGATAGCCCCGCTCCGGCACCGGTTCCGGCTGGTGCTCGCTCAATTGCAGATGAAATTCCAGTTGCTCGAACAGGCTGTAGCGGTTGTCCAGCCCTGTCAGGCTGTCGTGCATGGCAATCTGTTCCAACTGCGCGGTTTTGCGGGTCACCATGTCATTCATGTCTTCCAGCTGGTCACACACGGTCAGCCCCGTGTTATCCAGCACGTCCAGCTCATCAAACTTGTCCAGGGACTTGAACACCGGACGGATCAGTCGCCGCGCCTCATCAAAGCGGCCATTGGTCAGCAACGGCAGTGCCTGGGCCAGTCGCCGCAGGCGCACAATCGGGCGCCATAGGGTACCTGCCACCGCAGCACTGAAGATCAGCGCCCCCAGTACCGAAAACAGGAAGAGCAGCTTCACGGACTCGTCGATATGCTCTACCTGGTCAGACACATCCTCGATAAACACAAACTGGGCACCCTGCTCATCCACATCCACCCGCATGGTGCGAATATCGAACTCCCGTTCATCCAGCTCGAAAACCCGCAATCGATGCAGCGTGGATACAGATGGCACCTCACCCGCCACCCGGGTTAGTAGCGGCAGAACACGCTCCTGCGATGTCAGCGACAGAACTTCGCGACGCCAGGATGCGAGATACTTGCCACCCGTCTCCACAGGCGCGTCCTTTCGCTCCGCAGACAGGATGGCGATATCCGAACCCGTCATTTCGCGAAAGCGGCGCAACTGGTTTGTCAGCGGGCGGTCCACCTGCAAGACATAATCACCGCCGCGGGCCCGCATCGGCAGCGACAGGCTCTGTACACAGGTGTGCTCACAGTGCACCAGATCCAGCGGCTGCCCGCGCAGGAGCACCTGTTGCACCTGCTCGGGAGTCAGCGCGTTGTGCGGGGAGCCCCAGCTCAACACCGGTTCGCTGCCCGCGTCATATACCTTGAGGGAGTGCAGATCCCAGCTGTGCTGTAGCAACTCCCACTGCCGGGTCATGGCTTTGCGCAGCTCATCCCGCGAAGAGATCCGTCCACGTGGGCTCAGGGCAATCAGTTCCGCCAGCCGCGACAGCTCCTGTCGCGATTCCTCTAGCAGCCCGGAAACCTGGAATTGGAAGTTGAGATGGCGATGCTCGCGGCTCTTGGCCAGCAGGGATTGCAGGCTGCCGTTTCCGAGCAGAATGAAAAACAGACACATCGCCACCACCAGCAGCAGCGAAAAAAGGCAGGCTTTGAAGCGCAGAGTGTTGAGGTTGGCCAAATGCAACACGTAAAAGCCCCGATTCCTTGGGAGTGGATGTCCTGGCGCCATTCTCCATTAGGCGCGCGATACAAGGTCTACCGCACTCGACACCGACTACATTCTTATGTCCAGTCAGTATGGCGCAAATCGTCGAATTCGCAGTTGGGACTGGCGCCACGCAGAATAAAATAACGCCAAACAACTCAAAACAGGATATATGTCACAAATTCGCCGCTCATTCAGCATAGATTTGACCCCAATGAGCGCGAATTGCCCACAATCCCTGCCGTTGCTAAGATGCGCGCCGGCCGGAACCCGCAGTAATATCGGGTCACTATCTGGCCACCAATACTGGCTGGGCAATCAGACTCTGCCACACCAGTATTACCGGATGTCGATTGCACAGACATCCAGCCCCGGCACCGCAGGCCCCCGTCAGGCCGAGCACCTGCCATTGGCCCACTTTGCTATTTTTTACCGGTAGTGATCGACAAGTACTCACCGGCAGCACATTCAGTGTTTACAGGAATCCATCCACCATGACCCAGCCTTCCCTCAAGCAGTTGGAACAGCACGACGCCTTTATCCGCCGCCATATCGGCCCGGATGCTGCGCAGACCCAGGCCATGCTCGACACTCTCGGTGTCGCCACCCTGGACGAACTGATTGAAAAGACCGTTCCCGCCGCCATCCGTAAGTCCGACGACCTGGACCTGGCCGATGCCGTTGATGAACAGGAAGCGCTGGCAGAACTGAAAACCCTGGCGAGCCGCAACAAGATTTTCCGCACCTTTATTGGTATGGGCTACCACGACACCATTACCCCGAACGTGATCCTGCGCAATGTGCTGGAAAACCCGGGTTGGTACACCGCCTATACCCCCTACCAGCCGGAAATCGCCCAGGGCCGCCTGGAAGGCCTGCTGAACTTCCAACAGATGATCATGGACCTGACCGGTATGGAACTGGCTAACGCCTCCATGCTGGACGAAGGCACGGCCGCCGCAGAAGCCATGGCCATGTGCAAGCGCCAGGTAAAGCGCAACAAGTCCAACACCTTCTTTGTGGATGCTGACTGCCACCCGCAGACCATTGCGGTAGTGAAAACCCGCGCCGAGCACTTCGGTTTTGACGTACTGGTAGGAAACCCGGAAACCGAACTGCCGGAAGAGCTGTTCGGTGCCCTGTTCCAGTACCCCGGCTCCACCGGTGTGGTACGCGACCTCACCGACCTGATTGCCAAGGTGCACGATGCCGGTGCACTGGTGACCGTCGCCGCGGACCTGATGAGCCTGGTCGCCCTGAAGGCGCCCGGCGACATGGGAGCGGACGTCGTAGTTGGCTGCAACCAGCGCTTCGGCATCCCCATGGGTTACGGCGGCCCGCACGCCGGTTTCTTCGCCTTCCGCGAAGCTTATAAGCGCTCGGCACCCGGCCGTATTATCGGTGTATCCGTCGACAGCAAGGGCAAGCGCGCCCTGCGTATGGCAATGCAGACCCGCGAGCAGCATATCCGGCGTGAGAAAGCCAACTCCAACATCTGTACCTCCCAGGTACTGCTGGCGGTAATGAGTGCCTTCTACGCGATTTACCACGGTCCAGAAGGCCTGAAGACCATCGCAGCGCGCATCCAGCGCCTGACCGACATTCTGGCGGCCGGCCTTAAGGAAAAAGGCCTGAACCTGACCCACGACAGCTGGTTCGATACCCTGACCGTCTCCGTGGGCGACAAGCAGTCCGCGATTTACGACTGTGCCATCAAGGCAGAAATCAACCTGCGCAAGGTTGGCAGCGACGCGCTGGGCATCAGCCTGAATGAAACCACCAAACTGCAGGACGTATCAGAACTGCTGGATATCTTCGTGGGCGGTGACAACGGCCTGGACCTGGCCAAAATCGACACCGAGCTGACGGCCAAAGGCCCCGCCGGCGTACCCGCTAGCCTGCAGCGCAGCAGCGATTTCCTGACCCACCCGGTATTCAACACGCATCACTCCGAGACCGAGATGCTGCGTTACCTGAAGACCCTGGAGTCCAAGGACATCGCCCTGAACCACAGCATGATCCCGCTGGGTTCCTGCACCATGAAGCTGAACGCCACCGCTGAGATGATCCCGGTGACCTGGCCGGAATTCGGCAAGCTGCACCCGTTTGCCCCGGCCGACCAGGCGCAAGGCTACCGCGAGATGTTTAAGCAGCTGGAGCAGATGCTGGCCGCCTGTACCGGCTACGACGCCGTCAGCCTGCAGCCAAACGCTGGTTCCCAGGGCGAATACGCCGGCCTGGTCGCAATCAAGAAATACCTGGAAGCCAAAGGTGAAGGCCAGCGCGATATCTGCCTGATCCCAGCCTCCGCCCACGGCACCAACCCCGCTTCCGCGATGATGGTCAGCATGAAAGTGGTTGTGGTTGCCTGCGACAACAAGGGCAACGTGGACATCGCCGACCTGAAGGCGAAAGTGGAAGAACATGGCGACCGTATTGCCGCACTGATGGTCACCTACCCGTCCACCCACGGTGTATTCGAGGAAGGTATCCGTGAGATCTGCGAACTTATCCACAACGCCGGTGGCCAGGTGTACATCGACGGTGCCAACATGAACGCCCTGATCGGCGTGGCCGCGCCCGGCAAGTTCGGTGGTGACGTATCCCACCTGAACCTGCACAAGACCTTCTGTATTCCCCACGGTGGCGGTGGCCCCGGTATGGGCCCCATCGCGGTTGGCGAACACCTGAAGCCGTATCTGGCGGGCCACCCAGTGACCGAGGTTCCGGGTAACGATCCGGTCAACGGCACCATCTCCGCCGCGCCGTGGGGCTCTGCGAGCATCCTGCCAATCAGCTGGATGTACATCCGCATGATGGGTAAAAAAGGCATGAAACTGGCCACAGAGACCGCGATCCTGAACGCCAACTACGTAGCCAAGAAGCTGAGCGAGCACTACCCCCTGCTGTACAAAGGCAGCAACGGTTTCATCGCCCACGAGTGTCTGATCGACCTGCGTCCGCTGAAGGAAGTGAGTGGCATCACCGAGGAAGATATCGCCAAGCGCCTGATGGACTTTGGCTTCCATGCGCCAACCATGTCCTTCCCGGTAGCCGGCACCTTGATGATCGAGCCCACCGAATCCGAAGCCCAGGAAGAACTGGATCGTTTCGTCGAAGCCATGGCGACCATTCGCCAGGAAGCGGAAGACGTCGCCAGCGGCAAGTACACCGCGGAAGACAACCCGCTGCACAATGCGCCGCACACCCAGGACGACGTGATGACCGACGAGTGGACTCATGCGTACAGCCGAGAGGTCGCCGGTCGCCCGGCGGCATGGCTGAAGCACCACAAGGTATGGCCCGCTTCCAACCGTATCGACAATGTGTACGGGGATCGGAACCTGATCTGCTCTTGTCCGCCGGTTGAGAGCTATATGGACTAGAGCTTATTATTTCTAACTATAAGGCCAGCAATGCTGGCCTTTTTTAATTGGCAATATTAGTCCTGGCTTCAGTAATTCCGTTCTTCGTACGGTAACTTAGCGTAGCTGTTGGCACTGTAAAGCAATTCGAGTGCCGCTCGCCAAGTAGTCATCTCCAGTTGATAAGATTCTATATGGTTGAAACCCGAATTAGCCTCCACCCCCCTTCTCTTATTAATCAAGTTCCCTTGTGAATCAAACTCATAAAAAATAAGATTTTTCCCACCGTTTGGATCATCAGGGACATCATAAGTGTGATCTTCCGAGTATTTTTCTACCACTTGCCCAGCTTCATTGTAAACGTAGAACACAGAATAACTAGGAAAATCTAAACGAACTCCATTTCCATCTGCAAGTTCATACCAATACTCTTGCTCGAGAAGCCCATTCTCCTGATATTTATATTCTCGTCTGCCACCGACTACCCCATCATCATAATAATCAACATCAAATGCAGTTAAATTCCCAAATCCATCATACTGATACTTAACGCGGATTTTATGTATGTTGATTCTTCCCGTATCCTCATAAAAATATTCCACGAGATTCCCCGAGAAATCGTATTCGCGTACCCAACGTTGAACTCGCACACCATTTGGCGCGTATTGAAATGCCGAATGCCGCTCATCCAAAATCTCTCTGCCCGCATCATCAAATTCCCTGAGACGCGTAAATGCACCACCAGGAACCGCATATTCACGTATTACAGAAATCCGACTATTCGAATGGTACTCAATATCTTGCAGAGGAAAGCTACCGCTAAAAATAAAAACCAACTTTCCTTCGTCATCTAGAGCATATTTGCACCCAGATGGCACATTACCACCGCTATAGAAGTCTTCAGGGTTTAATCGGCAAACAGATATATTTGAGGAATACTCAAGCACTTCGTCAAACACTCCATCACCATCTTCGTCGCGGCGAACTTGGATAAGGTGACCAGCCAAGTCGTACTCATATTCAGCATAAAATTCATTGATTCCGTCAGCATCTAGATCATCATTGACTGTCAATACTTTGCCAAAATCATTGTACTTGTAAACGGGGCCAAGAAGGTTCTCACCGACATTTCCGTCATAGGAAATATCCGAGGCATGCCTTACCTTATTCCCCGCAGAATCATAAACATAAACATCCACCCTTTCAGGAACACCATCTGCCGCTATATCACTGGAAACATAAACCGGAAGATAAAAATAGCGCGATTCCAAATAGCTTTTATAATAAGCATCCAAAGGCATTCCAGGAGCAGTAATGGATGCAGCATCAATCAAAGATTCAGACTGAGCAAGCTCTCTGAAGTACCGAAATGGAATGTCACTTTCGACAAAAACCTTTAAGTCGCCATCGACATTAAAAACAACATCACGCAACAGCTCAGGAATCTTGGCATGAAAATCAACGCCGTTAGAGATATCTGAATCAATGTCAAAAGCCTCCAAAAGCACGAGAGAATTATGAAGCCGATTGAAATCCAAGCGCTCAGTAGAAGATGAGGGTAGTGAAAATAAAACCTTTAGGTCGTGAAAGGAATTGTAGCTTGCTAGCGATGGAAACAATTGTTCAAAGTTAACTTCACTGTCAGCTAAGATTGGATCCCCTATTAATGTACTTCCCAAATAAAAAGAAATCGTCTCGCCTTCGCGGTAACTAAAAGTACCGTCAGAACTGGTTACACCTGATGCGGTCGCCGTTCTATATTCAATACCATTAATTACTGGCTCCATCAGACGCCCACCTAAAAGTGCGCTAGATGACGCGGGAGGTTCATTGCTTACAGAAGCACTCCCGCCCCCACCGCCACAACCCGACAAGGCAAGCATTCCAATGAAACCACCCCATAGCTTCTTATTCATTGAGATCCCCAAGTTAAGCCATTCCCATTAAGACATACGATCTTTTGAGGAACTACTTGATGAATACATCAACGCGCATCAATCTCCGAAAGTCGAAAACTTGAAGCTACAGAAATGATCTCACATGTCAACAAATCATCTTTAAATTAGCCATTTTGGGGTATACTGTCGCTAAATACCTTCCCTGCATTTACTACGCACTGCGCCATTAAGTTACGGCTCTTCGCGGACAATCACAAAACATCAATTGCGACAGGAGCCAGTTTCCTTCTTATTAGTTCTAGCACGCAATCAAAATTCCGACGCTTTCCGCGCCTAGATCGCCCCAGCTCAGCTACTGCTGCCACGCCATGCCGCTGCGTAAGTTGGGGCTTTCGGTAAAAATGCGGAGAATTTGTAGTACTGCCATTTTCAGCACAAAAGCGGAGCGCTTGGAACCATTCGCTGCAAATTCAGTATGGAATGACTCTTTCAGGCTCGGGTTGGGAACCGTTAGCTCACTGGCACAGCAGAAAAAAACTAAACTGTGAAAATGGTCAGGTAAGTCAAATGAAAACGGTTTGGTCTTTTTCCCTCACTACATCGTTAATTAAAAAGCACGTTACGGTTGCGGTATTTTTTGTATCAGTTTTTTTGGATTTAATTCAGGTTACTGCAACATATTGGCATTGTGCAGTCACAGGGGAATTGCAGGTCGGTTCCGATACCAGTGATTAACACGCAAGGTGAGACCGATAATTGCGATACTGATAGCGAGGGTCGCGATGCTCAAGTGTTCGCTACTCAAGGCCCCGGCAAAACCCGCCTCCGGCATCACTCCGGTATACCGGTAACTGGCGGCCGACATACCTATGTAGTGCATTCCGCACACCGCCACACCCATGATCAGGGCGCTACCCAGCTTCTGCCACACACCGTGCAAATGGAAGGCCATCCATAAAGCCGCGAACGCGGCAACAACAGCAATCACGACAGAGATGATCAGGATATTTAGGTTGTACTCAATCGTGGCCGGCATCAGCATCGCTTCCATGCCCATATAGTGCATGCCGGCAACACCAACCCCCATAAGGATGGAAGTGGGCAGAAGCTTGTCTATAGTAAAACGCCCGGTGCCGGCAATGGCTAACCCACCGCTACAAGCAACTACCGCGACGACTACAGAAATAAAAGTTTTCAACACGTCGTAAGACATTGGCATGTGAGACTTCATAGCCATCATACCAACAAAATGCATCGACCAAATGGCACCGCCACCCATCGCGAGGCCCGCAAACAGAATCGCCCGTAAACGATCCGCCTTGACGACAGCTTCTGAAATTCCACTTACGAGCTGCAGGGCTGCAAACGACCCGAACACAGATATGCAGTAGGAGAGAATAACCAGTGGAATACTGTATTGATCGAACATCATGTGCCCCGCGGAAACACCGCTTATTGAAATTTACTTTCGATAGCCGATGGATACCGACCTGAATTTGCTATTACGCCGCAGACACAGGTTTAGATCACTTCCGGCGGGACATCAATGGAAAGAATAGGTCAGGTTGAAACTCAGAGGCGCTCTGCGGGATCCCTGCATTCACCACGCACTTCACCTCCCAGCTGGGACACCACCCGGTCAATGACAAAATACCCATCCCGGCAAAAGCCGGTTTCCTGCAGTTTGAGCTTCAGTGCATAGTCAAAGTCCCGCTCCTGGGTTCGGCTCCCCGCTGAAGCTCTTGCCATATCCTGTTGCCGCACCATGCCGTTACGCATGTTAGGGCTCTCGGTATAGGGGCCGCGGATCATCGGTGCCGCCATTTCCAGGGAATAGGTAAAACGCTTGGAACCGTTCGCGGAAATCTCGGTATGGAAAGACTCCTTCAGACCCGGGTTGGGCGCCTTGGGTTCGCTGGCACACCCAGACAGGAGTACGGCAGAGGCACACACGGAATTGAAGAACAAACGGCTGAACATCGCTTTCCCCTATTGTTTAAACGCTATTTAAAAACCACGGTGCGGTTGCCATGGATAAAAACCCGCTCTTCCAGCACAAGTTGCAGGGCCCGGCTCAACACCTGCTTTTCCACATCGCGCCCGGCACTGGCCATGGAATCCGCTGAGTAGCCATGATCCACATGAATCACATCCTGCTCAATGATCGGTCCTTCATCCAGATCGTCGGTCACAAAGTGTGCCGTGGCACCGATGATCTTTACCCCGCGCTCAAACGCCTGTTGATAGGGCTTGGCACCGATAAAAGCAGGCAGGAAGGAGTGGTGGATATTGATGATACGTTTTTTGTAATGGGCGACAAATTGCGGGGTCAGCACCCGCATATACTTGGCCAGGATCAGGTAATCCGGTTCGTAGCTGTCGACCAGCTGCATCACCTGCTCTTCGTGCTGGGCCCGCTCCAGACCGTCCGCCGGCACCCAGTGGAAAGGGATATCAAACTTCTCTACCAGTGACTGCAGATTGTTGTGGTTGCCAATCACCGCGGCGATCTCCACATCCAGCGCGCCGGAATAGCACTTCATCAGGATATCGCCGAGACAATGTGCCTCTTTGGTCACCATCAGCACCAGGCGCTTGCGACCGCTGGCGACCAGCTTGCGTTCCGCCCCCTCGGGCAGCGCCAGGTCGAGATCCTCTAGCAGGGTCGTATCGTTGAAGTTGCCCTCCAGGGCGGTGCGCATAAAGAAGCGGCCCTGGGCGCGATCGACGAACTCGTCGTTCTTGGTAATGTTCAGTTGGTGCTTGTAGCAGATGTTGGTGATCTTCGCGATCAGCCCCTTGGCATCCGGGCAATCCGTTAGCAGTATCTTCTTTTCCATGGCCCAAAATCAGACTAATTATTCAGAGTGCCGACTATACACTATGTGCATTCGTGCACCTGCCACGCAGGCCAATTTTTAACCAAACTCGGGGTAATATGGACAAGCAACTCTTCAGTGAACACCTGGCCACCCTGCGCAAACGCTACGACGACATTCTCGAGCAGTGCGGCTTTGAGACCCTGAACGTCTTCAGCGGCGCGCCCTCCGTACAATTTCTGGACGACAACTACTACCCGTTCCGTGTGAACCCCCAGTTCAAGGCACTGGTTCCGGTTACCGATAACCCGCACAGCTGGGTGATCTACCGCCGCGGCCAGAAGCCAAAGCTGCTGTTCTATCGCCCGGTGGACTTCTGGCATTACGTACCGCCCGCGCCCCAGACCTTCTGGAGCGACGAGTACGATATCGAGCTGCTGGCCAAGCCAGACGAGGCCAAGGAATTTCTCATCGGGGAAGACGCTGCCTTTATAGGTGAGACCGCGAAACTGGAAGGCTGGGAAATCGGCGAGCGCAATCCCCAGCACCTGATCGACCGCCTGCACTGGGCGCGCGCCTACAAGACACCCTACGAGTTCGCCTGCCTGCGGGAAGCAAACCGCATCGCGGTACGCGCCCATAAAGCCGCTGAAGACGCCTTCCGCGCGGGTGCCAGCGAGTTTGAAATCAATCTCGCTTACCTGAAAGCCGCCGGCCAGGGCGAAAACACCATGCCCTACGGCAATATTGTGGGCCTGAACGAGCACGGTGCCATCCTGCACTACACGCACTTATCCACAGAAGCCCTGCCGGAAAGTGAGCGTCGCAGTTTCCTGATCGACGCCGGTGCCGACTGCAACGGCTACTGCGCCGACATTACCCGCAGCTACGCCTACCGTGAAGGCGAGTTCGCGGATCTGGTTACGGCGATGCATGAGAAGGAGCAGGAACTGGTCGCGGGCCTGACTCCGGGCGCCTCCTATATCGAGCTGCACCGCGAATGCCACAACAAGATTGGTCAGCTGCTCCAGCAGTTCGGCGTGATCAAGACCTCCCCGGAAAGCGCAGTGGAATCCGGTCTCACCAGTACCTTTATGCCTCACGGCCTCGGCCATTTCCTCGGTCTGCAGGTACACGATGTCGGCGGCCACCAGACCGCGCCGGAAGGCGGCACTACCCCGCCGCCGTCGGAGTTTCCGTTCCTGCGTACCACCCGTACGATCGAGGAAAATCAGGTATTCACCATCGAACCGGGACTCTACTTTATCGAGAGCCTGCTGGCTGACCTGAAAGAATCCCCGCTGGCGGATGAAGTGAACTGGGACAAGGTGGAAAAACTGCGTCCGTTCGGTGGGGTGCGTATCGAGGACAACCTCATCGTACATGCGGACCGTGTGGAAAATATGACCCGGGATTGTTATTGATAGATAACTACTCCCATCCGCCTGCAGGGGAGGCTCCTACTTGGCACGGTGTCCTTGTTGGAGCCTCCCCTGCAGGCGAACCTTGATACACCCATCACTTCGCACACAAGTACCAATTTCGCTCAAATAATAGCCAAACAAATCTCACTTAGATAAGATCAGCTCCAGGGAAATATTCAAATGGAGTTGAAGCATGTTTGCCAACAAAGGCCTCAAGCAAGATGTGATCATTGCCGGAAAATCCGCCGGCAAAAAAGTCAGCATCACCCCGCAAGCGGAACCCGTGTACAAGGAAATCCGCAATCTCGCCAAACAAGGTAACTACTGGGCCCAGATCACTGTCAACGCCCTCCACCAACTCGCTTCTGGCCGCCTCCATCAGGACAATATCTTTATCAAACCCGGTCCTGTGCACCGTGGCGGTGAGGAAGAGTTTGTGATGATTCTGCCGGGCTGTAAGGTTACGGTGGAAAAGCAGTCCAAAGACGTATTCAAGATTGTTTATTTTGAGGCGGATGCTGGATATTCGGAGTTGCAGAAAAAAGGCGATACGGCAGGTATTTATGAAGCCAGCTACACACAGCAAGAAGTGTGGGAGGCTACCAAAAGTAAAAAAGGGAATATTTCTTCCAAAGAAGGTCGGCTCGTTGCTGTGTGCAATTCAGGCTACCGAAACCCGAACAGTGCCGCTAGTTCTGCTGCACCAAAGGTAGCATCTAGCCACTACAGTCCCCAGACTGGCGAAACAGCGCTGCGAAAAACTAAATTTGACCTGCACTATACCCCGGGCGAGAAACAAATCGGCGGCTTAAGAAATTTTAAAGATGCCCGCAATCCAGAAGCAAAACAAGATATACATGAATCGGCTATTCTACTTTCGCGAGCAATGTACCATGCTAGAAAAACTGAAGATGTAAAGTGGATAGCAGAATATGGAGGATCGGCCGTGCTCACACAGGCAATGAGAATTCTAGCTGACCAAGGTATAAAACTGGAAAATCACAGCATATTTCTTTATGAGCCAAAAACCTCTCAAACAGCAATACTAGATGCTGCTCGCGCTATCGACATAAAGATCGGCAGAAATTTGAGTAAAATATCCCCCATTAATCTAGCCGGTGTTTTTGGCCAGCCACCTGCATCAATCAACAGGATTGCTAACGAAGAAGGTTATGGGCTAGGTCGAACTATCGGTGACAGTGTTCAACTGGGGGCATTAATCACTAGCGGGGCTACATTCGCCGGAGCTGTAGCAGGTTATGCAGGGGTAAATATCGGCGTTATCGCTGGGACAGTTGGTGTAGCTGGTGCAACAGCAGTACCTGCTCTAGGAGTATTTTTGAACGCAGTAAGCAAAGCAGCCCCCTACATTAAAGAAGTAAATAAGTTGGCGAAAACGGTTGATACTGCTGCAGAACACTTATCTCCACGCCTGCACAACAAAATTAAGAGTAAATTTTGATGCTGGACTTTATCAAGTACAACCGGCTGGAACTAAGAGAGCATAAAGGGCCCTGCACACCACAGGGCCCCGGATTCAAACGAGCACACAAGTACACCTTTGACCTAATGGGCAGCAAACTTAGTTTTAGAGCACCCAAGCAACTGCATATATTTCGGCCTGGTTCGGAGCAATACACGCCCCGATGGTTCAATGATGAACTTGAAGCCCTACGAACAGGTAATGATCCGACAAAAACTTGGACATCGCGCCTTCTCTTTTTACGTAAATACGCATTTTATGGTCCTTGGTTCACTGGTGAGAAAGCGAACGCAAGCTTCGCTGTATCGGCAATTGCGCCAGAATCCCCTTCCCCTAATTTTAACTTTTTACATCCTAGGGCATTTGAAACTGCTATTTCTGGCTACTTAACTGCGGAGTATGGCCATGACGAATGGGACAGGGGCGAAGCTCGATATACAGGTCCATTAAATTGGAATTCGATTAAAGGGCTGCCCGTTCCGGCTGCACGCCTACTCGTTCAAAATTCAATTGACCGTCATCGTCATTTTTACTTTTTCCTCCCTGTATCACGAAACAGAATTATCACCCTGACTTTTTCTTACAACCAGTGCATAAGCGGAAGCTTTGAGAAAAGGGATGCAGCTATAAATCCCAAACCTATACTTGAGCTAATCGATCAGATTATTGATAGCGTTGAATTTACTCCTTCGACTGAACTTGAGCGGGAGTTAAATGAGATCCGAAAAATCTGTCCAGACCTATCCACCAGCAAAGAGTTCCCACCACTAAAATGGCCGGCAACGGTGGACGAGACGGGTTTGAATAT
>NZ_LZDE01000312.1 GCF_002009015.1 Microbulbifer mangrovi | reverse complement strand
AGTTTTATTCAAAAGCTCCAGATATAGGCATAATGCCTACATCTAGGCAGAAGATATCTACATTTAGGCATTATGCCTACATATAGCCATGTCTCTTGCCCCGCCTAAATGACTATATCTAGGCATAACTTTTATTCCCATTCAGCGTTTTTTCAGTCATACGCAGGTCAGATTTCCTTTCGAATACAGCCGAAATCCAAGCAATGTCGGCACCACCATGCGCCAATTGCTCAGAGTAAATTTCCGATCTGCATGAACAACAAAGCCCCGCATGGCGGGGCTTTGTATTCAGCTGACTTCGGCAAGGTTGCCCTTGCTCTCCAGCCATTGCTTCCGGTCCCCGGAGCGTTTCTTGGCTAGTAACATGTCGAGCAGTTGATTGCTGTCATCGCCGGCATCGATATACAGCTGTACAAGACGGCGGGTGTTCGGGTCCATGGTGGTCTCCCGCAACTGTAGCGGGTTCATCTCGCCGAGGCCCTTGAATCGGGTGACCTGAATCTTGCCCTTCTTTTTCTCTGCGGCAATACGATCGAGGATTCCCTGGCGCTCGGCATCATCCAGCGCGTAGTACACCTCTTTACCGATATCAATACGGAACAGCGGTGGCATGGCAACGTAGACATGGCCGTTGGTAACCAGCGGGCGGAAGTGGCGCAGGAACAGCGCGCACAGCAGGGTGGCGATGTGCAGGCCGTCGGAGTCGGCGTCCGCGAGGATACAGATCTTGTTGTAGCGCAGGCCTTCCAGGTTATCACTGCCGGGATCGACGCCAAGGGCAACGGCGATGTCATGAACTTCCTGGCTGGCGAGGATCTCGTTGGAGTCCACTTCCCACGTATTCAGGATCTTGCCGCGCAGGGGCATGATGGCCTGGAATTCGCGATCGCGCGCCTGTTTGGCGGAACCGCCGGCCGAGTCCCCTTCCACCAGGAACAGTTCGGAGCGGCTGGTATCGCCACTGGAGCAGTCGGCGAGCTTGCCGGGCAGCGCCGGGCCCTGGGTAACCTTTTTACGCGCGACTTTTTTCGCGGAGCGCAGGCGTTTCTGCGCATTGCTGATACACAGCTCGGCGAGCTTGTCGCCATCCTCGGTGTGCTGGTTGAGCCACAGGCCGAAGGCGTCCTTGGCCACACCGGAAATAAATGCGGTGGCCTCGCGGGAGCTGAGGCGTTCCTTGGTCTGCCCGGAGAATTGCGGGTCTGCCAGTTTGGCGGAGAGCACGTAGGAGCACTGGTTCCAGATATCCTCTGGCCCCAGTTTGACCCCACGCGGCAGCAGGTTGCGGATCTCGCAGTACTCGCGCATGGCGTCCAGCAGGCCAGCGCGCAGGCCATTGACGTGGGTACCGCCCTGGGCAGTGGGAATAAGGTTCACATAGGATTCTACGGTGACCTCGCCGCCTTCCGGCAGCCATTGCACGGCCCAGTCCGCCGCCTCGGTCTCCGCGGAAAAGTTGCCGATAAAAGGCTCCGCCGGTAGCACTTCCCAGCCCTGGTTGGACGCGGCCAGATAATCTTTCAGGCCGTCTTCGTAATACCACTGGTCCGACTCGCCGTCCTGCTCATTGATGAAGGTGACGTTCAGGCCCGGGCAGAGTACCGCCTTGGCGCGCAGCAGGTGGCGCAGGCGCGGTACGGAAAACTTGTGGGAGTCGAAATACTTCGGGTTCGGCAGGAAGCGCACGCTGGTACCGGTAGTGCGCTTGCCACACTCGCCCACAACTTCCAGATCCGAGGCTTTGTCGCCATTCTGGAAACCAATGCGATGTACCTTGCCATCCCGCTGGATGGTCACTTCCAGCACATTCGACAGGGCGTTTACGACCGAAACACCCACCCCGTGCAGACCACCGGAAAACTGGTAGTTGTTCTTGGAGAATTTGCCACCCGCGTGCAGGGTGGACAGGATTACCTCCACCCCCGGACGCCCCTGCTCCGGATGGATATCCACCGGCATGCCGCGGCCGTCGTCGCTGACGGACAGGGAGTGGTCCTTGTGCAGTACCACCTCGATTTTCTTGGCGTGGCCGGCGAGGGCTTCGTCGACGCTGTTGTCGATGACTTCCTGGGCCAGGTGGTTGGGACGGGTGGTCTCGGTGTACATCCCCGGACGTTTTTTCACCGGGTCCAGTCCCGTCAATACCTCGATATCTTCTGCGGAATAATTCGCCATAGAGTTCTGTTCGCCGTGGCCGGCGCCTACTGCTTGGAGTTTGTTATTGGGTCTTTTCGGGTTCAGTTAATTATTCGGAAACAGGAAATCTACCAGTGCCTCGGCATAACGGGCAAATCCCTGGAAGCTGTGATCGCCCCCCTCTTCCACGGTCTGTCGCTGGCCGCGGTAAAAATCTTCGGCTTCGCGACAGTCCAGGGTCTCGTCGCCACGCTGCGCAAGCAGCCAGTAACGCCCGCGTAGCTCCCCGGGTATCGTCGCTTCCAGCTGCCGCATGTTATCCACATCGGACGTCTGCAGGCGATAGGTCTGCATTTCTCCGCTGTACGGCTTGAGTTCCTGCCCGAGATAGCCCGGCATAAAGCGAGAGGGTTTCACTGCAGGATTGATGATCACTGCCGGTAGATGGTGCTGCTCTGCCAGCCAGGTACTCCAGAAGCCGCCCATGGAGCTTCCCACCAGGCCGATGGGGCCGCGATGATTGGCGCAAAAATCATCCAATGCTTTACCGAGGGTCATCGCAGCCTGGGCCGGATAGGGCGAAATCAGTGGCGCATAGAAAATGACATCGGGTCGGGACTCCTGCAACCACTGCTTTAGCATCTGACATTTGTAAGACTGCGGTGACGACAGGAAGCCGTGCAGGTAGATCAGCAGCGGGCGCTCGGCAGTATCGCTGTGATCGTGGTTTTGGGTATCTTGTTGTATTGGCATGGCGGGGATTATAGCGGTGACGCCGGCAGATGTACCGGCGACCGCTCGCCAAGAAAGTTCGGGGTGCGCTAAACGCTAGCGCAGGGATTCATCCAGGCTGGCAAAGGCACGGCGCAGGTCAATTTTCATATCGCGCCAGAAGGTCACGCTGGTGAATCGCTCAAAGCGGCCGGCGGGGCCGAGACTGCCGAAGTTTTCACCGATATCTCGGCGGTCACTGAAACGCATCACCGGATTGCCGTTACTGTCCTGCAGCTCGCCAGAGAGGGTTCCGTAGGCACTCTGATCGGTGTAAACCCGCCACAGCCACGGCTGCGGATCGAGCGGGGCACCCAGGGAGAATCGGCTCAGGTCCAGCTTCATGACGTAGTCGGCCTCGGAACGGTCCGCCACCAGTTCACTGCGGCGCGGGGCGAGAAAACGTTCGCTCAGGGTTTCGCCCATCACTTCCTGCAATTTGGTGACGTCTTTTTCGTCCAGCTCGTAATCTTTGGCGCGCAGTGGAGAACCGATACGCGGGTAGCGCTTGTTGTACTCGACCGCCACCGGCTCCAGGTAAACCTTGGCGCCACTGAGATCGAAGGCGTAGGCGGCACTGACGCTATCCAGTCCAGTTTTGCGCGGCAGCAGGCCATCCGCTTCATCTTCCGGGGTTGCCACCGGCTGCTGGGCACAACCTGCAAGCAGTGCGGCGGTGAGAAACAGCAGACTCAGGAAACTTTTGTGGGTTGTGTGCATGGCGACCTCTCTTCCTGTTGAGCACGTATGTGATTGCAGCGCGCCGACGGGAGAGATTTCGAGGAACTCGAGGCAGCGCACCACAGGAATCCGGTACCACTAAACCGCGAATTCACGTGCCATATTATGATAGATGGCTGGACATTGAGTCACGTGAGGCAGGTTAAAAAGTGCAAAGGGGCGAATGGCCCGACATATACGAGGAGCGCAGGATCAGTATCCAGAGGATGCAAAATCCACGCTGTATTCTGCGATCGCCACCCGCTCGACGCCGGTCTCGTAACTGCCGTCATCGCGCAGATCGAACCAGCGATATCCCGGCAGCTCACTGTCTACGGCAAAGGGACCGCTGCCGGGAGTGAACTGAACGGAGGTGGAAGGGGTTGCGTGCAGGCCGATATGCCCGAGCTGACTGTCGAACTGCTGGTGCACATGGCCCCAGGTGATGGCGCGCACGTGATCGGCGCCAGACACCATATCAATAAATGCCTCGCGTCCCGCTTTCAGCATATGGCCATCGATCCAGTGACTGCCTACCGGTACCGGCTGATGGTGCATCATCACCATCACCGGATGGTCGCGGAGTTCTTCCAGTAGCTGGGCGATGCGCGTAATTTCTGTATCGCTGAACCCGCCGCAGATCTGCCCCGGTACACTGGTATCCAGCAACAGCAGGCGCCAGTTGCCGAGAGCGACGACTTCCGGACGTCGCCTGGGCTCGAGTTCGTCCATTCTGTGGGCGGTATCGTGATTGCCGGGGAGCCAGTACCAAGGGGTTGGCACTGGTTGCATTTTGCGCAGGAAGCGGCGGTAGGCGGCCTCGGTGCCATTGGCAGAGACATCGCCAGTGACCACCAGTAATTCGGGCGCTGTGGGCTCGGCCGCGACGGCAGCGAGCACCTCGTCCAGGGTGTGGCCGGTGTCCAGGCCCAGCAACTGATAATCCGGCCGGCCGCCAATATGGGGGTCGGTAATCTGGATCAGCCGGTGTGCCGGTTGTACTGCCTCGATATTCACTGTCTCACCTTGCCGAAACATCCGTGTTCGCCCGTGCGATGCCCGGCGTGCTCTCAGCGTTGGCGACCACCAAAAGTGAGGTCGACCTGGGCGCGGGCGTTTGCCAGGCAGTGCGCCAACCATTCACTCAGGAAACGATTGACCTGCTGGCGCTCATCTTCATTGTGCATGGCCGGATTGGGATAGCTGAAGTTCAGCCCATCGCCGCCTACCGGCCCCTGGCCATCCACCGCCACCACTTCTGCCATACGCGCGTCATGATAGAGACGGACCGTAATAGGCGGCGGCGCAAGCCAGTTACTGTTCTTTCCACCAGAATTCTGTACCGAGGCCTGCAGACTCACTTCTGTGGTGTACCTGCTGCGCTCGACCACCGCCACCTCCAGGGTGCCGCTGGGTATCTGGTAGCGCCAGCTGTGATTGCTGGCGAGCTCCGGCATCAATTTACATAGGCGCAGGTAGTTGGCATCACAGTCTGCGTGATAAGTCGGCAGATCCACCCGGTAGCGCTCTTTTACGGCACCCGTGCGTCCACTGGTCACGACCTGTGATTTTGCCTTGCTGCGGCTACTGTCCGCCGGTACCGCCATTATCGACACTCCTGTTGAGTCTGCGCCGTGATTGATCTCTCAAATTGCCCGCGTTGGGGCGAAATCCGGGCTCAACCGAGGAAATCCCGGGTTTACTGGGCGCGGATTCACCCTCGAACTTGCATTAACTTGGCAACATTTGCCGACAATTGCCATTTGCTTGTATCTATCAGAAGAGGATGCCTGAGCAATGGCACCGCGACCGGTTACCCGCTCAGCGCTCCAGCTGTGCCCGATTCAGCTGTAGCCATTGCAGGCTGATGATACTAGCGGCGTTATCGATGGCGCCGTCGCCGCTGGCGACCGCGTCCAGCATGGTCTGCAGGGGGAATACCCGCAGCCGGATATCCTCGTGTTCTTCTGCGAGGCCGAAGTAACCCTCAATATCGCGCAGGTCGGCGCAGGCACAGAACAGGTGCATGCGCTCGCTGGTGCCGCCGGGGCTCGGCAGGTAACTGCGGATGTAGTGCAGCGCCTGCACTTCCAGTCCGGCCTCTTCCTGCAGCTCGCGGCGGGCAACGTCCTCGAGGGACTCGCCCTCTTCCACCATGCCGGCAACCACTTCCAGGCACCAGGGGCCGTTTTCACGTTCCAGCGCGCCGACACGGAACTGCTCGGTAAGTGCCACCAGCTGGTGCCGGGGGTCGTACAACAGCACCCCCACCGCATTGCCGCGCACAAACAGCTCGCGATCCATCTCCCCGCCCCAGCCACCGCGATACAAGCGATGGCGCAGGCGCAGCTTCTGCATCTCGAAGAAACCGTCGTACACGGTTTTGCGCGAGATGATATCCACCGCCCCGCGGGTAAATTGCGGCTTGAGATCCTTGTTTTCACTCATGGCTGTGCGTTCCGATTCCGTTACTTCCGCAGGATCAGTCGTAGCCGACATCATTGTAGGGTGGGAACTTGGCGAGGATCATGCTGGCCTCCTCGCGCAGGCGGAACAGCTGCTGCTCGGGGGCGTCGTATCGACCCGCCACGGACGGCATACTGCCGCGCCACAGGGGCGCCTCATCTGGCGACAGCACATCCACAATCAGGGAGGACTCGCGGTACTCACGCACCCGCAGCGGGGCTCTCCAGCCGAAGCCGAAATAGCGGTAGCCCCCGTAAATGCTGAATGGATCCTCGTACACCGCGACCTTGTCGCTGCTGAACAGCTGTACACGCACCAGGAAATCGGCCTCTTCCGGAGTGGCCGCAGGCTGGTAGCTCGCCTTCAGCACCTCGTTCACCGCCTGATTGGCGCGCTTGCTCTCAAATGGCGATACGGGGCCGTTAGCGAGGGTATCTAGCAGGTAATAGCTGCGCAGGTTGGCGAATTTGAAGGACGGGTCGTAATCCACCGCGACCGGGTTCGGGGCAGTACAGGCACTGAGCCCGAGGGCCACTACCAGCCCCAGGGCGGCAGCGCGAAAACGTTGAAGCAAAGAAGCCATATGCTCTCCTGAAATTGTTATGAGAGTCCCGGCGTCCCTGCCGAACGGTGATCAAAATTGGTTATCTCGCAGCGGGCAGAGGCTTAACTCTGCCCTGAGCCCGGCTCAACTCGCCGGCGGCAGGTCTTTGAGCAACTCACCCACCGCCTTGTTGAGAATGCGCTGGCGCTCGTTCTTGTCCTCGGGACGGGCCATCAGCTTGGTCGCACTGCCTCCCCACATCGGCATTCCGTTGTGCGGGCCGATGCCCACAGACAGGGTTACCCGAGGTGCACCACTGCGTTCCGGCAGCTCGACCACACCGCGCTGGGCATTGCTGTCGAACTGCGCATCCCAGCTCTCGTTTTCTTCCTCGCTGGCGAATTCTTCCTCGATGACGGCGATCTGGTATTCCACCACCATCTGCGCGCCATCCACACTCTGGACCTGGCGATAGCCGCGGGATTGCATCAGGGCACCCACGGTGCGGCGCAGCTCCGTGTCCAGCTCTACCAGTTGTGCCGGCGCGCCAGTGTCACCCGTCAGCACCTCCGTCCCCCAGGCGTAAGTCTGGAAGCTCACTGGTGCCGTGCGCGGCTCGATCCGGTCGATCTGGGTCGGGGTGCCGCAGCCAGCGAGCCCGGCCACCGTCAGCAGACCCGCAAGCAGGCTGGTTATTGTAATACGCATCCGTTCTCCCTTTCTCGTATGACATGAAGTCGAGGCTCCGGCCATGGGCCGGACTATTTGAAATTGTCTTCCAACGCCGGGTAAAGCTCGATTTTGGGGCTCCATAGCAGCCACTCATCTTCGGGCTTCCCGTAAAGTGGATAATGGCTGCCGGACTCCACTTCAAGCCCCATCTCCGCGTTTTCCGGTGTGGCAAAAGCGATACCCCCTGCCAGCAGCGACTGGGCAGATTCCGTGTGTACGTCGAGCCCGGTCATTACCCCAAAGTTCACATCCACACCGCTGGCATTCCAGAATTTACTGTGTTCACGCACCAGGGTGCGATATTCGGGCTCTATATAAACATAGATGTAAACCCGGTCCGCCAGTTCCCCAAGCTGATAGCCGGTCACCTGACCGACTTTCACCTGGCGATAATAAACCGGGCTGCCGCGCTTGAGTGACCCGCGCCGCGGTGCGTCCAGAATAAGCGCCAACCCCGGCATCATCATGGTATCGGCGAGGTCCGGCTCAGGCTTGGCGGGGAGAGCTACAAATTCGGTCTGCGGTTCGTTGCCGAGCCCCGGCTCGAGCTCCAGGAAAGGTCCTGTCACCAGAGTATCCAGGTTATCCACCCCCCCCAGGCCGATCTTGGGGCCTACCACCCACATGCGGGTACCCGTGCGGGCGAACTTCTCTGCACGTCGGTAGAGGCGTGCCCTGGCACGCACACCATCCAGCTCGTAATTCAGGCGCAAACGGGTAATCTCCCCCACCTGAATACCGCGATAACGCAGTGGCGCTCCCTCCTTGAGCCCCTCGTCGCCGGTGAGGTCAATATAGATATTGATCCCCTCCTCCAACGCCTCGTCGCGACTGCCATAAAGTCGGAAGCTGTCACCGCTCTGCGCACGCCCGGCATTTTTGCTGCGATGGGGGCCGCTGCCGAAAGCGATACCGCCACGCACCACCGATAACAGGGCATCGGTCTCAACCTTGATTCCCTGCAGGCTGGCGCTGGCACGCACACCACTCACATTCCAGAAGCGGCTCTCGCTGTTCACCAGATGCGCGTAACGGGGCTCAATCACCACATATACAATGATGCTGGAACCGTCGTCCGCCAGTTCCATTCCCTGTACGCGCCCCACCTCCATCTGGCGGTAGTACACGGAGGCACCGCGCTGTATGGAACCGGTATTTTTAGCAGTAAGCCGCAGGTGCAATCCAGGCGTGCGCGCGTCTCGTGCGGGCGGCGAAGTCGCAGCGGCAAACGTTCGCACCGAGCGTTCGCCGGGGCGCAGATCCACCTCGATACGATTGCCCGTAAGCAGGTCGTTCACGCCGGAGGTGAAATCCAGGGTCGGCGGCGCCAGCCAGAATCGGGTGTTTTCAGTGAGCAGGTCATCGGTGATCGGGTCCATCAGTACCTGGACTTCCATACCGTCGATATTCCGATTGGCCTTCGCGGTATTCACCTCCCCTACCTTGATCCCCTGATAGATGACCTGGGTAGACCCCTCCGCGAGACTGACACCCCGGTCGAAATTCAGCGTCACCGGAATACCGGCGTCCGCCTCGGCAAAACTCTTGTACAGCTTGAATTCCTGGCCGTCCTCCGAGAGTGGGGACTGGCGCTGGGCCTCCGGGGTATAGAAACTGACACCGCCCGCTATCAGAGAAGCCAGGGATTCGAGCTCGACATTCACACCGCTGATGCCCCCCTGGATGGTGACGCCAGAGGTATTCCAGAAGCGGCTGCCACGGTGCACCAGGTCAGCGTATTCGCGACGGATAAACAGGCCGATTTCCACCTCATTGGCATCTTCTGCCAGGCGATAGCTCTCAACCTGTCCCACTTTCAACTGTCGGAAATACACCGGTGAGCCGCGATTAAGAGAGGCAAGACGCGGCGACTTGAGGGTAATCCGCAGTCCGTCCCCGCGCACGTAGGCGGGTGGCTCGGGCACTGCGACAAAGTGTTTGCGCGCAGCGCCGCTGCCCGGCTCCACGGCGATATAGTTACCGGACACCAGCGCCTCAAGGCCGCGCACCCCGGTGAGGGACACCTCAGGCTTTACCAGCCAGAATTTGCTGCCCTCGGTCAGCAGGTAAGCGGCACTGCGATTGAACGAAACCTCCGCCAGAACCCCGTCCTGCCCTCCCAGCTTTTCCGCATTGGGCACCAGGCGGAAATCGTCCACCACGCCAATTTCCACGCCGGAATATTTCACCGCGGTCTTGCCCTTTACCAGGCCATCGCCGGTGGAAAACAGGATCGTGGCGCGGATATCTCCCTGGGTGAAATCTTTGTACAACAGCCAGGCAGCGATCAGCGCTGCCACCAGTGGCAACAGCCAGACCAGCGAGAGACCACGACTGCGGCGCGCCACCCCTTCAGACTGGGCGTCGTATTCCAATGGCGGTTCGCTCATCCATTCTCCCTGTGAAGATTCTCGTCTACCTGCGCCTCTCTAGCAGACACTTTTTCTTCGTATACATCCCACACCAGACGCGGGTCAAATGCGCGCACTGCGAACATGGTCACAACCACGACGGTGGCAAAGGCAGTACTGCCGGCACCCGCAGCCACTTCGGCGATGGCCCCCATATCCACCAGCGCCACCAATATCGAGATCATGAAAAGGTCCAGCAGGGACCAGCGGCCGATGGCATTCACCACCCTGTAAATGCGCATAGCCTGACGCGGCGATACATCCCAGCGTCGCTGCACCATCAGGCACAGCATCACCAGGCCCACCAGTTTCATCACCGGCACCGCGATACTGGCCACGAACACGATCAGGGCAATACCCCACAGCCCCGCGTGATACAACTCCATGGCGCCGCCAATAATCGTGCTCGGGTCTCCCGAGCCCAGATAAATCACCGTCATCACCGGCAGGATGTTAGCGGGGATCAGCAATAGCGCCCCGGTAATGGTCAGCGCCCATGTCAGCATGATGCTGCCGTCCACCCTTCCATGCATACGTGCGCCGCAGCGAGGGCACAGACAGGAATCCGCCTGCGGTGCCCGCACCAGCTGACGACACCCCAGACAGGTCCAGAATCCCGAAGATAGTGCCCGCACCGGACGCTTCACGACATCCCCTCCGGTTGCCCCGAAGCACCCTTATTTCCAGCCGCCGCACGGCGGGCCAGTCGCGCCCACACAGTTTCTGCATCGAAGGATACGGTGGCCGCGCTGGACACCACCATCATGGCCACAAAACAGTAAAGCCCCGGCTCAACCGACATTTTGCCCAGGTCCGACATCTTCACCAGCGCCACAAGAATCCCCAACATATAGACATCGAGCATGCCCCACTCCTGCAGGTGGTGATACCAGCGCAGCGCCCGCGCCACCGGCTTCGCCATACTGGCCCAGGCGCTGCCCCAGCAAATAAAGGCCAGTAGCAGGAACTTGCCCACCGGTGCCAACACACTGCAGAACAACACCAGCGAGGCGAGCCAGTAATAACCCTCGGCAAACAGCGACTGCACACCATTCATCAGAGTGTTTTCCGCACCGAAGGAAAACAGGGAAAACTCCAGCAACGGCAGCGTGGCGGTGGGGATGAACAGAAGAAGGCCAGTGAGACTAAGCGCAGCGGTATGGGCGACGCTGCGCTCCATATTGCGGTGCAGGGTGGCTCCACAGCGCGGGCATATCAGCCGCTGTCCGATCGGCGCGTGCGCACGGGTTAGTAGCAGGTCGCACTGGTGGCAGGCTCTCTGCCACCGGGCACTGGAACCCTCCGGCCCCGCCGGCATCGCTGCACTGTAAGTGTCCTGTCGGGATTGTTGCCCCATGGCCTGTTAATTTCCGTTTTCTGCACTGCGCCAGTGAGCCTGAGGTGCATCCTCACAGGCAAAACCTCTGCGGGTGCATCCACAGGCGACCTCCGCTGCGTCAGAGTAACCGGGAAGCGGCGCGGGAAGTGACGCGCAGTCCGGCACACAGGTACCTTTTGCCACTGGACGCAAGTTCGCGTCAGTTTAACGAAGATATACCAAATTGCGCCGGTCGTCGCCTCGACGCTTATGCGGCCGAGAGGTACACTCTCGCGACCGCAGGCCCGAACTCCGTATCGAAAACGGATGCAACTGCATTCCGGGCCAAGCCAGCGCCGCCTTCAGAGCACATTACAGACTGGCTTCAGATCCTTTCAGAAGCACAAGCAGAAAAGGAAGCGGGGTTTACAGGAACACAGTGGGCGTAGCTAACGCACGATGCCACGGAAACTTGAAGACCGCAGCTGTCACAGGAAATCAACAGTAATGACAAGAAGTGCAAAAGGGCGCCTTGCTCAGCGTATTGGCCGCCCACTCAAATCTCTGCTCGCCGCCGCCGTTGTCGGACTGGGTACCGGTCTCGGCGCTGTACAGGCCCAGGCCGACACCCTTTGGGAAGTGTACCTCCAGGCGCTGGATAACGATCCGCAATTGGCCGCCGACCGCGCTGCCTATCGCGCCGGCCTTGAGTCAAAAAACCTCGGTCGCTCCGCGCTGCTGCCACAGATCAATGCCAGTGCGGACTACACCAAAACCCGCACCGAATCGGACTCCATCAGCCAGAACTTCATCAACAACCAGCTGGTAACCGGCAGATCCACTGGCGACAGTGATGTCGACAGTCACGGCTATGGCGCCAGGCTTACCCAGGCACTGTTCGATCTGCCTGCGTGGTTCGGTTACAAGCAGGGCAAGACCCTCAGTGAACAGGCCGCAGCCGAGTTCAGTGCCAACCAGCAGGACATGATGATCCGTGTCGCGGCTGCCTACTTCGACGTACTGCGCGCCCACGACGTACTGGAAGCCGCCCTCGCCGAGGAAGAGGCCCTGGCCAAGCAGCTGGAACAGACCCAGCAGCGTTTTGAAGTGGGCCTGACCGCGATCACCGATGTGTACGATTCGCGCTCTGCTTACGACAGCGCCGTGGCCCGTCGCCTCACTGCCCAGGACGACCTGCTGAGCAATTTCGACGCGCTCTCCGTACTCACCGGACAGAACCACGATGTGGTAGCGCCGCTGCAGCCGAACTTCGCCGTATCCGCACCGAACCCTGCGGATCGTGCTTCCTGGGTTGAGTTTGCCCTGGCCAACAACTACACCCTGAAGGCCGTCCGCCTCAACGCCGATGCCTCGCGCTACAACGCGCGCGCCGCTGCGGCCGAACACCTGCCCACCCTGTACGGCAACCTGTCCTACGACAAGGGCTATCGGGACGGCGACCGGAATGGCACTACGACTTTCCCAGGTTTCGAGCCTTTCTCCACCGGCTCCCCGATCGATGACGAGACCGAAACCAAGATTGCCGCGATCACCTTCGAGATGCCCATCTACAGCGGTGGCCGCCTGAGCGCCAGCCGTCGCGAAGCGCGTAACCTGGCGTTTCAGTCCGAGGACATCCGCAACCTGACCGAGCGCAACACCATTCAGGACACCCGTACCCTGCACCGTGCGGTCACCACCGACACTAGCCGAGTAGAAGCCCGCGAACAGGCGGTAATCTCCGCCAAGAGCGCCCTGGATGCGACCCAGGCCGGCTACGAGGTGGGTACCCGTAATATTGTCGATGTGTTACTGGCCCAGCGCACCCTGGCATTGGCCAAGACCGATTATGCTAACGCGCTGTACGACTACATCCTTAACACCCTGAACCTGAAACTGGTAGCCGGCCTGCTGGCACCGGAAGACCTGCAGCAGCTGGATGCACGCCTGAACCCGGCCAGCCCGGTTTCCCGCGCGCATATTCTGGATAGTGGTGCTGCGCCGCTCACCAAATAATCTACCTCCAGCACACCATTCAAAGGCCGGCACTGCTATAGTGCCGGCCTTTTTTATGGACTGACTACAATTGCGGTACCCGACCGGGAACATCACCCGGGAGCACTCTTCGGGGAATAACGGCAGTGGTCCCTTGCGAGAACCAATTACGGTGTGGATAACCCCATGAAGTACCTGATTACCGGCAACGCGGGCTTTATCGGCTTCCACGTGGCGAAAACCCTGATGGCCCGGGGTGACTCGGTGGTGGGCGTGGACAACGTCAACGACTACTACGAAACCAGCCTCAAGGAGGCACGCCTGCGGGAACTGGAAAAGCTTGCCCAGCAGCAAGGCGATAGCGTTGGGTACGAGTTTGTCCGTGCAAATATCGCCGACAGACCCGCCCTCGATGCCTGTTTCGAGCGCCACGAATTTGACCGGGTCATTCACCTCGCCGCACAGGCCGGGGTGCGTCACTCCATCGAGCACCCGGAATCCTATGTGGAGAGCAATCTGGTAGGTTTTTCCAACCTACTGGAAACCTGTCGCCACGCAAAAACGCCGCACCTCACCTACGCCAGCACCAGCAGTGTCTACGGTGGCAATACCACCATGCCATTCAGCGAGGATCACGGGGTGGACCATCCGCTGCAGTTCTACGCCGCTACCAAGCGCGCCAACGAACTGATGGCCCACAGCTACAGCCACCTGTTCCGCCTGCCCACCACCGGGCTGCGCTTTTTTACCGTGTACGGTCCCTGGGGTCGGCCGGATATGGCGCTGTTCAAGTTCACCCGCCTGATCCTCGAGGGCAAGCCAATCCCGGTGTTCAACCACGGCCACCATAGCCGCGATTTCACCTATATCGATGACATCGTCGAAGGCGTGATCAAATCCAGCGACCAGATCGCCAGCGCCGACCCGGAATGGAGCGCAGCGGAGCCATTGCCTTCAACCAGCAATGCGCCCTTCCGCATCTTCAACATCGGCAACGGCAACCCGGCACAGCTTTCCGACTATATCGATGCACTGGAGGAAGCGCTGGGGAAAAAGGCGATTCGCGAATTACTGCCAATGCAGGCGGGGGATATTCCCGATACCCATGCAGACACACGCAAATTGCAGCGGGCCACCGGTTACCGTCCGGATACCGGCGTGCGCGAGGGAGTACAGAAGTTTGTGAACTGGTACCGGGATTACTTCTCGGTGTAATCCCGGGCCATCTGTCGGGCACTGGCGTAGCCACTGGTAAGCGCGCGCCAGTTGTCATCGGAGAAGTGGAATGGAGAGTGCTTGCCCTGCAACTTGTCTAGAGAGCGGCGCAGGCGCGACACATTGGATTCGGCATCCTGAGGGGAAAGGGAATCGCGGATTACCCCTTTATCGAAGTCGATCAGGTAAAAATCTCCGCTGCCGGTCAGCAGAATATTGCTCGCATTGAGATCCGCGTGATACACGTTCTCCGCGTGAAAGCGCGCAATCAATTCACCGAGCTTTTCCCAATCAGCATTATCCACCGGGCGCTCGCAGAGCACCTCGGTGAGGTTTTTAGAATCCGCTACACGCTCGGTAATCAAAGCGCCACGATAAGCCAGCGGCGGCACACTCACACAGCGCGCCGCCGCCGGCCGTGGAACCGGCAGGCCCAGCGCGCGCATTGCCCGCAGCATATTGAATTCACGCCACACGCGCGTGTTGGACAGGGGACTGTATAAATAGGTTTTCTCGACTACGCGACCGGCGAGCCCGCCCCGGTGGTACTGTTTGTACACGAGCTCCACGCCCGCGTATTCAAACATCACCGCCTTACCCCGCTCCACCTGGGCACAGCGACTGTTGGCCTGCAGCCACGTCAGATCGAATAGCTTTTCGCAGTCGGCACCGACGATATCTTCGTCATAGATGACATTCGCCAGTCCGTTTCTGAATTGCCGATACCCCACCGGAAATACCCTCAATAGCATGCCGCGCAAAACCCTCTGCGCAGTCATCGTCTGTTAGCTGTTATAAGTCTTGATCATTCTATTGCCGGGTTCAGCCCGGCAAGTACACATCAGGAAAACAGGCCGCGCAGTTTGCGCTCCAGGCGGTCGAACAGTTTGAGCCAGCCAGCACCCTGCATGGGATCGTACGCCCAGGGCGTGCGGATTCTGCCACGGGTGGTCTGCAGGCACTCCTCAGCCACCGGCAAGCGCGGAGGCTCGGCATTGTTCAGGGCCTCGACCTCCTGCTCACTCATGATTTGCAGCGGATACAGGCCACAGGAGCGAGACCATTCGCCAAACCGCAGCGCCAGCGATTTCTGCTTGCCGCGGTAGGCGCGCCCGTTGGGCAACCACATGGAAAAGGGTGCGCGCATGCGCGCCATGCGACAGAAGATCTTGGCCGCCTTGCGGTTGTTGACCGACTCCCCGACCTCAAACTGCCAGTTCACCTCGCGCAGACGACGTGGATCGGCGATCAACAGCGCGGAAAACCAGGTCCCGGTGGAGCGTTTGCGCGGATACCAGAACCAGAAATTGCGCGACGCATCAAAGCGGAAATCCCGGTCGACTTTCCTTTTTAGGGAAATCCCACGCACAAATGCCGGAGAAATGAATCCCAGGTCCGGCTGTGCGGCAAAACTCTGGCGCAGTGCTTCCAGATCGCCGTCACTCAATGGACGCACCATCTGGGTATCATCCTGGAGAAAGCAGATCAGCTCGTCATCCGCCGCCATCTCATAGGCCGCCTGCATATTGGCGTAGAGCCCCCCGAGCTTGTGGCCGGACTCCGCGGTTTTATCCACAACCCGGTGTCGCTGGCCGATCTCCGCGAGGATCCTCCGGGTATCCGGGTCGTCACTACCATCGTCAATGACCGTCAGGTCGCACTGCGGCGCGCAGGCCTCGATGGAACGAATACAGTTCTCGAGGAAGGGGCCACGATTATAAGAGAAAACAAAGATATGCATTTCTAGGTGTCCGTAGAAATTTCGCGCAGCATACCAGAACTCGTCCCGCGCCGATGACCAGCAGAACGCCCCCAGGTACCGTCCTCGACGCGAATTGCGACATGCGTCGGGTGCAGTAACCGGCAAAACACCCTAGAATGCGCCGTTTTTCCGCCACGGACCTGGCTCAATGCATACCCAGAGATCAGTATGATCCGTGTTTTGCCGCGATCGGCCAAGGCCGCTCCGGCAAGGTCTATACTGCCAGACTGCCCAGTCACCTGGACTGTTGGCGCCCGGAGCATACACTCTGACACCGTTCGATTGCACTGGAATTATCCGCCATGAAAATCTCCGTGATCATGACAACCTACAACTCTCCGGTCTGGCTGGAGAAGGTACTGTGGGGGTACAGCTGTCAGAGTGAACCGCCGCTGGAAGTGATCGTGGCAGACGACGGCTCCGGTCCGGAAACCGCCGAGCTGGTTGCGCGACTGCGCGAGGAAACCGGACTCGACATACGCCATGTGTGGCAGAAAGACGACGGTTTCCGCAAATGCCGCATTCTCAACAAGGCGATTCTGCAGGCGCGCGGTGACTATATTGTCTTCACCGATGGCGACTGTATTCCGCGTGGGGATTTCCTCGCCGTACACAAGCGCCGCGCGGAACCCGGTTATTTCCTCTCCGGCAGTTACTTCAAGCTGCCCATGAGCACCAGTGAAGCGATTACACGGGACGACATTGTCTCCGGACGCTGCTTCGATTACGCGTGGCTGAAAGCCAATGGCCTGAAAGCCCGCCGCAAGACACTGAAACTGCGCGCCAGCGAACGCTGGGCACCACTCCTCAACCGTCTCACCCCCACCGCCTGCAACCTGAAGGGCTCCAACGCCTCGGCCTGGCGGGAAGATGTCCTGAAAGTAAACGGTTTTGACGAGCGTATGGCCTGGGGTGGCCTGGACCGGGAATTCGGTGTCCGCCTGGAAAATGCCGGTATCAAGCCGCGCCACGTGCGCTTTGATGCCATCTGCGTCCACCTGGATCATCCCCGCGGTTACGCTGATCCGGAAATTGTCGCGCGCAATAAAGCCCTGCGCCTGCGGGTGGCCAAAGAGGGGATCGTGGAGACGCCCCAGGGCATCCGCCAGTTGGCCGAAAGCGGCTATACACCCGAACAGTCACCACAATAGAGCGGCCACCGCGCCCTCCCTGAAACACCGATGCCCCGGCAGAAGAGCTTTACCATGGACACACCCACTCCGAAAAAACACTGGTCAGACCCGCTAGTGAGCCGCTTCCTGCGTCTCGCTGCCAGCGGCTGGGTACCGGCCTCCCTGTTCCAGAAGCCACTGCCGAGCAGGAACGAGCGCGCCGCGCGCACCGGTATTCTGGATATCGAGATCGTCAGCCACTGCTGGCAGTACTCTCACTTCCTGATTTACCAGCTGAGTTCCCTGGCGCTGTATCCGCCGACCAAGGCCACGGTAACCATGACCGTGTACTACAACAGCGAAGATACCCGCACCGCCGCGGTACTCGAGTTTTTCGGCAAACAGCAGGTGCCGGGCGTAACCTGGAACTGGCGTGAGCTGCCCAAGGAATCCCTGTACCGTCGGGCCATCGGCCGCAATGAGGCGGCGCTCGCCACCAAGGCGGACTGGATCTGGTTTACCGATTGCGACCTGATGTTCCGCGAGCACTGCATCGACCAGCTGGCCGAGCTGCTGCAGGGACGCCAGGATAGCCTGGTGTTCCCGTCCCGCGAACGCATCACCTCGCTGCTGGCAGACGACGATCCGATGCTGAATTTTGATCCGGCGGAACTGCGTGTCATCGAAATCGACGACAGTCGTTTTGTGGAACAGACCCGCGACCGCGCAACCGGCCCACTGCAGATTGCCCACGGCGATATCGCCCGCGCCGGCGGCTACTGCGACAGCCTGACCTATTACCAGAAACCCGCCGACAGCTGGTGCAAGGCCCACGAAGATCGCGCCTTCCGCTGGCTGCTGGGCACCCAGGGTGAGCCACTGGATATTCCCGGGGTATACCGCATTCGCCACGTGAGCAAGGGCCGCTACACGGGCAGCAAGCTCAATACCCAGATCCGCAGTAGCGTGCGCAAGGCGACAGACAAACACTGATCTGATCGCCGACAAGCCAAAAAAAAACCGGTCGCTCACACGACCGGTTTTTTATGTGTAGCTCTCGGGAATCAGACTCCCTGCATCAGCGACTCCACCTCTTCCACAGTCCGCGCCAGCGCACCACTATTTTGCGCGGCCACTTCCCGCGCACTGTTACCGGCTCGCTCGCGGCCCTGATCGTCGCGCAGCCAGGTACCCACCTGCTGTGCCATTTGCTCGGCATTCTCAACTACCACCAGCCCCCCGGACTCCCGCATCAGGCTGGAGACGGTACTGAAGTTGTGCAGGTGGGGGCCACACACCACCGGAACCCCCCAGGCTGCAGGCTCGATCATGTTGTGGCCACCCACATCAACGAGGCTACCGCCGACAAAGGCCACATCGCTGGCGCCGTAAAAACGCAGCAATTCGCCCATGGTATCTCCGAGCAACACCTGATCGTTGGCTGCGGGCGCCACACCGTCACTGCGGCGCGCAATACGCAGGCCCTGCTCGCGGCACAGCCGTGCAACGCTGTCGAAGCGCACCGGGTGACGCGGCACCAGTACGAGTAGCAGGTCAGGGAATTCCGCACGCAGCAAGTCATACGCCTGCAATACCACTTCATCTTCCCCGGCGTGCGTACTCGCCGCCAGCCACACCGGCCTTTTTCCCGCACCCTGCCACTGGTGCGAAAGGGCCTGTGCTTCACTGATCTGGCCTGAGTCAATGTGCAGGTCGAACTTGATATTGCCCACTACGGACACCCGCTCCGCGGGCACCCCCAGTGCCTGGAATCGCTCGGCGTCCGCCGGGTACTGCGCCACAACCCGGGACAGATGGCCCAGCATTTCCCGGCTGAGCCGTGAAAACTTGCCGTAACCGTGGGCAGACTTGGCACTCAAGCGCCCATTGACCAGTATCGTGGGCATCTCGCGCTTGCCGCAGATAGACAACAGGTTGGGCCACAACTCCGTTTCCATGCTCACCAGGATATTGGGCCGCAGCGCGTCCAGAAATGGCGTCAGGCACTCGGGCAGGTCAAACGGCAGGTAGTAGTGCAGCAGACGCCCATTGAGAATGGGCTCCAGCGCGTTGTGCACCCGCTGGGAGCCGGTGGGGGTTGTGGTGGTAACCAGCCACTGCCATTTCGAATGACGCGCAGCCAGAGCCTCGATCAGCGGCACCGCCGCCAACGTCTCTCCCACAGATACCGAGTGAATCCAGATCAGCGGCGCGCGGCTCGCGCGGTCCGGCACCATACCGAAACGCTCGCGCCAGCGTCGCCGTGCGCCGGGCCGTGAGGGCACCAGCCCGAACCGCTCACTCCAGCGCTTGCGGTAGGCGGGGTCCGCCCGACCGCGCCACCAGAGATGCAACAGCATCAACGGAAGGGAAAGGCGAAAAAACCAGGTGTAAAGGTGGCGCATCAAATAAAAACTGGTACAGGTTGATCTCTCGGGGGATGACTACAAATTCCGTGGAAATGCCCCCGCGGTTTGGTAGCATTCTACCCCAACTTCAATCTGCCCATTTAACCGGAATCTGCCGCACTTGCCCACGGATTTCCGCGGACATGAAACGGGCTTCGCATCCTGTCATCCGCAACGCCAACCACTGTGAACCACCGCTCATGAAAATCGTGCAACTGTTACCAGCGCTGAACTACGGCGGCGTCGAGCGCGGCACGCTGGATATCGCCCGGGGGCTGGTGAAGGCCGGGCACGAGTCCATCGTCATCTCCAGTGGCGGGCGTTTGGTGGCGCAACTGGAAGCCGAAGGCAGCCGGCACATCACCCTGCCCGTGCACAAAAAATCGCTTTCCAGTCTGCTCCAGGTCGCGCCACTGCGCGCTAAAATCCGCGAACTGAACCCCGACATACTGCATGTGCGCTCCCGGGTCCCTGCCTGGCTGACCTACCTGGCGTGGCGAAAACTTCCGGCGGCAACACGCCCGCGGCTGGTGAGCACTGCACACGGGCTATACTCGATCAATCGCTACAGCGCCATCATGGCGCGCAGCGAGCGCGTGATCGCCATCAGCGAGTGCGTACGCGATTACCTCACACAAAATTACGCGCGCTACCTGCACCAGCCCCCGGAACTGATCTACCGCGGCGTGGACACCGAAGAGTTCAATCCCGAGATCGCTCCGCCCGCACACTGGCGCCAGCAGATTGAGTCCGAGTTCCCGGAGCTCAGGAACAAACGCTGGCTGCTGTTACCCGGACGGCTTACCCGCTGGAAAGGGCAGCACGCTTTTCTCGAAATGATCGCGAGCCTCAAGGACCTGCGCAACGATGTGCAGGGGGTGATCGTCGGCGGTGCCGAGCCCAACAAGGAGCACTACGCCGAGGAACTCCAGCAACGGGCGCGGGAGCTGGGTATCGCCAAGCGCGTCACCTTTACCGGCAGTCGCAACGACATGCCCTACTGGTATGCTGAATCCGCCCTGGTCTACAACCTGTCCCAGCGCACCGAACCCTTCGGGCGTACCGTGATCGAGTCCGCCGCCATGGGCACGCCGGTGATCGGCTACGATATCGGCGGCCCGGCGGAGTCCCTGCGCGCCTGTTTTCCCCAGGGGCTGGTGGAGTGTGGCTCTGCCCAGCAGTTACTGGAAACAACCCACACCCTGCTCGACAGCGACGCCCGCCCCACTCTCGCCCCGGAATTTACCCTGGATACCATGGTGCAGCGCACTCTGGCCCTGTACCAGTCCCTGTGCAGGTCGCAGCCAGGCAGGTGAGCGCCCACTGGCAAAGCGAGACCGGGTCTATAGCCCGCTCTGTGTGAGCCACGTACAATGGGCGGCAAATTCGAAGAAGAGCCGCTATGCGGTCAAAATAGCTGTATGTCTACCGTTTCCTCAGCCCCAGCCGAACAATCCCTCGCCGCCCGCATCCTGGACCGGCATGTCGCCATAGCACTGCTGCTGAGCAGCTTTGTATGGGTACTGCCCTGGTCCCGCACCTTCCAGCTGTCAGTACTGGTACTGGCGATTACTTCCATTGTGTTGCTGGTACGCGATCGTCAGCGCTGGTGGGCGCCGGGGGCGCAGAGCTGGTGCACCATGAACCTGCTGGCCGCAGCAGCGCTGGCGCTGTCGGCGGCGTTCAGCGACCACCCGGGCAAGCCGCTCGAGCTGGCCGGGTTCCAGCTGTTCCTGCTACTGGCGGGTATGCCAGTTTTGATTTGGGCCCGGGATGACGCCATCTGGCGCAAACTCCAGTTGTGTCTGTTCGCGATCATCGGCTTCTGGATCGTCGACGGCCTGTTCCAGGCGATGATGGGATTCGACCTGTTCGGCATGCCGCGCACGGAGCGACTCGGGGGTTACTTCAGTCACCCGGACAAGTTCGGCTTTTACATTTCCATGCTGTGTGCCTGGGTGCTGTTCGCACCGCCCGTGCGCCAGTGGAGCCTGCCCCTGCAGAGCGTGATCTACCTGCTGTGCCTGGCGATCACCATCTTCGGCAACACGCGCGCGGGCTGGGTCAGTTTCATACTGATCTCTGCGGTGTGGCTTTACCTGAACCGCGGCAAATTGCTCGCCTCCCCCTGGCTGCTGTGCCTCGTGCCCGCGGGTATCGCAGTGGCCGGCTGGTGGCTGGTCAGCGATCCCCAGGTCAGCAAGCGGATCGCCGCGACCATTCCGCAAAGTTTTGATGTGGAGGGCCTGAGTGCCGTTATCCCAATTCGCGCACAGCTGTGGGCCCAGGCGTGGACACAGTTTATGGATAATCTGTGGCTCGGCACCGGCGCGGGCAACTATATGCTGCACTTGCCGGAGAGCTGGGCCGGCACCAACCTTGAGCAGCCCTACACCCACCAGGTGGTGCTGGAGATACTTGCTGGTTCCGGCATCATTGGCAGCCTGTTGTTTATCGCCGCCGCAGTCGTGTTTTTCCGACTGGTCTGGCGGGCGGACTACCGCAGCCTGGCAGAGCACCAGCGACCGCTGGTGCCCCTGCTGATTCTGGCCTGCGCCTGGTTCCCGGTAAACACCCACCGCGAACTGTTCAGCTCAGAAATGATGGTGCTAACATGGATGACCATCGCTCTGGTGGTGTCCCGCTCCGGCCTGTCCACTGGTGATAATCCCCGGTCACAGGCCCGCTGATTCCGACCTATTCAAAAACAGACAAGAACAACCAGACAGGGAAACGTTATGCAAACAACCCCGGAAGCAGAAGTTGTCGAAACGCCTGTTGAAGCAAGCGTTAACAATAGCGAAAAGGCTAGCGCCGATATCGCACAGGCCGTGCGGGACCATCTGGTGAGCCGCCTGCGCGAAACCGTGGCACAGGATCAACCTTTTTCACACTTGTATCTGGAAAACTTCTTCCCGGACAGCGTCTACCAGCGCATCCTCGCCTGCCCACCGCCGGCGGAGTACTTTAAAGGCCTGAATCACAAGGAGGCCATGCGCAGCGACGGCAGCAGCACGCGGCAGGTATTGCCGTTCAATCCCGGCAACCTGGAGCGGCTCGAAGGCGAGGTGCAAACCCTGTGGCGAGGCATCGCCGAGGGTATGCAGGCTCCAGAGGTCAAGCAGGCCCTGTTTGAATGCCTGGGGACGGATCTCGCTTCCCGTTTCAAGGTGCCCGCTAATGCGGTGCCGGATATTGAGGCACACCCCAAGACCGGCTACTTCTGCGACCACAGCGGATACCAGATTTCCCCGCACCGGGATGTGGCCCGCAAGATCGTCACCATGCAGGTTTACCTGCCCGCAGACCGCAGTCAGGAGTCCATGGGAACCAGTCTGTACGAGCGTGGCATCATCGGGCGGCTGCAGTACGAACTCAGGAAACTGGGATTGGGGAAAAAGAGCGGCTTCCGCGAGGTCAAACGCTTCCCGTTTGTGCCCAACAGCGCCTATGCCTTTGTGGTCGGCAAACACAGCTGGCACGGTCGCCCCGAGATTCACGGCGAATCAGAGCGACGCAGCCTGATGCAGATCTACTACGCCAATCCCTCGGAACCGTTTTACGACTGATTGGCGACCGGGTCGCTGCAGCGTTGTGCGCTTTTACCGTATGAAAGTCTGCCTGCTGAGTGACGGCATTCCTGGCCACGTCAACCAGGCCCATGGCCTGCTTGACTGGCTGCGTGCCGAGGGAATTGCGCTGGAGGTGGACATTTACCAGTGCCGGTTGCGGGCAAAATGGCTGCGCCCCTTGCTGGCAGCTGCCTGCAATAGACTTTCCCACCACCGCTTGCTCGCCCGTGCCGTACTGCGCTGCTACCACTTTTCCCCCACACCCGCTGCAGCCGACCTGATTCTGTCCGCCGGCGGCAACACCAGCTTCGCCAGTGCCGCCCTGGCACACCTGCAGGGTGTGCCGAATATATTTATCGGCTCGCCGAGAAAACTCTCTGCCAGTACCGTGTCCGCACTGCTGACCCTGGAGCCCAGCGCCGGGTTCGAACGCAACAATGTGGTGCTGGATATCGCCCCGGCCCGAGTCAGCTCAAAGGCTCCCGACCAGCGCACCTGGGCACTATTACTGGGCGGCGACGGCAGCGGCTACGAATACCGGCAACAGGACTGGAAAGACATTTTGCGCTGGGCCAATGCGCAGGCCCGCGCGTCAGGGATCCGCTGGATCGTGGCCGGTTCCCGACGCAGCCCCGCCTATTTGCGCGACCTGTGTGAGGAAGAGTTGGACACGGACCTGGTAGGCGCCTGGTGCTGGCCAGATTCCGCACAGGCACTCTCCGACCTGCTACCTACGGCGGTACGTATCGTCTGTACCGAAGACAGCATGAGCATGTTGTGTGAATCGATGAATCTGGCACGCCCGCTGTTGAGCCTGCGACCGGCCAGTGCGCAGCCCCCCGCAAGATACCGCAAGGCGATCGCCAAGTTCGAACAACTGGGATTTCTGGAGCGGGAAGAAGCCCGCAGACTCGAAAAATACGACTGGCAACAGGCGCACACTTCAGACATCGGCCACCGGGTTAGCCGCGCCCGGCGCCGCGCCATCCAGCAGATGGCAGAACTTATTCCCGCTCTGAAGAAAGCTGTCGCCCCAGCGCCTGCTGATAAACCGCCCAGGTAGCCCGCGCCATCGCTGCCACATTGAGATGCTCGGCGGCGTACCGGAAAACCGGCTCAAATGCATCGCGCAGCGCCACCGGATCCGCCAGCGCCCTGTCCAGCAGCGCAGAGATAGCCTCCGCCGATGTCTCGGCTGCGACATAGTCCGCCGGCAACAATTCCGCATTGCTACCCACATCGGTTGAAATCACCGGGCAACCACACAACAGCGCCTCCACCACGGTATACGGCGCGCCTTCCTTGTGCGAGGACACCACCATAAATTCCGCTGCCTGCATCCAGCGACTCACCTCGGTGGAAAAACCGATAAAGCGGACACTGTCGTCGATGCCCAGTGCCTCTGCCTGCGCCTCCAGCGATCCGCGATCCGGCCCATCTCCTACGAGATACAGAATCGCTCCCGCTGGTGCGACGGAAGCCCAGGCCTGCAGCAGCAGGTCTATACCCTTGGCCGGCACCAGCCTGGCCACCGCCAGTACCGCGCGCTTGTCCGCGTCCATGGCTTGCGGGCGCGGCTGACCGGGCTGCGGCGGGTGGGTGCCATTGGGAATAATCGTCCAGTCGAGGGCGGATACCGCAACCGCCTTGCGGCTGACCGCGATCCGCTGCGGAAACCCCGCGGCCAGGGAATCCTTGGGATGCACAATGTTGTGCCGGGTAATCACCGGCGCGCAGCGATAGAACCGGTGCAGCCATTTCTGTACCGCCGCCGCCTTGCCGCCGTGGCCGTGCACCAGGTCGAATCCGTACTTGCGGCAAGTGCGCCGCAGGGAGAGATACAGCAGGGGGTTGCGTCGGCTGTGATCCGTGTTCACCGGTATAAAGGTCACGCTATCGGTGAAGTGCTTGCGGTAGCGAGGGTGCGCGATCACAAACACCTGGGCCCCGGTATGCGTCGCCTGCCAGCCACTGAGCTCGACCACATGCTTTTCCAGGCCACCAAATTCGCGGCTCATAAACAGGTGGCAGATCTTTACCGGAGAATTCGTCTTCTCGGAATACGTATTCATCAGCCCACCTCAATATTACAACGACGCAACAGCGCCCGAGCGGCCATACGATGCTGGGCCCAGGGCTCACGCGCTCCCTCGGCAGCGCACGCGGCATCCGCCAGGTTATCGGTGACCACCCCCTCATCGATCAGGCGCTGCACCGCCGCGCGCACCTTGTTGCGCGGACGCCGCGAAGGCAGGTCCAGTATCCCCACCTGCGCACGTCCCTGCAGGGCCTCAAACACCATTGAGATACTATCGCGGGTCACCCAGATCTGCTCACAGGTCGCAATCTGGGTTTCCAGCCAGCCCGGTTCACATTCGCTCCAGGAGCAAACACTGAATCCGGGCCTGGCCAGCTGTTCCAGGGCAAATTCGGGGGTGCGCCGGCTGTCCGCGAGGGTCCAGCGCACCGGCGTTGTCGCCAGCGCTTCGATATCCCGGCCCAGCGAGCCATTGTCCCAGGCAAAGTGCTTACTCGGCCCACCGAGCAGAATCAGTCCGCGTCCGGCCACAGGGTTGGCATCCGCCATAGGAAGCGTCAGCGCACCGCGGGTAACCAGCACATTGGGCAGGGGCACCGGGCGATCGTGCTCCGGAATCAGTGCAAAGTCGAACCAGTGCAGAGGCAGGGAAGGACGCATCAAAACCACCGCGCGCCCGCCAAAGCGGCGGCGCGCCGACAGCATCGGCAGGTGGCAGTGGTGGCCAGCGCCGATCAGCAGCTGTGGCGCTTCGCCGGCAACAATACCGGCGGCATCCAGAGCGCGCGCGAGATCCGCCGGGTGCCAAAAGCGCAGCCCCGAACACTCGACTTCCCGGGTTCTGACGGCCTCCGCCCCGAGAACTTCCTCGAGTCCCGCCACCAGGGCGGCGCTCTGCTTTTCGTGGGCGCGATTGCCATCCAGGAATCGCCAGACAATGATCAACCGGTTTCCTCCACAGGATCTACACGGTGGGCAGCAGCCCGGTCAGTAATGACGGCATACGATACCCGCGCGGTACGTAATTTGCACGCCAACCGCCTGTATACCAGTCTGCATGGCGACACAGGCGGATTGACGGTAAAATCCTGCATCGACCATCCAGAACACACCGCGCCCCATTCGCGCACTTAACGAGCAATTTCCTCGCAATGACTGCACAAGCTTGGGCCTATCCCGCCCAAGTGGCATAAAAAGGATTCCAGCAAGCATGAACGTCACCGTATTTGGCACCGGCTATGTCGGCCTGGTACAGGCCGCAGTATTGGCGGAAGCGGGCCACCGGGTAACCTGTATCGATATTGACGAAAATAAGATCGAGCGCCTCAAGCAGGGACATATTCCCATTTTCGAGCCGGGCCTCGAGCCGCTGGTAAAGCGCAATAATGAGTCCGGCAACCTGACCTTCTCCACCAGCGCCGCCGAAGGTGTCGCCCACGGCGAACTGATTTTCATCGCCGTCGGCACGCCGCCGGATGAAGATGGCTCCGCGGATCTGCGCTACGTACTGACCGTGGCACGCACCATCGCCGAGCACATGCAGGACAAGAAATACATTATCAACAAGTCCACCGTACCCGTGGGTACCGCGGACAAGGTGCGCGAGGAAGTGACCCGCACCCTGCAGGAACGGGACGCTCTGAACCTGGAGTTCGATGTGGTCTCCAACCCCGAATTCCTCAAGGAAGGCTCCGCGGTGGCGGACTGCATGAAGCCGGACCGCATCATCATCGGCACCTCGGAAGACGCCACCGAGCAGAAAATGCGCCAGCTGTACGCGCCGTTCAATCGCAATCACGACAAGGTTATCGTGATGGATGTGCGCAGCGCCGAACTCGCCAAGTACGCGGCCAACTGCATGCTCGCCACCAAAATCAGCTTTATGAATGAAATGGCGACCATCGCAGACCGCGTCGGTGCAGACATCGAATCCGTCCGTCAGGGCATCGGTTCCGACCCGCGTATCGGCTACCACTTCATCTATCCGGGTATCGGCTACGGCGGCTCCTGCTTCCCGAAAGATGTACAGGCGCTCAAGACCACCGCCGCGCAGCTGGGCCTGGAGCCAAAGATCCTGAACGCCGTGGAAGAACGCAACCACAGCCAGAAACACTACCTGCTGGAAAAGATCATCCAGCGCTACGGCAGCGACCTGTCCGGCAAGACCTTCGCGCTGTGGGGGCTCGCATTCAAGCCCAACACCGATGATATGCGCGAGGCCCCGAGCCGGGTGCTGATGGAGAATCTGTGGGAGATGGGCGCCAAGGTGCGCGCTTTCGACCCGGAAGCGATGCACGAATCTGAACGTATTTACGGCAATCGCAGCGACCTGCAACTGTGCGGCACCCGCGACAGTGCACTGTCCGGTGCCGATGCACTGATCATTGCCACCGAGTGGCAACAGTTCAAATCCCTGGACTACAACACCGTGCGCGACAGCCTGTCGGAACCGGTGGTGTTTGACGGTCGCAACCTGTACCACCCGCTGGATATGGCCGAGGCCGGATTTGAATACTACTGTGTGGGCCGCCCGCAAGTAGCCGCTAGCAGCCAGTAAACGGCCTCACCCGTATCTTGGACTTCAAATATCACCCGGTGGCGGTACCGCTACCGGGTATAGCTTTACAAGACACGCGGTGAACCCATCCCTGGGGCTCTGCACCGCCATCCTTGGCGGTGAAGGTCTTGTAAAGCTATACCCGGTATCGATACCTTCTCGTCCCACCTCAAGGCATTGCCAAACTTTTCTGAGGCTGAGATTTCAGCGCAGCAACCTGTACAGATCGTAGTATTCGAATACTTCCCGGATCTTGCAGTCATTGCCACCGCGGTTGCGCAGGTTTTCCTTGCGCAGAGCCACTTCCTGGGTGCCTCCCACGGTAAAAAACCGTTCTGACCAGTCCCGTGAATCCGGCAGTCGCGCGCAGGGTGTTCCCTGCAACAGGCTCATTGCTTTCAGCCAGACATCATCCGCCTTGGGACACAGCTTGAGGAATTTTTCTTTGGCAAAGGCATCCGGGTGCAGCGACCCCGGAAAATACAGCACGCCGCCAACCCCAGTGGGGAAAACCAACGGAGAGGTCTCGCCGCCAAAGTCGCGCCATTTCCAGTCGGAGTCCCAGTCGCCGTATGGCGCCAGCTTGCCCTGTGAATCCAGTTGCATCAGGTGTGCGCGATGGCAGTGAATCCACGCAGGCTGACGCAACCAGGCGCGATACAACTGGTCGATCAGATCCGGTGGGTAGAGGGTATCGTCATCCACGGTGATGATCAGACTATCGGGAAACTGGTCAAAGGCGTAAAAGTATTTGGTGTAGGGACCGAGGTCTTCTACATAAAAAACCTGCAGGCCGCGCTGCTGTTGACGCACGAGGCTCTCAGGTAACTCTGCATCCCGGAACTGCGCCTTTGACAACCACAGTACCACTGCATCGGCCTTTACCCACTGCTGGAAGATGCTCTCGATGGTGTAAACCACATTCTCGATGCGCGCATCAAAGGACGTGAGGGAGACAACAATGTTGTGCTGCTTGTCATTGCCTACGCCCGGCTGCCCACTATCCAGGGCCTGCTGCTGTAGCAGCTGCTTTCTCAGAATGGATTCCAGTTTGCGGTTATTGACTGCATCGTGTTTCTGCAGTCGCTTCTTCAGATAAGAAAACATTGAATGATTCCTGTCACGTCCACTGCTGTTGTCTGCGCAACCTGTAACGATTAACAGTCATTCTAAGGGATAAATCTCGCGCTCTCTAGGAACCGGTCCCAACCTTTGCGCACAGAATTCACACAAAAAAGGCGGACACCTCTCGGTGTCCGCCTTTTTCAAGTTTTACGCCAGCCGAATCAATCAGGCGGATGCCGCAACCGGCTCGCAGGTTTCATGCACATCACTGAGCCAACCCATGTGCGCCTGGCTTTTGCCCTGCACCACATCGAAGTACAGCTGCTGCAATCGCTTGGTGATGGGACCGCGACGCCCTGCACCGATAGTGCGACCATCCAGCATGCGGATTGGCAGCACTTCCGCAGCAGTGCCGGTGAAGAAAGCTTCATCGGCGATGTAAACCTCATCGCGGGTAATACGTTTCTCCACCACCTTGTAGCCACATTCCTGGGCCAGCTGGATGACGGAACTGCGGGTGATGCCATCCAGGCAGGAAGTGAGTTCCGGGGTGTAAATAATACCGTCGCTCACCAGGAAGAAGTTCTCACCGCTCCCCTCGGCCACATAACCTTCCGGATCCAGCAGCAGCGCTTCTTCACAGCCGTTGCGAATGGCTTCCTGCAGCGCCAGCATGGAATTGATGTAGTTGCCGTTGGCCTTCGCCTTACACATGGCAATGTTCACGTGATGGCGGGTATAGGAAGAGGTGTTTACCTTGATACCCAGTTCGCGGGCTTCCGGCGTCATGTAGCTCGGCCACTCCCACGCGGCGACAATCACATGAGTCTGCAGGGCATCGGCACGCAGGCCCATGCCTTCAGATCCGTAAAACGCCATCGGCCGCAGGTAGGCCTCTTTCAGCCCGTTCTCACGCACCACCAGACGCTGGGCCTCATTGAGCTGCTCCGCATCGTAGGGCATGGGCATATTCATGATCTTGGCGGAACGGCACAGGCGACGGGTGTGCTCGTTCAGGCGGAAAATACTGGTGCCGCCATCGGCGGTTTCATAGGCGCGCACGCCTTCGAAGACGCCCATTCCGTAGTGCAGGGTATGGGTGAGCACGTGGACCCGCGCATCGCGCCAGGGAACCAGTTCACCGTCAAACCAGATAACGCCGTCTCTATCGGCAAAAGACATGGGAAACTCCTACAAAAATTCTATTAACGCACTCTGTAGGAGCGTGCCTGGGGAGGATGGTCGAGTCCGTAAACACGGGAGGATCGAATCAGTTCGCCAGCAGGCTGGCTCCTACAGCACAGAGCCAGGTGAAAAACAGTTTAATCGGGCAGCGTCTATTACCCAGGCGCGAACTTCCCTGCGGGAGCGGTTCAGCCCAGAATCTGCTGCCAAGTTGTTTCAACGGTCTTTCTTTCCGCTTCGAATTGGTCACCGGATACAACCCCCGGCTGCTGTTGTAATGCCAGGCGATGACCTTCTGATCGGTAGGCTTTGTAGGCGTCGATCAAATGCTCGGCTTGGTGGGCCGGCATCAGGCCCGCCTCAGTGAGGCTTTCGAGAATGCGGATATTATCGGTATATCGCACGATCGAAGGGGCGCGCTGCGCCCAGGCCAATGCGGCATATTGAACCATAAATTCAATATCGACAATACCACCCGCACCGTGCTTGAGGTCGAATTGTCGATCATTGCTCTTATCGAGGTGCGCACGCATCTTATTGCGCATCTCCACCACCTCTTCACGCAATTTCTGTTCGTCCCGCGCGCTGCATAAAAGCGTTGTACGCAGAGATTCAAACGCCGATCCGAGGCGCTCACTGCCCGCTACCGGCCGCGTGCGTACCAGCGCCTGATGCTCCCAGGTCCAGGCGCTTTCGCGCTGGTACTTTTCAAATGCGGCCAGCGAGGTCACCAGCAGCCCGGAATTTCCCGATGGGCGCAGGCGCGTATCCACTTCATACAGCGGGCCACTCAATGTGCGGGTCTGCAATATGTGGATCAGGCGCTGGGCGAGTCGTGTGTAGAAACTGAGGTTGTCGATGGACCTTTCACCATCGGTATATTGCTGCGGCTCGGCATCGTGCACAAATACGATATCCAGATCGGAACCGTGCCCCAGCTCGAGGCCACCGAGCTTGCCGTAGGCAACTATGGTAAAGCGCATATCTTCCGCGCAGGCCTGCTGTGGCGCACCATGCTTTTCAGTTACCTGCTGCCACGCCAGTGTCAGCGCCTGCTGCAGGATTGCCTCCGCTAGCCAGGTCAGCGAATCACTCACTTTCATCAACGGGAGCGCACCAGTGACCTCCTGAGCGGCGATACGCAGGCTCTGGCCCTGCTTGAAATGACGCAGCGCCTCCATCTGCGCTTCCAGGTCCTCGGGGTCAACCCGCATCATGTGCTGGCGCAGGTCGTCGGCGATATCCTGTGCAGTGGATGGCTGCAACAGGCGGCGCTGGTCGAGCATTTCGTCCAGCAGGATCGGGTGGCGGGCCAGCTGATCGGCAATCCACGGCGAAGCGGCACACAGGCGCAACAGCTGTGCCAGTACCGGTGGGTTCTCGTTGATCAATACCAGGTAGGCACTGCGTCGCAGGATAGAACGCAGCAGCGGCAACACCCGTTCCAGCGCCAGCAATGGATCAAAAGGTTCGCGTACTTCCGCTGCCGCGGCTAGCAACAAGGGCATGGTCTGGTCAAGACGCTGGCGACCGGCAACCGGTAGCGCAGCAACAATGCGATCTCCGTGCAGCCCGGCCAGCGCTTCCAGGGCTTTTGCGGCGGGCTGGAAGCCAGCTTCATGCAGCTGTTCCAGCCAGTTGTCGCGTTCCTCTGCACGCTCACAACCGGCCCATAGCATTTCCCAGTTGTCCGAGGCGGTGATTTCTCCACTCTCTTCCGGTGGCGCAATTACCTCATCGAATTCGCGCTCGATATGTTCTCGAGCCTCTGCCAATGCATTTTCCAGAACCGGCCAGCTTTCGTATCCGAGTGCGAACGCCAGCGCCTCACGGCGCTCAAGCTCCTGCGGCAGGGTCTGGGTCTGCTGGTCTTTTTCCGCCTGCAGCGCGTGCTCCACACGACGCAGCAATAAATAGGCATCGCGCAGTTGCTGCGCGGCCCCCTCCGGTAGATGCCCGCCCTGCTCCAGCAGCGGCAGCACCTTGAGAATATTGCGCACCCGCAGGTCTGGCTCGCGGCCGCCGCGGATCAGCTGGAATGCCTGCGCGATAAATTCCACCTCGCGGATACCGCCGCGCCCCAGCTTGATATTGTCAATCAGCCCGCGCGCGCGCACCTGGCGCTGGATCAGGGTTTTCATTTCCCGCAGCGCCTCGATCACGCTGAAATCGATATAGCGTCGATAAGTAAAAGGCCGCAGCAGCTCCATCAGATCTTCTGCCGCCTGCGCCGCATTCCCGTCACAGCCACCGCTCATGGCGACGGGGCGCGCCTTGATCATTGCGTAGCGCTCCCACTCCCGCCCCTGGGTCTGATAGTAATCTTCCAGTGCCGCGTAGTGGCTCACCAGCGGACCACTATCGCCGTATGGACGCAGTCGCATATCCACACGGAACACGAAACCATCGGCGGTCACCGTGTCGAGCGTCTTGATCAGGCGCTGGCCCAAGCGCTGAAAATACGCCTGGTTCTCGAGAGGTTTTTCCCCATCGGACTGTCCTGGTTCCGGGTAGGCAAAGATCAGGTCGATATCGGAAGAGAGGTTGAGCTCTCGCGCACCCAGCTTGCCCATTCCCAGCACGATCATCGGCTGGATATCGCCGTCGCGATTGCGCGGCTCACCGTGGCGCTCGACCATTTTTTCAAGGTGCCAGTCCAGTGCGGACTGAATGGTGACTTCCGCCAGCTCGGTGAGACGCGCACAGGCGGTGGGAATATCCCACTGGCCAGAAAAGTCCCGCCAGATCACTTCGGCATTCACCCGGTTGCGCAGCTGGCGCAGGACACTTTCAAGTATCTCCTCCGAGGCCAACTCGCCAATGACGGGCACATTTAACCCGCAGTCGCCCTGCCCCAATAATTGCAACAGCAGATCCGGGTGACGACAGCACTGCTGTACAAAAAAACTCGACCCCACAAATGCGCGCGCCAGTGCCTTTCCGCGATCCTCACCCAGCAGAGACTCCACTTGCGCCACCTGCCCGGGCGCAACCGCATCACACCAATCTTGCCAGCGCTGTTGCAGTAGCGATTGGTGTTGTGGCGGACAGTGATCGGTCAACGGCATGCAGCACATCTCCTGTGAACGGGGCAGAAGCCCTGGAAAACGGAACTATAAAGTCCGGAGTATACATTGGGCCCTGCGGCTTTCACCGCCGGCAAGATATAGAAAAGCCGCACAGTTGCGCGGCTTTTCCAACAAAATTGACTTGGCCCAGACGAGCAGAAGTGCCTGCCCCGGAGGCATGTTCAGAACGCGATATCCGGTGGTGGCGCAACTCTCAACACTTCCTGCACGGTAGTGATTCCCGCGGCCACTTTTCTCGCTCCGGACAGACGCAGACTGTTCATACCTTCCCGCATCCCCTGTCGCCGTACCTGCTGCAGATCGCAGTCGTGAGCTACCAGCGCCTGCACACCTTCGGTAAATGGCAGGATCTCGTAGATGCCCTGACGGCCGCGGTAACCGGTATTGCGGCAATCGAGACAGCCTTCCGGCTGATACACCACTTCCGGCTTGGGCGCCTTCCAGGGTTTCACCAGCGCCTGCCAGTCCTCATCGCTCACTTCCGCCTTGCGCTTGCAACTGGGGCACAGGGTGCGCACCAAACGCTGGGCCATGACGCCAAGCACCGTGGACTTCAACAGATAGTGCGGCAATCCCAGGTCCAGCAGACGGGTCACCGCAGTGGGGGCGTCGTTGGTATGCAGGGTGGAAATCACCAGGTGGCCGGTGAGTGCGGCCTGCACTGCCATCTGTGCGGTTTCCAGATCGCGGATCTCCCCCACCATGATGATGTCCGGGTCCTGACGCATCAGGGTGCGGATACCGGCAGCGAAATCCAGGCCGATGCTGTGGTGCACCTGGGTCTGATTAAAGCTGTCTTCCACCATTTCGATCGGATCCTCGATGGTGGACACATTCACCTCGGTGGAGGCCAGCTGTTTGAGCGCGGTATAGAGAGTGGTGGTTTTACCGGAGCCGGT
>NZ_LZDE01000311.1 GCF_002009015.1 Microbulbifer mangrovi | reverse complement strand
CTGGGGTGTAGCCAAGCGGTAAGGCAGCGGGTTTTGATCCCGTCATGCGAAGGTTCGAATCCTTCCACCCCAGCCATATACGAAAAAGGCGATCTCTTACGAGATCGCCTTTTTTATTGCCGGATCCGAATGCAAACACACAGGTGTGAAGCCGGAAGCTTATGTAAAGCTATTCGATAGCTGAAAGCAGCTATGATCCCGGCGCCAGCTGATTCAAAGGGATATCCACATCCGACTCAGCAGCCTGAGTGCGTTCGCGCTCGCGGCGCAGCCCCAATTGGCGCAGCGCCTCGAATCCAGCGAGACACACCAGCACCGAGACCAGCGCGACAGCCGTTCCGGCAACCCCCAGGGTCGCCCTTTCCGAAATACAGGTCCATACGAGCTGCACAATGCACAGTAGGGCCACCACTAGCAGAGTGGGTTTGCGCCCAATCAACCCGACCACAAATACCCCCAGCGGCGCTCCCAGTGCTACCACAGGTGCCGCAGCCAGCCAGTTACCCAGCACCCCCGGCTGCCAGTCACCAGCAACACTTTTCACCACAACGCCCACCACGGAAGAGAACGCCATGATGACCACAGATGTGGGAATGGCGACCTTGAGATCCACACGGCTGAGCAACACCAGTGCCGCGTAGATGACCATATCGATACCCACCCCGGTGACCGATACCGCAGCAAAACCGGAAATCGCCCCAAGCATCAGCCCCACCCGAAAATCCTTGGGACAACGCGGATCTCCCGCGTGATCGTGACCAGTAATCTCGCGCAGGCGATACAGATGCAGAATTCCGAAGCTCCCCCAGATCACCGCAAACGACAGTTTTACCCACAGCTCGGGAACAAGGGGTGCAAAATGGAGAATACCCAGTGGCGTCGCCAACAGGCTTCCCAGCAACGCACCGCGCAACATGGACCAGGCCAGCAACTGGCGCCGACAGAAAATAAAGATACTGGCGCTGACCATACCGATGGACTGCACCGCAAAACTGAAATCCCGGCCGAGACTGGCCGGCATATCGAACAGCAACACCAGTACGGGAAACCCGACAGTGCCGCCGCCCATGGGCGTAGAGCCCGCCGCGTAGGAGCCAATAGCCATGGACAGCGCCATGGGCCAGTGCTCTGCCACGGTATCCCAAAGGTTATAACTGGAGACAAACAGTGCCCACAGGCCATAAAACATGGCCAGCCAAAGTATCCAGGGCGAGATTGAGCGACAGGTGTCCCGGGCGGGAATAAGTTTCATAGCCCCGTTCAACCTCGCCTTTTGGCGTGCACTGCCTGCAGAAACTGCGAGTGATCCAGAGTTCCGGATTTCGCACGCCCCAGCAATTGAGAAAAACGCTGGAAAATACCGTCTACTTCACTTTCTGACATTGCGAACTGGGGAGCCGGGTAGTGCTGCATGCCGTACAATACATAGCGGTAGTTGGTATCAGTGAAGATACTCGCGTAACTCCCGGCAAAGTCCTGATACTCACAGATTTTGCGCTTCCAGAGCGGCAATTTTGATTTCAGCCAAGCGCAACCTTCTACAGTCGCAGATGCTGAACGCCAGAAATCACTGTCATCGCGGTCGGACAGGCAATAATGCAGCACAATGAATTGCTTGAGATCCTGGTAGAACCCGCGCATTTTTTCATTGTAGGAATCACGCAGTACATCACTGCCATCATCGCCAGCCAGATGAGTGGCTAGCAGACTCACACCCAGATGGATCATATGCAAGCCGGTAGACTCCAACGGCTCGATAAAGCCCCCGGAAAGTCCAATTGCCGCGCAATTCCCAACCCAGGTATTCCTGCGGCACCCGACCTTCATATCCAGATGCGTACACTTGAGCACACTGGATTCAGGGCCGAGAAACTCCCTCAATTCTCTTTCCGCATCTTGCGGCGAAAGCCGCCCACTATCGTAGACATATCCGCTGCCCTGACGATTGATCAGGTCAATCTGCCAAGCCCAACCAGAAGAGAGCGCAGTCGCAACCGTATAGGAACGCGGCTTCTCACCAGGGGGAAGCTCGCGCTGGATCGCCACAGCCTTGTCACAGGGAAGAACATCGGTAAACGACTCCCAGTTATCCTTCTGAAGCTTGTCGATTAAAAGTCCGCGAAACCCGGTGCAGTCCAAAAAGAAGTCACCGGCAACAGATCCCTGGTCAGTCTCCACTGACAAAATTTTCCCGGATACGACAGCCGCATCTGTAACCGTGGCTTCAATGTGCCTAACCCCCTGCTCCACAGCTTTACGCCTGAGGAAGCGAGCTAACAGCGTAGCGTCCAGATGGTAACCGTAGGGAACCACCGCCTGATAATTCGGGGAAGACGCCCCCTTTGGACAATGCCCCCATTTGATAAGATGGGAATTTACACTGACACCTTCGTCGTAGCGCTCTTGCGACTGGCGTTCGCCAACAAACCACGCGCTGGAGATATCCACAGAGCCGCCGGGCTGCTGCTGATCAAAAGGATGAAAATATTCGTGGGTTTTTCCTGCAACCGGCTTCATCCAGTTACGAAACATAATTCCCGACTTGATGGTCGCATTGGTTTCAGCCATTAATTCGGCTTCATCCAACCCCATTGCACCGAAGAAGAAACGAATGCTGTGGACCGTTGCTTCTCCGACGCCAATGATGCCAATGTCCGGACTCTCTATGACGTTGATCTGGAAGTTTTTTGCTTCGCGATTGAAATAACGATTCAGGTAGATTGCGGCCATCCAGCCGGCACTTCCTCCACCCACAATATTCAATGTTTTAACGGTGTGAGACTGCATAAGTGGCTAGATTTTTTGTAAACCGTATTTTTTTATTTTCTCAACCAGGGTTCGATGCTCCGGCAAGCTGCCGAGCAAGCGGGAAGCATAACTCGAGATATCGGTCATCCGATCGATTGCATCCGACATCATTGGATAGCGCCCGGACAGCTGGGTACCAATATTGGTATCGAACCCCATCCCGTAGAGAACGTACTGGTAATTGGCCAGATTAAAAATTTCGAGCTTGCTCGGAAACTCGTAAACACTGGGAGGCTGAGCTTTCCAGAGTTGCAGCTTTTCTTGCAACGTATCAGGAATGGACGAAGCATCACAATTATCCACCCAGAACGGGTGATCCCGTCGCTGACTGATGCAGTAATGCAACTTGATAAAGTCAATCACCCGGTCCCAGGCGTACTGGACTGCGCGATTGAATTGCTTCGCGGCAATGGGCATCACCGAGCGACTTGCAGGAAAGATTTCTGCCAGCATTCTCGCAGTCGCGTCATAAACCAGAATACCGGTGGCCTCAAGAGGCTCCACGAACCCCTGCGACAGACCGATAGCAACGCAATTATTTTGCCAATACGTTTCCCGGTGGCCGACGCGCATGGGAATTTTTCGCACGGACAGATTGCCGTCATCATCACCGAGATAACGCCGAAAAACAGATTCAGCCTGATCATGATCCGTGTGCGCGCTCGAATACACGTACCCGGTACCACGTCTTTCCGACAGACCGATATCCCAGATCCAGCCACTCTCCTGAGCAGTGGAGATGGTAAAACTTGGGATCGGCGCATTCGCATCGGAATATGGCAACTGGGCAGCCAGAGCATAATCTGCAAAAAGGATGTGGCGCTTGTCGATGAATTCAACCCCGAGGGACTGTCCGATTAGTAGCGACGCAAAACCGGTGCAATCCACAAAGAGGTCCGCCTCCAGGGTTTCTCCCGCGGCAGTGGTAACCGAAGAAATATCCCCAGACTCGTCACAATTCACTCGCTGCACATCAGCCAGTACATGCCGGACCCCAAGTTTATCCACACCATGCCGAGTCAGCAGACGGGCGAACTTCGCCGCATCCAGATGATAGGCGTAGCTAACTATTCCCTCGTACTCCGGCACAGTCATGTCTTTGGGGCCGAGGCCTCTATCGCAGATGGCACCCTGCACGGAAACGGCATCCACATAACTGCGGCCATTGCTGTTTTGCAGCCAGTACGGCGTCAGATCCCCGGATCCACTGTCGGGATAATCAAATACATGGTGATAGTAATCAGAACCAAAAATATCAGGTGAGCGTGCCCAGTTTGCAAACTTGATGCCTTGCTTGAATGTGGCATCGCATTCGCGAACGAATTCGGTTTCGCTGATCCCGAGGTAACGCAGGGATTCCCTGATCGCGGGTACAGTGCCTTCACCAACACCGATAGTAGGAATATTTTCGGACTCGACCAGCGTTACCTGAACGCCAGCGGGAGAGGAGGAAGCGAGTTTCTTGGCGAGGTGACAGGCCGACAACCAGCCGGCCGTGCCACCCCCGACTACCAATACCCGCTTGATTTGCTCAGAGCTATTGATAGTCATTGTATCAAACTAGGTTCGACTATCAGGCGCCGGCCTGCATCTTGGCCAGACGGGAGAACTGATGCATGGAGCCGAGCTGTGCGAACAGCGGCGGCAGGAAACCACGCTTGCGGAAATCGGCGAAATCTTCTTCGCTGAGTTCGCCCAGTTTCTTCTCATCGACCATGTAGATACCGGTCAGGTTGATCTTCTCACCGCCAGCGTTGACTGCGACGTTCTGAGTGGTCAGCAAGTCTTTTTCGGCCAAAATGGTGATGAACGCCTTGGTCATCTGATCGCTTTCCAGGTACCCCACCAGAGACTCTTTCTTCGCCTTCAGGTATTCGGACTCTTCTCCAGATTCGGTGAACAGCTCGTTGCCTTCCTCTTCACCAACTACCGGGCTGTTCTCGATCAGGCCAACCATCAGTTGTTCTTTGTTCTCACCAGCCGGAGCCAGGATAAAGGGGTGATTACGGACAGCACCAGGTACGAATACGCCTTTCCAGGACTCGCCGTCCACGAACAGGTTCTCGCCCACTTTCAGACTGAGCAATGCAACAGACTGGAACTGACCGGTATCGGAATTCTTGACAAAAACGATCGGGTATTCTGCCCCAAGACGGGCAAATTCGTGAGCAGTTACCGGCACCATGTGTGCATTCTTGACGTGCTCAAAGGTCCCCAATTCACGTACTTTCAGCTTTCCGTGAACATCACTACGCAGTGGAACGATTTTCGGGGCTTCTACAGTGGCCATACAACACCTTATTGATTTGAAGTTATTCTAAAAAAGCCCGCCTAGTATATTTTTCATACGAAAAAAGGGAAGCAAAAACTTCCCTTTTTCCGTTACTCAGCGAATCTATCTCGCTATCAGAACTTGTAAGAAGCTCCGATGTTGATACGGCGAGCAGTTTCGTACTCATACAGCGGGAAACCAGAGGTAAAACCGGTTCCCGGCGCAGGCTCAGCATTGTTACCGATCTGGACAGATTCTTCTGCCAGAAGGTTGTTAACGTCGAGCTTGACATCCAGATTCTCGGTAGCGTACCAAACGGCACTCAGGTCCAGGCTGCCGAAGTCATCGTGCAGACGATTACCGTAGGAACCGGACTCACGAATCATGTACTCACTGCGCCAGTTGTAAGCAATACGGGCAGAGAACATGTCATTTTCGTAGTAACCGGTCAAGTTGTATACGTTCTCGGAGCTGTCGCTCAGGAACGGATTACCATCGGTAAAGGTCATCTTGTCGGTGGAGGTATCGGTCCAGGTGTAGTTGGCGATGGCACCGAAGCCGTTACCGAAGTCTTGCTGGTAGCCCAGCTCGATACCGGTAATTTTCGCATCTTCACCGTTGTCTTTCTCCTGAACGGTCCAACCGAAAGCAGCTTCACTGGCCGGCAGATCGAACGGGATCTCGCCAGCAGATGCGCTGTACTCGCTGATGGTTACAAAGTTGCTCACATCTTTGTAGAAGAAGCCACCAGAGATCAGAGAACCTTCAGCGAAGTAGTACTCAACACCCAAGTCGAACTGGTTCGCCAGGAACGGCTCGAGACCAATATTACCGGTCACCCAGAACTGGTTGTTGTCGATTTCGTCGTCAGCACCGATGGGGCTCGGGTTCACGTACATGTCGACGTACTGCGGACGGGCCATTACTTTCGCCGCAGAAGTACGCAGCACAACGTCTTCGCTCAGGTTGTACGCGAGGTTGAAGCTGGGCAGCACGACGGAGTAGTCGGCGTCGGTCTCGGTTTTAACACCGTCGATATAGTAGGTGGAAGTAGCGTCGGTGGACACGTAACGTACACCGAAGTTACCGCGCACTTCACCAGCCTCATAAGTGGCCATCACGTATACCGCGGAGTTGGTCTCATCGATCTCGCTGTAGGAGCCGAGGTCTTCAACCTTGTCAACGATAGAGGAACGAGCCCACGCTTTCAGCGCATCGTCATCCAGTTTCGGGATTGAGTAGCCGCCAGCACCGGCACTGATGGTGCCATCCAGGATGCCATCGGTAGAGATGGTGGGATCGAAATCCGCATCCTGAATGAACTCGAAGCGACGGCTGGTCGCATTGTGGTCGGCAGTTTTGATACCGGTCTTGATGCTATTAATCGCACCAAACGCCACATCAAACTCCAGGTCAGCCTGGAAGTAAGTTTCTTCGTCGGTTTTCGGCGTCGCATTGAAGTTCGCGCCGGTACCCATGACCACACTGCCCGGGTCATAGCTGCCCATATCGAAACCGTTCAGGTCCCAGGTCTGACTGCCGTTCATGAAGTCGTAGGTTGCGCCATCGAGGGCCAGACCGCCGGAACCGTCTTCCACCACCATTTCGAAATCAGTACCACCGGTAGAAGAGGTAGAACCAACCTGTACGCTCACCTCGTAGCCATCACCGGTGTAGGTAGTGGTCAGGTCGAAAACGTCGGAGTTCATGGTCGCTTCACGCGGACGCGCCTGCAGGTAGGCCAGGTTAACCGGGCCGCGCGCAGTAGTGCCGTTCAGCTGATCAGCGGGATCAACATCTACACCACACCAGCCACAGTTGCCCTGGGTCAGCCACAGTGCGTAGTTGGTGTTATCTGCTTCCATCTGCATGTCGATGGCGTTCAGCACGATGTCGAGGTTTTCGGTCGGCTGGTACTGGAAGGTAGCATTGATCGCAGAGCGCTTACGCTCCTGCTCAAACGCAACCGGGCCGGCGCCCCACTCCCAGAATGCTTCGTTACCCTGACGCTGCAGCAGACGCTCTTGGGATACCGCGGAAATCAGTACACCGAAAGTCTCGGAGTCGTTTTTCCAGCTGCCGAGGCCAGAGAACTGCGGGTCAGTGGAGTCGGAGTCAGACTGCTGGGATGCTTCTACAGAGGCCTGCAGGGTCAGCGGATCAAGGTCCAGCGGCTTGCGAGTGTTGATAACTACGGTACCACCAACACCACCTTCTGCGAGGTCAGCCTGGGAGGATTTGTAAACTTCGATGTTGCCAACCAACTCGGAGGGCAGCAGCTCGTAGTTGAAGCTACGCTTGGCGGGCTCAAGTACAAACCAGCCAGTAGATGCAACGTTCTGACCATTCAGAGTGGTCAGGGTCAGGTCGTTACCCGCACCGCGGATAGATACTGCGGCACCTTCACCGAACTGGCGCTGGATGGTAACACCCGGGACACGCTGCAGGGATTCTGCAACGTTCTTGTCCGGGAACTTGCCGATATCCTCTGCAGAGATTGCGTCGACAATAGAGTTGGAGTCACGCTTGGTGCTGAGAGCATCCTGCAGAGAACCACGAATACCGGTAACGGTAATCTCTTCCAGAGCTGAGTCCTGAGCAACTGCCAGTGGAGCCATCAGGCCACCACTCAGTACAGCTGCGCTGATCGAGAGAGCGAGTTTGTTGCGCTTGAGCATCGATTTCCCCTTCCTTTTTTATAGATATAAAGGTTTGGTTAGAAACTTTTTATTCACCTTGTACCTCAAAATGATAGCGCTGTCATTCGTTTTTATGATAGCGCTGTCATTCTCAAGATTGACAATACACAGAATGAAATAAAAAAGCTACCTACGGGGAAAGGAAATATCCGGCTTTTTTGTCGCATTTTGCAACACCAACCTGTCACTTGTGACAATTGGCATGGAACTACTCGAAACCCGGGCGCAAATCAGGAGAAAAAACATACAGCACAAATAACTGGCTAGCCCCAATGTGTCAGCAGAGAAAGCTGCAGGCCAAAAGTAAAACTCCCGACCGGAGTCGGGAGCAACACTATCTACAGAGCTGAACCGCCAGCGGATATCCCTGCGGGTTATTCAATTTCCTTGATACGCATGGAGCTGGTGCCGCCGCCCATATTCAGGCGCTCCCCCTGAGTAATCAGGATCCGCTCACCCTTCTCCAGGGTTACCCGGGATCCCAGCACCTCAATGATGGCATCGGTCAGGTGACCCAGGGGAACAGAAGCGGGATCAAACTCGATGGGCTCGACACCACGCAGCAATACCAGCTGACGTGCAACACGCGGGTGGCGGGTCAGCGCGTAGATTGGCAGCTGCGACGTCGCGCGGGACATGATGCGCGGGGTGCGACCGGATTCGGTGAGCGCGGCTACCGCGCTCAGATTTTCAACCCGGACTGCAGCCTCGATCGCCGCCTGGGCAATAACCGTATCGATGGTTTCTGATGAGGATCGGTCCGCTGCCGGACGGGTAGTGGTACCGAGGTACTGCTCTGCCCCCACAACCACTTCCGCCATAGACTCCACAGCGGCAACCGGGAAATCGCCGGCAGCGGTTTCCGCGGATAGCATCACCGCATCGGTGCCATCGAGCACCGCATTGGCAACATCCATCACTTCGGCGCGCGTCGGCGTCGGGTTGGTGATCATGGATTCCATCATCTGGGTTGCGGTGATCACACCGCGGTTCAGAGCATTGGCACGGTTGATCAGTTTTTTCTGCACGCCCACCAGTGCGGCATCGCCGATCTCTACACCCAGGTCACCACGGGCAACCATGATGACATCCGATGCGAGAATGATGTCATCCATCTGCTCGTCATTGTTCACCGCTTCCGCGCGTTCCACCTTGGCGACGATGGCAGCATTGCTACCCGCTTCGCGCATGGCCTTGCGTGCGATTTCCAGGTCTTCGCCACTGCGCGGGAAGCTCACTGCGAGGAAATCCACATCCAGCTCAGCGGCGAGCTTGATGTCTTCGTAATCTTTTTCCGTCAGTGCCGGAGCAGAAAGGCCACCGCCCAACAGGTTAATGCCCTTGTTGTTGGACAGCTTGCCACCCTGAAGCACTCGACAGAACAACTTGCTGTTGGTGCCACCGGTCACTTCGAGACGGATCTTGCCGTCGTCCAGCAGCAAGATATTGCCGGGCTTGCAATCCGCAATCAGGGACGGGTAGTCCACGCCCACACGCTGCTGGTTTCCGCCCTCTTTCGGGCAATCCGCATCGAGGGTGAACTCGGCGTTGTTCTCGAGAAAAATGCTGCCTTCAGCGAAGCGGGCAATACGGATTTTCGGCCCCTGAAGGTCGCCAAGCACAGCCACCAGCTTGTTCTGTTCAGCGGCGGCGCGACGCACTTCTTCCACGCGCTTGCGGTGGTCATCGGCACTGCCGTGAGAAAAGTTCAGGCGCACGACGTTGACGCCTGCGCGGATAATCTCGTCAATAACACGCGGCTTATCAGTACCCGGACCGAGTGTGGCAACAATTTTGGTATGGCGAATCATATTGGTGGTATTCGTTTTTCGATTGGATGAGAGGCGAATATTGTTTTTATTACAGTCGGCGCTGACTGCAGAAAAGCAAAACCGGAGCGGGTATTGCACCCGCACCGGTGCGATAACATTCACGTTATCAGGCTGCTATGACAGCCTTATTTTAAACGCTGGCTTTACAGCTCGAGCGCCTTGGCCATCGCCAGGCTGGTATCCAGCATACGGTGGGAGAAGCCCCACTCGTTGTCATACCAAGCCATTACTTTGACCAGATTGCCGTTCACTCGGGTGTGATTGGCATCGAAGTGGCTGGAAGCAGAGGTGTGGTTGAAGTCTACGGAAACCAGCGGTTGCTCGCAGAAAGACAGTACACCGCCTTTGATGGTGCCAGCGGCATCGCGCATGATCGCGTTGATTTCATCGACAGTGGTTTCGCGGCTAGCGATAAACTGGCAGTCCACCAGAGAAACATTGTTCACGGGTACGCGTACTGCCATACCATCCAGTTTGCCTTTCAGCTCCGGCAGAACCAGGCCAACCGCGGCAGCAGCTCCGGTTTTGGTCGGGATCATGTTGTCAGCTGCGGCACGGGCGCGGTAGATGTCCTTGTGTACGGCATCCTGGGTGTTCTGATCATTGGTGTAGGCGTGCACAGTGGTCATAAAGCCGCGCTCGATACCGATGGCTTCGTTCAGAACTTTGGCTACAGGTGCCAGGCAGTTGGTGGTACAGGATGCGTTGGAGACAACCTTGTGCTCTGCGGTGAGCTTGTCGTCGTTAACACCGTAAACCACGGTCAGATCTGCGTCGCCGGAAGGTGCGGAAATCAGTACCGCTTTGGCGCCGGCCTGCATGTGCTGGGACGCCGCTTCTTTGCCGGTAAACAGGCCGGTGCACTCCAACACCAGATCCACTTCCAGCTCACCCCAGGGCAGCGCCGCAGGGTTGCGCTCCTGGCAAACCTTGACGGTGTCGCCACCGATAACCAGGTTTTCGCCTTCTACCGCAACGTCGGTATTAAAACGGCCATGTACGGTATCGAACCGGGTAAGGTGAGCGTTGGCTTCTACCGGCGCCAGGTCGTTGATGGCAACCAGCTGAATGCGATCGTTGTAACCGGATTCATAGATCGCGCGCGTTACATTGCGGCCGATGCGGCCATAACCATTGATAGCAATTCTGAGTTTCATATCGCTACACCCTCTGTGTCTTGAAAATTTATGAATTTTTATACGGGGTGCCGGGCGTGTCCCCCCCAGCACGTGTTTACTCTGTGAAAACGATTCTGCCGGGAAATTAGCCCTTCAGCAGAGTGGCCTCTTTTGCCAGGCGAGTGATTTCCGCCCAGTTTTTCTCGGCCACCAGCTTCGGTGCCGCCATCCAGGAACCGCCTACACAAACCACGTTGGCCAGACCCAGGTAGTCTTTGGCGTTCTTTGGGCTAACACCGCCAGTGGGGCAGAACTTCACCTGCGCCAGCGGGCCACCAATGGACTTCAACATCGGCACACCACCCGCAGCTTCTGCAGGGAAAAACTTCTGATAGCGGTAGCCGCGCTCGAGTAGACGCATCACTTCGGATGGGTTCGCCGCGCCAGGCAGCATGGGAACAGAAACATCGCCCGCCGCATCCAGCAGCGCTTCGGTAGCACCGGGGCTCACCATGAAAGTTGCACCAGCATCAACGGAACGGCGTACGTCCGCCGCATTCAGCACGGTACCAGTACCGACGTGTGCATCCGGCAGGTGCTTGGCAATTTCTTCAACTGCGGCCAGCGCCGCTTCGGTGCGCAGAGTCACCTCCAGTACATTCAGGCCGCCCTCAACCAGCGCCTGAGCCAGAGGCAGAGCTTCGCTGACGTTATCGATAACCAGAACCGGAACGACACCGGCCTGTTCCAATACGGGTACAAGTGACTCTTGCATCATCTACTTCCTATAGGTCTCAATTCTTTTTAAATACGAACCCAACCGGGCTCACGGTGCCCAATAAACAGTAACCGGCTTCAGTCCCTGCTTGAGAATACTGCGCACCGGCATTTCCAGCTCGTCGTCACCCAGCAGCGCCTGCCGGTAGACCTTGAGCTTTTCCTCACCGGTAATCAGCAACTTGATTTCTTTTGCTTGCAGAATGGCCGCGAGGGTAAGCGTCATACGCTCGGTGTGCACGCCAGTCACTGCGCTTTGCTTTGCGGTAATGGCTTTGCACAGTTTTTCCGATTTGGTGTCCAGCGCATCTGCAAGGCCTTCCGCATGGGGAAAGAACGATGCGGTATGTCCGTCATTACCCATACCCAGTACACACACATCAAATGGACGCGGCAATTCCTGATATGCGCGCTCGCAATCGGCCTCACCTTCTGCGGGCGTGGCCGCGGCGTTTTTCATTCCCAGGCACGGCGCCTTGCTGGCTTCGTTCTGCAGCAAACTGTTGGAGATAAATGCCAGGTTGCTACCGGCCTCGTCTTTCTCCACCCAGCGCTCGTCTACCAGCGCAACGTTCACGTTCTGCCACGGCAACGGGCGTCGGGAAAGCTCGCGGTACACCGGCTCCGGTGAGCTGCCGCCGCTGACCAGAAAGGTGGCCTGTCCATTCGCCTTGATACCCGCGTGCAGTGCCGCGGCACATTCGTTGGCCAGCGCCAGTGTCAGACGTTCCCGGTCTGCAAAAAACTTTTCTTCAACCATGTCTCTAAGACCCTGTTTTCGTTTTTCCACCTGATTTCTCAGGGGTTGAACCAGTGGTGGCCATTCTCGGCCAGCAGCTGATTGGAGGCCTGGGGCCCCCAGGTGCCTGCGCGGTAAAGCTGTGGCTGGTTGGCGGTTTCGCGCCAGTGGTCGATGATCGGGTCAACCCAGGCCCAGGCTGCGGCGACTTCCTCGCGATGAATAAACAGCGCGGAGTTGTTGGCTGCCGCATCCAGCATCAGGCGCTTGTAAGCGTCGCTTTTGAAACTGTCATAGGTGTCGGACAGGGTGAGGTTCAGCTCTACCGGCTGCAGCTCCATGGTGAGGCTGTCCATTTTCTTCGCCATCAGAACCAGCTTGATGCTCTCTTCGGGCTGCAGGCGGATTACCAGACGGTTCGGCAATACCTTTCCGGCTTCCGGCTGATACACACTGTGGGACACGTTCTTGTACTGAATCACGATTTCCGCACAGCGCTTTTCCATACGTTTGCCGGTGCGCAGATAGAAAGGCACACCGGTCCAGCGCCAGTTGTCGATATGTGCGCGAATCGCAACAAAGGTTTCGGTAGTACTGTTAGGTGCCTTGAGCTCTTCCAGATAGCCCGGTACCAGCTCTTTGCCCAGACCACCGGCGACGTACTGGCCACGAACGATATTCTGGTCCACATCCTGGTCAGTCAGCGGGCGCAGTGCCTCAAGCACTTTGATTTTTTCCGAGCGGATATTGCGCGCGGACATACTGTTGGGCGATTCCATCGCGATCAGACACAGTAACTGCAACAAATGGTTCTGCACCATGTCGCGCATCGCACCGGTGTCATCATAGAAACCCGCGCGACCTTCGAGGCCCACGGTTTCGGAGATGCTGATCTGGATATGGTCGATGGTTTTCGCATCCCAGAGATGCTCGAACAGCACGTTGCTGAAACGCAGCGCCAGCAGGTTCTGTACCGTTTCCTTACCCAGGTAGTGATCGATGCGGAAAATACTTTCTTCGGGGAAGTACTCGGCAATCTTGCTGTTGATTTCGTCAGAAGTCTTGGCGTTGTAGCCGAGCGGCTTTTCCACCACGACACGGGAATTTTCGTGAATCAGTCCCTTAATTGACAGGTTTTCACAGCAGGGACCAAATACCGCCGGCGGAATTGCGAGATAGAACAGGCGCGTGCGCTCGGTGTCCTTGCCGAGGATATCCACCAGGCCATCCCACTGCTCGTCGGGCTTGGAGATATCCAGCGCGACGGCGCGTAACTGTGCGCTGAATCCTTTCCAGTTTTTATCACTGTATTCACCGTCGCGCAGGTGGGTTTTCAGCGCCTGCTGCGCGGTTTTCAGGTAGACGTCAGCGTCTTCCTGACGACGGCACACCGGCAGGATGCGGGAATCCTTGTTCAGACCGCCTTCAATATAGGCCCGGTACAGGGCCGGAATCAGTTTGCGCAGTGACAGATCTCCGCCACCACCAAAAAGTACCATGTCGAATGCGTTTGCCATTGTTTTTGCTCTCAAGCAGTTGCGCGCCCCCGTTTCCGGCGAGCGCGCTGAATTCAGTTAAAAAAGAATGCTTCCACCGGTTTCTGCGCCGCTAGCGAGCTTGCGCATATTGGTGAACAGGTCGCGCCCCATGCCGGTGGCATTGGCGGACAGATCGCACTCCGCTGGCGCGCGTGCGGCCAGCTCTTCATCACTTACATGTACTTTGAGAACGCCGGCTTCCGCGTCCAGCTCAATAACATCACCGTCCTGGATTTTTGCCACAACGCCACCTTCCAGCGCTTCTGGAGAAAGGTGAATGGCTGCCGGCACCTTACCTGACGCACCGGACATACGGCCGTCGGTGACCAGCGCCACTTTGTAACCGCGATCCTGCAATACACCGAGCGACGGGGTCAGCTTGTGCAGCTCTGGCATACCATTGGCCTGGGGCCCCTGGAAGCGCACTACCGCGACAAAATCCTTCTCTAGTTCACCGGCCTTGAACGCATCCAGCAGCGCGTCCTGACTGTTGAATACGACAGCCGGCGCTTTCACTTTCAGTTGCGGCGTTTTCAGGGCGGATACCTTGATCACACTGTTGCCGAGGTTGCCCTGCAGCAGCTGCAGGCCACCGTGGCCGGAGAAAGGATCGCTCGCCGGACGGATGATGTCGGGGTTGCCCGACTCTTCCGCCGTGGGACGCCATACCAGTCCGTCCCGGTCTTCATTCAGGAACGGATCGTAGGTGTAAGGCTCCATACCGGAATCACCCAGTACGGTGCTGACATCGTTGTGCAGCAGGCCTGCACCCAGCAATTCGCGAATCAGGAACTGCATACCGCCAGCAGCGGCGAAGTGGTTGATATCTGCGGTGCCGTTCGGGTACACGTGGCACAGCAGCGGCACGATCTCGGAGAGCTCAGCCATATCCTGCCAGGTAATCTGGATGCCGGCGGCACGTGCCATGGCAATCAGGTGCATGGTGTGGTTGGTGGAACCACCGGTGGCATGCAGGCCAACAATGCCATTTACAAAAGACTTTTCGCTGAGGATTTTCGCGATGGGCGTGTAATTGCTGGGCTCGGTAATCTGCACCAGCTGCTTAACCGCCTCGTGGTTCAGTGCATCGCGCAGCTCCGTGCCCGGATTGACAAAAGAACTACCCGGCAGCTGCAGCCCCATGATTTCCACCAGCATCTGGTTGCTGTTGGCAGTACCGTAAAAAGTACAGGTACCGGCGCTGTGGTAAGACGCGCTTTCCGCTTCAAGCAACTCCTTGCGGCCGACTTTACCTTCGGCATACAACTGGCGAACACGTACTTTTTCTGCGTTGGCAAGGCCGGTAGGCATGGGGCCTGCCGGGATGAACACCGCCGGCAGGTGACCAAAAGACAGTGCACCGATAACCAGGCCAGGCACGATCTTGTCGCAGATGCCCAGATACATACCACCATCAAACATGTCGTGAGACAGGGAGATGGCAGTGGCCATGGCAATAACATCGCGGGAAAACAGTGACAGTTCCATACCCGGCTGCCCCTGGGTGACACCGTCACACATGGCGGGGACGCCACCGGCAACCTGTGCGGTAGCGCCGTTGCGCAGTGCTTCCGCTTTCAGCATTTCCGGGTAGGTGCCGTAGGGCTGGTGGGCCGACAACATGTCGTTGTAGGCATTGATGATCGCCAGGTTGGGACCCTGCCCGGAAGCAATCAGGTTTTTATCCTGATCGCTGGACGCCGCCATGGCGTGCGCCAGGTTTCCGCAGGACAGCTTGTGGCGCGCACGACCTTTGCCTTGGGCGCGCTCTACCTGCGCCAGGTAGCTGGCGCGGGTTTCTTCGCTGCGGCGGATGATCCTGTCGGTCACCGCCTGTATCCGACTGTTTACCACTGTAGTGTTTGCCATTTTGCTTAACTCTTCGTTTTTTATCAGCTCGCCACAGTTTTTTATTAAGCCTGTTCTCCAGCAGACTCGGCCGCCTCAACTTCAGGTAGCCCCGTGGTCGTAACCGCGCCGCGTTTGAATCGGCGATAGTATTGGATCAGTTGCGCTGTAGAACCGTCTTCTCCAGCCAGATCACCTGCAGCCAGTTTTGGCTCCAGCGTGTTGGCAAGACCCTTACCAAGTTCCACACCCCACTGATCAAAGGAATATATTTCCAGGATCACACCCTGCACAAAAATCTTGTGTTCGTAGAGTGCAATCAACCCTCCCAACGCGCGGGGGGTCAACTCTTTCAAGAGTATTGTGGTGCTGGGCTTTCCACCCCTGTGCACCTTGAACGGGGTCAGCCTTTTTATCTCTTCCTGTGACAGCCCCTTGGCTGTCAGCTCGCGGGCGACCGACTCGGCATCCACACCGCTCATCAGCGCCTGACTCTGGGCGAACATGTTCGCCAGCAGTATTTCGTGATGCCCCTCGAGATCGTGTCCCGGAGTCACACTGCCGATGAAGTCCGCCGGCACCACCTCCGGGCTCTGGTGCAGATACTGGTAAAAAGCATGCTGCCCATTGATCCCCGTCTGCCCCCATATTAGAGGGCCGGTGGCGTAGTCCACCTCCACCCCTGCACGGGTGGTAGATTTGCCGTTGCTCTCCATATCTGCCTGCTGCAAATAGGCTGGCAACATGTGCAGCGCCTGCTCATAGGGCAACACCGCGTGCGCCGGATACCCCATAAAGGTGCAGTACCAGACACTCAGCAACCCCATGATCACCGGCGCGTTCTTTTCGAACGGCGCCTCACGGAAGTGGCGATCCATCTCTGCAGCACCGTCCAACAGTGCGCGGAAGTTTTCGTAGCCGCAGGCAATAGCGATGGGCAATCCGATTGCCGACCACAGCGAATAGCGTCCGCCGACCCAATCCCAGAACCGATAGGTCCGCTCTGGCAGGATCCCGAACTGCTGTGCCTTGTCTGGGCTCGAAGTCACGCCGACAAAGTGGCGCTGCAACAGTCCCTCCGCAGAAACATCGGGCGCTGCGCGCTGCAACCACTTGAGGGCACTGCGCGCATTGGTCATCGTCTCGCTGGTAGTGAACGTCTTGGACGAGACGATAAAAAGCGTTGATTCGGCATCCAGGCCGGCCAGCACATCCGTGAGCTGGGCTCCATCCACGTTGGATACAAAGTGCACCGCGACATCGCCCTTCCGGTAGGCACGCAGTGACTCTATGACGGTCTGGGGTCCCAGATGGGAACCACCGACACCGAGATTGACCACATCGGTGATCCGTTTACCGCTGTAGCCCGTCAGGTCGCCATTATGTAGTAAAACTACAAACTCTTTCAAGCGCTGCAGCTCAGCCTCCGCCAATCCCGTGACGGATACCCCGCCGACCTCCACTTCAGCGCCCAGACCGCCGCGCAGTGCCGGATGTAGAACCGGCCGCCCTTCCGTGGCATTGATCGGTTTACCGGCGAAGAAATCGCTCCGCCACTGCTCCAACCCGGCCTCTTCCGCGAGACGTAGCAAATTTACAAATACTGACTGGTCGAGATGATTTTTGGAGAAATCCAGCAGAAACTGCGGTAATTCCATGCTGAACGCCGCGGCGCGCTGTGGGTCTTCGCTGAACAGATCTGCCAGCCTGCGCTGCTTCACCTGCGCGGCCTGCGCCTGTAGCGACTGCCAGATGGCGGACTGGGAAATGGCGGAGTGAGAGTGTGCACCTTGCATGGTATGCCCCCTGAAAGTGGCGCCCACCGGGAGGTGGCGGGCACCGGTTATTCTTGTTTACCCGAAAGACAGCGCTTGCACCCCAAAACCCCAGAGGCATCAAAATAAAATGACAACGCTGTCAATTTAACGAAAGATTCACACAGCGCCCCCGCCCTGTCAATCGGGTTTGTAGTTTTCTTTCACAGATTCAGCGGGGTCAGAGCAATAGCCGTGCAACTCAAGAGAGCAGCCGCCCCACTCGGCACACAGGCAGCAGGAAAAGGGTAAAACCCCTAAACTTGGCGGGAAACCGCGGTGAAAAATCAGCTTTCGGCTGCAAAGCCGGGCTTTCGCGAAGAAATGACCATAAATCCATCGTCGCGCACGCACTAACCGGGTAAACTGCCCGGCTGGGTATGCACAAGGACCAATTCCGATAAGGGAAAATAGCCGATCATGAAGAGCACCATCAACGATGTGGCCGCAAGGGCCGGGGTGTCGATCAAGACTGTATCGCGGGTTATCAATAATGAACCGTCGGTGAGACCTGCCACGCGCAAGAAGGTGATGGATGCAGTGGAGGAGCTCCACTATCAGCCGAACCTGGCCGCGCGCAATCTGGCCGGCACCCGCAGCTATACCATTGCCCTGATCTACGACAACCCCAATGCCTATTACGTGATCGACATGCAAAACGGTATCCTCGAGGCCTGCAAGGCACGGGGCTACGAGCTGCTGATCCACCCGAGTAACTCCAAATCGGAAACGGTGCACGATGAACTGCGCGCGCTGGTGGAGCACTCGAAGGTTGCCGGCGTGGTGCTCACCCCGCCGTTCTCGGAAACCCAGTCGGTCATTGATGAAGTAAAGCGACTCGGCCTGGACTATGTACGCATTGTTTCCAGTGGCGCCGCGGAAGGCGACGAGGACAACTGCGTTCAGGTAGATGACACCGCCGCGGCGTACGACATCACCAAGCACCTTATTGAACACGGCCATAAACGCATCGGCTTCCTCTGTGGTGGCGAAGAACACATCTCTACCCACGGACGCCTGGAGGGTTACAAGCAGGCCCTACAACAGGCCGGTATCGCAATCGATCCAAGCCTGATCATTCCCGGCGAATATGCGTTTGACTCCGGTGTCGAAGGGGCAAAATTGCTGCTGAACACCGATAACCCGCCCACCGCCATTTTCGCCAGTAACGATGAGATGGCGGCCGGCGCACTGTTCGCCGCGCGACTGATGCATATCGAGATCCCCGAGCAACTGTCGATTGTCGGGTTTGAGGACAGCCCCTTCTCCCGCCAGACCTGGCCGAAGCTGACCACTGCACACCAGCCGAACAACGAGATCGCCAAGTGTGCCGCAGCGCTGGTACTTAACAAGGCGCGCAGCAAAAGCGCCTCGGAAAGCGCAGCCGCAAACAAGGATGCAGGCATCGTCAAAAAGTTCGTACCAGAACTGCTGGTGCGCGACTCCAGCGGTGACTCACCCCGCTAAAGACAGGCAAAAAAAAGCCCTCACATGGAGGGCAAAGATGACGAGAACCAAAGAGAGAAACTTCATAAGAGAAGTTCAAAAAAATCCTTTTAAATACCTCTTCCTAAAACACTTTCGAAAAAACTGACTGATTGAGATGCGACGGCGGACCGACCTGAAAACCAGGTTATTTGGTCCAGCTGCGCATCTTGTGCCCTTTCAAAGCGTAAAACAGGATGAACAGGTACGCCGGAATCGCAATGATGTAGGCTGCCTGGCCGTCTCCGGTATCGGCGAAGTGCCCGTACAGGGGCGGCAGCACCGCGCCACCGGAAATACCCATAATCAGCAGCGCCGCGCCCTTGGAGGTGAATTTACCCAGGCCTTCCAGCGCCAGCGGCCAGATCGCCGGCCAGCACATGGCATTGGCGAAGCCCAGCAGTGCGACAAAATAAACCGCGTTAGGAATTTCCGGCAGACCAAAGTGGGCCAGGGTTGCGGACGACATGGCAGTGCTATCAAGCGAACCACTCATGACCGCAAAGGTGAATGCAATACCCAGCAGCGCGGAGATCAACAGCGCAGTCTGCTGGCTGATAAAGCGTGGGATAGCGAAGGTGCCCCAGAGATAACCCAGCACCATAAACACCATGGTGTAAGAGGTCAGTACGGAGGCCACGGAGGTATCCAGACCCGCCTGCTTGCCCAGCAGGCCAATGGCGTCGCCGGCAATGACTTCCACACCCACGTAGAAAAACAGGGCAATGGATCCGAGGATCAGCTGCGGGAATTTTTTCAGCCCGGTGAGGGTAATCGCCGCATCTTCCTGGCCTTCGATCACTTCATCTTCGATATCCGGCAGCGGGGCAAACATCATCGCCACCGCCAGTACAAATCCGAGCACGGCCATTCCGATATACGGTGAAACCAGCTGGCTGGCGAGCTCATCCAGCTTGGCGTCTTTCGCCGCAGCAGTCAGCGCAGACAGCTCGGCTTCGGAAATACCGCTGATACCGGACATAACCAGCGCTGCGAATACCAGCGGAGCAACAATGCCCGCGCCCTTGTTCAGCAGACCCATGATGCAGATCCGCACCGCAGCAGTTTCTGGAGAGCCGACTTTCACCACGTAGGGGTTGGAAGCGGTTTGCAGAACGGTCAGACCGGAGCCCACCACAAACTGGGCCAGCAGGAAAATGCCGAACATCCGACTGTAGGCCGCAGGGATAAATATCAGGGCGCCCACTGCCACCAGCGCCAGACCCAGCGCCATACCGGTTTTGTAACCAGTACGCTCGATGATCGCGGCCATGGGTAGCGCCATCACGGTGTAAGCAATATAAAACGCGGAAGCCACCAGCATCGCCTGGAAGCCGGTCAGGTCACAGATGGTTTGCAGAAACGGAATCAGGGCGCCGTTCAGCCAGGTTACAAAACCGAAGATAAAAAACAGCAGGCCGATAATGACCATGGGTAAAACGCTACTGCGCGTTTCACTCTGACTAATCACTGCGGTATTCATAGACTCACCTTTTATTATGGTTTGGCCTTACTGGCTTGCGGGGTGCTTCCCCGATTATCTATTCGAACAGTCCCCTTCGCGGATTTAAGCCGCGAAAACTTCCTGCCCGTTAATCCAGGTCTTTTGAACCTGAAGTTCGTCATCGATCAAAATAAAGTCTGCCTGCGCACCCTGCTGAATGCGCCCTCCGGCACTGCCCAGGAACTGCGCTGGGTAGAGACCCGCCATGCGCAGGGCTTCGGTCAGCTCGACGCCACACCAGTCGCGGATATTGCGCACCGCACCGATCATATCCAGGTGGGATCCGGCCAACTCACCGGTAGTCGAAGTCAGCTTGTCACCATCGCGGGTGACAATGCGCTCGAACAGCGGGAAACTCATTTCATCGCTGCCCACCAGGGACATGGCGTCGGTCACCAGCATGATTTTGCCGCGGGGCTTGGCCTTGAGCGCGAGTGTCATGGCCTCGGCGCTGACATGGTGCCCGTCCGCAATCAGTCCGCACCAGCAGCCATCACTGATCAGAGCGGTGCCCACCATGCCCGGATCCCGCGAATGTAGCGGTGACATGGCGTTGTACAGATGGGTGAACCCGGTTGCCCCGGCGGCGACTGCCGCTGCCGCGGTCTTGCCATCGGCATTGGAATGCCCCAGGCATACCTTCACACCGAGCGCGACCAGTTTCTGGATATCCTCTGTCGATACATTCTCCGGCGCCAGGGTGACCATTTTCAGGCCGAGGTCGTCGCGGGCGTATATCGCCAGCTCCTCGTCACTGAGTGGGCGGATAAACTTTTCTTCGTGGGTACCCTTTTTCGGGGTACTCAAGTGTGGGCCTTCAAAATGCACCCCCAGTACGCCGGGCACGCCCTCTTTCAACGCGGCACTGACTGCATCCGCAGCGCGCTGCATGACATCCACCTGATCAGTGATCAGGGTGGGCATAAATCCGGTGGTTCCGAAACGGGCGTGGGCCGCGGACATCTTGCCCAGCGCATTGACGGTGGTGTCGTTGTTGAACAGCGCTCCACCACCACCGTTGACCTGCACATCAATCAGGCCCGGCGCGAGCAGTCCCTCGAGATACACCGCATCCGCAGTAGGCTCGCCGCCTAGCGCGATAACCTTGCCGCCCTCGATAGCCAGCGCCACGTCACTGCGCAGCTGCTCGCCGTCGAATAACTGTTGTGCGATGAATGCCTGTGTCACTTGCCCGCTGCTCCCACCTTTCGTCACTGAACTCAATCGACCCGACTCAAACAGTCTGGGTGACTTTTTTCAGGCCGGCCGGCTCATCCGGGTTGATGCCCCGACTGACGGCAACATGGGCCACGTCGAGATAAAAACGCTGTAGCAGAGCCAGCGGTGCAACACGCGGGTGAACCCCCTTACTCGGCACATGCAGATTGATCAGGGTGCCACCGCGACGGATGATGTCGGCGATCTGTTCGCTGTGCGCCTTGTAGGACTCGTCCTCAATGGGCACGTTGACCACAGTCAGCTTCTGCTCCACCAGGGTCACCGGACCGTGCAGGAATTCCGCGCTGGAGAAGGACTCTGCGTGAACACTGCAGACTTCTTTCAGCTTCAGCGCCAGCTCGCGGGTAATCCCGTAACCGGGACCACGCCCCAGCACCACCAGGTTTTTCACCGCTGCGAGGTCTTCCGGGCGCAGCTGTACATCGGACTCAATGGCGTCGGTCAGCGTCTGCGGCAGCATCTCGACACCGGCCTTCAGCTCGGCATCCTGGGTCCAGTTGGCAACCAGCTGCAGCACTGCAGACAGGGTGCACAGGTAGCTTTTGGTGGCTGCAACAGCCAGTTCCGGACCAGCCTTCAGGGGCACAACCTGATCGACAATATCTTTGATCGGCGCGGTTTCATCATTCACCAGCGCCACGGTGTAGGCACCGGCATCTTTCGCCATCTGCGCCTGGGCGAGGATGTCCGGGCTGCGGCCGGACTGGGAAATCACGATGACCAGTGCGTCTTCAAGCTTCAGCTTCTTGCCATATACACTGGACACGGACGGCGCCGCCGCAAAAGTGGGTGTGCCGGTTTCGATTTCGATCAGGTATTTGGCAAACACACCGGCGTGATCCGATGAGCCTCGACCTACGATCATCACAAAGCGCGGCGGCTTGTTGCGCAGGCGCTCGCCCAACGCTTCCATGATCGGGGCATTGTTCTTCAATTGCTCGGCAATCCGGCTCGGGGCCTCGCGGGCCTCGGTTTCCATTACTGTCATCGCCATAGAAGCATCCACCTTGTTGGCCTCAGCGGGAGTCACTGCGCTCATAAAATCTGTCCGTAAAATCCGTATGACTTTTGTGGTCTATCAACCTGTGTGTTCTAGCTAATGCGCACGCTTATCCAAAGAGCGCTTTCGCATCCGCCTCATCTGCTGCACGCACTTCGCTGTCACCCAGTGCCGCCAGGGAGTGTTGGGCGAAGTAGACACAGCCCAGCTCCGGCGGATCCAGCGGATCGGAAACCCGCTCCGCCACCTGCGGTTTCAGCCAGGGCTTGAGGCGCGGCGCCAGGCCGCCAATCATGGCCAGGCGCGGCGGCTTGCTTTCCATCAGCTTCTCCGCGAGATCGCTGATATACGCGGCACCATCGCGCATGATGGATACTGCGACCGGGCAATCAGCCTCTGCACACTCCACTACAGGCACTGCCAACCTGGCGTACTGACTGGACGGTTTGCCCGCCATCAACTCGATCACATCGTAGGGATCTTCCGTACCCAGGGCCTTCTGCACCTCGCGCTGCAGCATGGATTCGGCAGCAAGCCCCTCCATCGCCATCAATACGTACTTCACCGCTTCCATACCCAGCCAGGCACCACTGCCTTTATCGCCGTGGGGAAAGCCGTGACCGCCGACAATTTCGCTGCGCCCATTGACCCAGGAGTAACCCACGGAACCGGTGCCAGCGATAATGACCGCGCCGTCGCCACCACGATGTGCGCCGAGACAGGCCGAGTGCTGGTCGGTAGTAAGGAACATCTGCTTGAAGGGGTGTGCCCAGGCGTTCATCTCGTTGTAGAGACGGGGCATGTTGACGCCAGCCAGGCCGACACCGGCCACCAGCTCGCCCAGTGTTTCTGCGGGCATACCCGCATCTGACACGGCCAGTGCGGCAGAGCGCACGATGGAGTCTATTGTCTGGGCATATCCATGAAGGGGGTTTGCGGGCCCGGAGACTCCGGTACCCAGCAGGCGATTGCTGGCATCGAAAATCGACGCGCGGCACTTACTGCCACCGCCATCAACGCCAACATAGAGAATGTCCCTGCTGTCTCTCAAAGCAACCATCTGATCCGGCCCCTAAGATTTTCTATTGTTATGTGTCCTTACCGGATTCCCCACCGCATTTCTGCGCCCCAGGGTGGTCCGGCCCGGCGTCTCGAATGACGCCTGTGCAATATAGGAGAAATACTACAAGACAAATGACAGCGTTGTCATGCCCTTTTTCAAAAAAAATCCCCAATATCCGCGGTTCGCCCGCCTACTTCCTCCCTGGCGGCGAAAAAATCGCCAGGCGGCTCGCTGCAGCCCGCAGCCTACGGTAACCGGGAACAAAAAACAAACAACCGGAACCGGTGTATGTATCGGTTGCTGGCGCCAACCGTCAGTCGACCCAGTTCAAACTGGTTGCAATAACTTCGTCACACTTTTCTGCGATAAAGCGCGCGCCCGCACAAACGGAAATACTCACAGCGGGGCACGCAAACGCAAACCGGCCAGTATCAGGAAGTATAGGGGGAAGCGATGGGACGCTGCCAAACCGCCAAGCGACTATTAATGACAACATGGAGTGTGGCGCTGTTGCTGCTGGTGTGGAACACCGCTGCCGCCAGTGATAATGCGGCGAAAGTGCTGTTCCGGCTGACGGGCTCCAACACCATTGGCGCAGACCTGGCGCCGGCACAGGTAAAAAGTTACCTGAAATCCCAGGGTGCTACCGACATCACCCAACGCAACCAAGGGGAAAAGCACTGGATCCACGCGCGCCTCAACGGCCAGCCGGTGGTGGTGCCGATTATCGCCCTCGGCTCCAGTACCGGCTTCAAGGCCCTGGACGAGGGCACCGCAGACATCGGAATGGCCTCGCGCAAGATCAAGCCCAGGGAAGTCGCCATGCTGTCCCGTTTCGGCAACCTCACCAGCCCCCAGGCAGAACATGTCATTGGCCTGGATGCACTGGTGATCACGATTCACCGGGACAACCCGATCACCCAGTTGACCATGGCGCAGCTGGCGCAGATTTACCGCGGGGAAATTCGCAACTGGGCGCAACTCGGTGGGCCCGACCTGCCTATTCGCCCCCTGCACCGGGACATGGAGTCCGGCACCCGGGCTACCTTTGACGGCGAAGTGTTCGGCCGTAGCCGCGCCACTCCCCACTTTATCCATGAAGTTGCCGGCAACCACGAAACCCGCGCCCTGGTGCAGCGTGATCGCGGCGCCATCGGGTACCTGCCCTACGCCGATGCAGACGGTCTGCACAAGGTGGCGATCAAGTCCGGCGACCTGGCGGCGGTGGTACCTGACCGCGGCATCATTGCCACAGAGGATTTTCCGCTCACCCGCCGCCTGTATCTCTACCGCAACCCCGCACGCTTCAATCCCCATGTGGACGGATTTATCCATCACGTGGAATCTCGTGCGGGACAGCAAATCGTCGCGCAGATCGGCTTTATAAACCTCACCCCCGTGGCGCTAAAAATGGCACCCTACGCCAATGCGCCGCAGAACTATCGCGAACTGATGGAAAATGGCGCGCGCCTGAGTATCTCCTTCCGTTTCGCAGATGGCAGTACCGAACTCGATAACCGCGCCCTGCGCGACCTGCACCGCCTGCAGGATTTCATGGCCGAAGAGCAGAACCGCACGCTTTCACTAACCCTGGTGGGCTTCTCGGACCGCAAATCCAACAGCAACATATCCGACCTGATCTCCCGCTTTCGCGCACTCAAGGTACAGGGCGCACTGCTGAGGGATCACGAGATGGGAGACAGCCAGATCATGGCCGTGGGCGCGTTTGCGCCTCTGACGCCGGACAGTGAACAGGGGCCCGTCAAAAACAGCCGGGTAGAAGTCTGGATTAACTGACCGGCAGGCAGCGAGGTTCACAGCAAGCGGCTATATTTATCGCCATGAACCTCACCCACCTCCGCACCGCCCTCACTCGCACCACCAGCGCCCTGCTGGTTGTCACCATGTTGCTGGTTGGCGGCTGCTCCAGTGTGCGCCTGGTTTACGGGCACCTGGACTGGTGGATGGACCGCAATATCAACAAGTACCTGGATCTTGACGGCGCCCAGGAAGATCTCCTCTCCCTGCGGGTGGACGAGTTCCATCGCTGGCACCGCCAGACACAGCTGCCACGCTACGCAGACTATCTGGAAACGCTTGCCGGCAATGTCGATGATCCCGACACCACCCCGGCAAAGCTGATAGAAATCGAAAAGCAGGTGGATACCTTCTGGCACAGTTCGGTAGTGATGTTGAGCGATCTGCTATTGCCACTGGTGGTACAGATGGATGACAAACAGATCGACCAGCTCGCGGAAAACGTTCGCGAAGAACGGGAAGAGTCTTTAAAAAAATGGGAAAAATCCAAGCGCAAACGGGAAAAACAATTCCGCAAAGAAGCGGAGCGCTGGCTCGGCGACCTGACCAGCGAACAGGACGCCATGATCGACCATCAGCTGGATACCACCCGCTTCGATCCGAAACGCCGGGATACGCAACGCCAGAAATGGGCCGACGCGTTTATCAGCACGTTGCGCAGTAAACCCCAGGGCTATGAGAAACAGCTCAGGGCACTGCTTATCGACCCACAGTCACTGTGGTCCGAAGACTACCGCCAGATGCAGGATCAACTGCGCGCCCAGGCGCGAAATCTTGGCGCCGAGATACTGAAGAGCGCCACACCACAACAGCGCGCCCACCTCAAATCCACCCTCCTCGATTACGCGTCGGACTTCCGTATTCTCGCCGCGCAAGAGCACTGACTTAACTAGCCGCGTTAAAAACTGCCAGTCGGTTTCAGGCGAAACAAATTATCTGCCGGCAACCGCTATTTTTACCGGGAATTGCGTTAAAAAAACTTCAGAAAACATGACGTAATCCGCCCGCGGCTGATAAGCTCCATCCCCGCAAGTTCAACCGCCATAGTGAGGATTTTCCGTGCGTATCGAGACCGCCCAACGCGAACAGCTGCAACAGTGGGAACAAGAGCTGGAGCAACAGTACCAGCGCATTTGCCAGCACAACCTGAGCCTGGATATTACCCGCGGTAAACCGGCGGCAGATCAGCTGAGCCTGTCCGACGGACTCGACGGTATTCTCAACGGTGACTACCGCGCACCCGACGGTACCGATACACGCAACTACGGTGGCCTCGAAGGCATCGCCGCCGCCCGCGAACTGGGTGCCGACATTCTGCAGGCGCCGTTTGAAGAAGTACTTGCCGGCGGCAACAGCTCCCTGACGATGATGTACCACGCGGTACTCACCGGCTACCTGTTTGGTTTTGCCGGCAACCCGCCGTGGAAAGAATTGAGCGCGCCCAAGTTTCTGTGCCCGGTTCCCGGCTACGACCGCCACTTCGCCATCTGTGAGCAGCTGGGCATTGCCATGGAAACCGTACCGATGACCGCTACCGGTCCGGACATGGATGTGCTGGAAAAGAAAATTCGCGAAGACGACCAGATTATCGGTCTGTGGTGCGTGCCCAAGTTCTCCAACCCCACCGGCGTGACCTACGACGAAGACACCGTTGATCGTCTGGCGCAGCTGGGCAAAATCGCCAACCCGGGCTTCCGCATTTTCTGGGATAACGCCTACGCCATCCACGACCTGGACCACCAGGTGAAACTGCCGAACATTCGCGAAGCGGCACTGGGCAACGACACTCCCGACTCCGTGCTGCAGTTTGCCTCCACGTCCAAGGTAACCCACGCCGGCGCCGGTGTCGCTTTCGTCAGCGCCAGCCCCGCCAACCTGGCTTCCCTGAAACAGCAGATGTCCGCCATGACCATCGGTCCGGACAAGGTTAACCAACTGCGTCATGTACGCCTGTTCCCGGAGCTGACCCAGCTGAAGGAACACATGCAGAAGCATGCGGAAATCCTGCGCCCCAAATTTGCCTGTGTACTGGAGCACCTGGACAAGAACTTCGCCGACACCGACCTGGGCGAATGGGAAACCCCTAAAGGCGGTTATTTCGTTTCCTTCAACACCCGTCCGGACGTCGCCTCGGAAGTGGTTCGCCTGTCTGCGGAAGCGGGCGTCAAGCTGACCCCGGCCGGTGCCACTTTCCCCTACGGCAAGGATCCGGAAAACACCAATATCCGCATCGCCCCCAGCTTCCCGCCGCTGGAAGAACTGGATACTGCGATGTCGGTATTTGTGCTGTGTGTGAAGCTGGCGAGCGTGCGCAAGGCACTGCAGGCAGCCTGATCGGTCTTTTCGAGACACAAAAAACCCGGCAGATTGCCGGGTTTTTTGTATGTGCGGTTTGCGCTTTCCACCTGAGCGGAAACCGAGAGGGACACCTCAGTCGATCAGGCCATATCCGTCACGCAGTACCTGAATGATTTCCGCTTTCGGGTTGTCCGGGATTTCCAGTTTCTCACCGATGATCTTTTCTGCAATTCCCACGTAGGTGGCAGACACATCCATCAGCATGGACTCCGGCAGTTCGTTGTCGCGGGCCAGTGCTTCACGCTCGTCCATACGGTCCTTATTCAGCAGGATATCCGGATCCGGGAAATGGTTCAGCAACGCCTGGCGGAATCCTTCTTTGGAGTTTTCCACCACCTTGCCATTGCGGTACTGCTCACCATCCCAGATGCGAGAGGAATCCGGGGTGCCCACTTCGTCCATATAGATCAGTTTGTCGACACCCTGCGCATCGGTGACATAACCGAATTCGAACTTGGTATCGACAAACACCTGATCCAGTTTTTCCAGCTCTGCAGAAATAACGTCGAAGCCCTCTTTCAGCAGTTGCTCATAGCGGGCGATGTCGTCGGCACTGCGGAAATTGAATGCCGCGAAGTTTTCCTCGATATTCTTGCGGGTGATATTCACGTCATCCGCTTCCGGCACACTGGGAATGCCTTTAAGAATCCCCTTGGTAGACGGGGTAATCAGCAACTCCGGCAGTTTCTGATCCTTGTCCAGACCGTCGGGAATCTGGATGCCGCAAAACTCGCGCTCGCCCTTGCTGTAGGCGCGCCACATGGAGCCGGTGATGTACTGACGGGCGATGGCCTCGATCATTACCGGACGCGCCTTCTGCACGATCCAAACGGCGGGATGCGGGATATCCAGGATATGGCTGTCTGCCAGCCCCTTCTCCTTGAACAGGCGGAACCAGTGGTTGGCAATGGCATTGAGTGCCGCGCCCTTGCCGGGAACGCCGCGCAAATTGCCCTCACCTTTCCAGATACAGTCGAACGCGGAGATGCGGTCGGAAATCACCATCACCGCCAGTGGCGCATCGGCGGCCACCGGGTAGCCCTTTTCTTCAATCAGGCGACGGCTGTCGGCTTCGGTCAGCCAGTAGACGGAGCGGACTTTTCCACTATGCACAGGCTTGTCTGTGCGAATCGGCAGGTCGTTGTTAACGGCCAATACTTTATCGGCAAGGCTCATGGACTTTCCTAATTGGTTAACCAAGGGGCGGCCCCCGGGATCAGGCGGCGAACTCTAGCAAATACCGGCGCTGCGAGACAGAGCTCGCAGTTACCGGTGAAGCGCCTATTCAGCGGGCTCCGAAGGCAGTTGTTCCGCAGCTTCCCTGGCCTGCCATTCGGCCTGATGCTCACTGGTGGGCCAGGCGTTGAGAATTGCCTTGGCCAGGGTTGCCAGCGGGATCGCAAAAAACACCCCCCAGAAACCCCAGATGCCGCCAAACACCAGCACCGCCATGATAATCGCCACCGGGTGCAGGTTGACCGCCTCCGAAAACAGAACCGGCACCAGCACATTGCCATCCAGCAACTGGATCATGCCGTAGGCAAACATCAGCCAGAAAAACTCACCGCTCCAGCCCCACTGGAACAGACCGATAGCGGCCACCGGGATAGTCACTACTGCGGCCCCGATATAGGGGATCAGCACCGACAGCCCCACCGCAACCGCCAGCAGGAGTGCGTAATTGACTCCCAGCAACAGGAACGCGACGTAGCTGACCAGTGCCACGATGGCGATCTCGATCACCTTGCCGCGCACATAGTTGGCCACCTGGTCATTCATCTCATACCAGATCTGGCGCAGCATGGGGCGCTGATGGGGAAGAAAAGACGCACACCAGGCCAGCAGCTTGTTGGAGTCCTTGAGGAAAAAGAACACCAGAATGGGCACCACCACCAGATAGATCAGGACCGCGGCGAGCACCGGCAGGTTGGCCAGGGAAAACGTGACTACCGTCTGCCCCAGTGTCCCCAGCTCGCTGCCGAGGGTAGTAAAGATTTCATCGATCTGCTGGGCAGTCACCAGCCGCGGGTACTGCTCCGGCAGCAACAGCAACAGGTCCTGACCGCGATCGATCATGTTCGGCAGCTCGGAGAACAGGCGCACCGTCTGCCGCGAGATGACCGGCATCACCACAAACAGCAGGCCGACAATAGTCCCTACCAGCACCAGGCAGGCAATGGATACCGCCAACCAGTGCGGTACTTTCCATGACTGTAACCTCTGCACCATCCCCTGCATCAGGAAGGCGATCACCAGCGCCGCCAGCACGGGAGCAAGAACACCTCCCAGTGTCGCCAGCACAATCATGGCGGCCAGTAACAGCAGTACCAGCAGCACCACCTCTTCCTGGCTGAAATAGCGATTTATCCAACCCCTAATAATCGCAAGCATAAATACTGTTCTCTCGAGACTTTTGCTTTGCCGGCGACTCTGCCGGTCGTCTTGATGGTTTGTTTATGGTTTTGTTATGCCACCGGCCACACATTGCAGCCAGTAGTGGAACTCCCCTTCCCGGGTCTCCGACCGCAGCAAAGGTACACCAGTGAGCGAACAAAAGCTGCGAACATCCCTTTGGGATGACGGATCGGTGGCCACCAGATGCAGTAGTGTACCTGGCGCCAGCTGCTTCAGGGCCCGACGCATCGCGAGCAACGGCTGCGGGCAGGGCAAGCCCCGGGCATCTACCCTGTAGGCAGCTTCCCAATCAAATTCAGGCGTGTCTGTGGCTTTGTTCGCTGTATCGGTCATAAATCTGCGGTAAAGAACCGTTAATGCCGCGAATTATAACGGCGCACTCTGGTCAATGGGTCATATCTATAGAACCTTTTCCTCCGGAGCTGATCAAAACCTCGACAGTCTCACAGGGACACGTATAGTGTTAGCGGTAGGCAAACCGGCAGGCGCAGTAGAGAATATGACCGAGATCCTTACAACATTCAGCCGACCCTGGAATCGCTACTGGCAGCGACTTTGCCGGGGTGCCACCGGCATCACCGCCGGCCTGCTGCTTGGCGCCAGTCCCATCGCAGCCACAGCCCAGGACGATCACCATATCCAGCTGCCACAGCTGGGGGACACCAGCAGCGGGCTGGTATCCCGCGCGCGCGAGAACGAGCTGGGGGAAATGTGGCTGCGTATGTTCCGCAGTCAGGTGCGTACCTCCAGCGATGCACTGCTGCAGCAGTATGTGGAAAACTCCCTCAAGTCCCTCGCCGAATACAGCCCCCTGGAAGACAAGAACCTCGATGTCGTGGTGGTCAACAATGACACCATGAACGCCTTCGCGGTGCCCGGCGGCGTGGTGGGCGTGCACACGGGCCTGTTCCTGTTTGCCGAGAACGAGGATCAGTTTTCCTCAGTACTCGCCCACGAACTCGCCCACTTGAGCCAGCGTCACTACGCCCGCTCCCTGGAAGCCCAGCGCAACAGCACCATTCCCACCCTGGCCGGTATGCTCGGTGCGCTGGTACTCGCCGCCACCGCCGGTGGCGATGCGGGCATTGCAGCGATGACTGCCACCCAGGCCGCCGCCCTCGACAACCAGCTGCGCTTCTCCCGCCAGAATGAACAGGAAGCGGACCGGGTGGGAATCGAGACCCTGGCCAAGGCCGGTATGGACCCACAGGCCGCCGGTGAGATGTTCGAACAGATGCTCAAGGCCACCCGCTATTATCGCCGTCCGCCGGAGTTCCTGCTCACCCACCCGGTTACCGAAAAGCGGATTGCGGACGCCAAGCTACGCGCCAACCGTATGGAAAAGATCCCCCTGCGCGACAGCCGTGAATACCACCTGATGCGTGCGCGTATCCGGGTAAACGCGGAGGCCACGCCACAGCAGGCGGTGAAGCGGTTCCAGGCGGAGCTGCGCGGAATCAATGACAACGAGGATGCAGCGCGCTACGGCCTTGCCCTGGCACAGACCTCGGCGGGCAAACCAGACACCGCAATCGATACCCTGCAGCCGCTTCTGGACAAGGATCCGGACAAAGATGCCTTTATTCTGGCGCGCGCGGATATCGACCTGGTACGGCAGGATTACAACAGTGCCACCAAGCGGCTGCAGCAGGCTGTCAACAAGAGCCCCAAGAACCACGCGCTGATCATGGGATTGGCCAATGCGCACTTCAAAGCGGGTAATTACCTGGCGGCCGAGCGCATCCTGAAGAAACACAGCCGGGTGCGCCGCAAGGATCCTGCGGTGTGGTACCTGCTCGCGGAAACCCATGGCCTGGCGGGCGATATTGTCGGAGTGCATGAGGCGCGCGCGGAGTACTACATCCTGAACGGGGTCTTCGACAAGGCACTTCAGCACCTGCGCCACGGGGTTCGCCTGGCCAAGAATGACTACCAGACCCACGCCATTCTGGAGCAGCGCATGAAGGATGTGATCAAGATGCAGGAGAAAGCGAAGGAGCTTTAAACAAGCTCTTCAGAAAGTAATTTTTGATACTGGCTCGGTGGCGGTAAACCACCGGGAATCCGTTTTCGAAAACGGATCCCCGTCACTTTACCTTCGATTCATCGCTGTTATTTCGAAAGCTATCAATCCAGCGGCTTACGAAAATCCAGCATCCGCTGCAGCGGTATCATGGCGCGTTTGCCGAGCTCCGGATCCACAAGGATCTCGTTGTCGCCCCGCTCCAGCACCCCGCACAGGTTCTCCAGCGAGTTCATCGCCATCCACGGGCAGTTGGCGCAGCTGCGACAGGTGGCGCCGGAACCGGCGGTCGGAGCAACGATCAGCTCCTTGTCCGGACATTGCTGCTGCATCTTGTAGAAGATGCCCTGGTCTGTCGCCACGATGAACTGCTTGTTGGGGCGGGTTTTGGCTGCATTGATGATCTGGGAGGTGGAACCCACCACATCCGCCAGCTCCACCACCGCCGCCGGCGATTCCGGGTGTACCAGTACCAGCGCGTCCGGGTACAGCGCCTTCAGATCCGCCACCCCCTTGGCCTTGAACTCCTCGTGCACGATACAGGCGCCGTCCCACAGCAGCACGTCTGCGCCGGTCTGCTTCTGGACATAGCTACCCAGGTGCTTGTCCGGTGCCCACAGGATTTTCTCACCCTGGGAATCCAGGTAATCCACCACGTCCAGCGCGATACTGGAGGTCACCACCCAGTCCGCACGGGCTTTCACCGCTGCCGAGGTGTTGGCATAAACCACCACCGTGCGATCGGAGTGCTGGTCACAGAATGCGGAAAACTCTTCGATGGGACAGCCAAGGTCCAGGGAGCAGGTCGCCTCGAGCGTCGGCATCAAGACCCGCTTGTTGGGCGTGAGGATCTTGGCAGTTTCCCCCATGAACTTCACGCCGGCGACTATCAGGGTCTCCGCCTGGTGCTCGGCCCCGAAGCGGGCCATTTCCAGGGAATCGGACACACAGCCACCGGTTTCTTCAGCCAGCTGCTGAATCAGAGGATCCGTGTAGTAGTGGGCTACCAGCACCGCATTCTGCTCTTTCAGCAGGCGCTTGATGCGCTCGCGCCAGAGGTTCAGCTCCTCTTCGCTGTACTGGTGCATAGCGGGATGCGCCAGATGATCCTGGATAAAGTCGCGCGCATCAATCGAATTGGGCGCCGGGCTGGTGGCAATTTTTTCGCTGCTGTCTGTCATGAGTCTCTGATACTGCCGGAAAAAGGCGGCATTATACCGATTCGGGACAAATTCGCCGATTTTCAGGCCCATGAGTGGGTCACAAAGGGAATATTAACGTCGCGAGGCGCTCGGGCCGAAAAGCCGGAAGAAATAGTTTTAGGGGAATCTTGAGGAAATGGTGGGTCGTGCTGGATTCGAACCAGCGACCAATTGGTTAAAAGCCAACTGCTCTACCAACTGAGCTAACGACCCTTAAGATTGCCTGACACCTCGTGACGATCACATCATCATTCGGTACTGGCTAACTACTTGTATAACCCGACTTGCGGCGAGTTCTTTAGTGGTTCCCGGCTCGATTGGAACAATCGGACAGCCGGCAACAGGAGGGAAGATGGTGGGTCGTGCTGGATTCGA
>NZ_LZDE01000310.1 GCF_002009015.1 Microbulbifer mangrovi | reverse complement strand
GGGTTCACAGCGGTCCTGAAACCTAATCCCCAGCACTCCAGCTTAAATTTTACGCCCTGTACTTCGTAAGCGTGAGCCATCAGAAGTCTGTGAGGTGCGTTAAAAATGAATTATTTCTGAGCTACAACCGAAGTAGATAGCAAATGACCGACTATAAAGCGACCCTGAACCTTCCCCAGACCGACTTTCCCATGCGCGGCAACCTGCCCAATCGGGAGCCGGAGATTCTGAAGAAATGGCAAGAAGGCAAGCTCTACGAAAAAATTCGTGAAGCCCGCGCTGGTCGGGAGCAGTTTATCCTGCACGATGGTCCTCCCTACGCTAATGGCGACATCCATATCGGTCACTCGGTCAACAAGATCCTGAAAGACATCATCGTCAAGTCGAAAACCCTCAGCGGCTTCGACGCTCCCTACGTGCCCGGCTGGGACTGCCACGGCCTGCCGATCGAACACAAGGTTGAGCAGAAAGTTGGCAAGGCCGGTGTCAAAGTGGACCACAAGACCTTCCGCCAGAAGTGTCGCGAATACGCCGCGAAACAGGTTGAAGGCCAGAAGAAAGATTTTATCCGTCTGGGTGTCTTCGGCGAGTGGGACAATCCCTACCGCACCATGGACTTCCAGTTTGAGGCAGACATCATTCGCGCTCTCGGCGGTGTGGTGAAAAATGGCCACCTGTCCCGCGGGTTCAAGCCGGTCTACTGGAGTGTGGTCGGCGGTTCCGCACTGGCGGAAGCGGAAGTGGAGTACCAGGATAAAACCTCCTTCTCCATCGACGTCTGCTACCCGGTCACCGAAGAAACCGCGCTCGCCATCGCCGATGCCGCCGGTGGTCACGCCGGTGACGGCCAGTTTTCCGTAGTGATCTGGACCACCACCCCCTGGACCCTGCCTTCCTCCCAGGCGGTATCCGTCAATGCCGAGCTTGAATATGTGGTTGTCCAGGTAGGCGACAAGCGCCTGCTGGTGGCGGAAGACTTGAAAGACGCCGTGCTTGCACGTGCGGGCCTCGAGGGTGACGTGGTTGGCCGAATCCGCGGCGCCGCGCTCGAGCACCTGAAAATCCAGCACCCGTTCTATGACAAGGAACTGCCGATCATCCTTGGCGACCACGTCACCACCGATGCCGGTACCGGCTGTGTACACACCGCACCCGATCACGGCCCGGACGACTTCAATGTGGGCAAGCGCTACGGCATCGATACCCTGAATTATGTCGATGACAACGGTGTATTCCGCGATAGCGTGCCTCTGTTTGCCGGCGAGCATGTGTACAAGGTGGACGGCAAGATTGTCGAGCTGCTGGAAGAAAAAGGCGTGCTGCTGCACCAGGACAAACTGGTACACAGCTACCCGCACTGCTGGCGCACCAAGACCCCGCTGATCTACCGGGCTACCCCGCAGTGGTTTATCAGCATGCAGCAGAACGATCTGCTGGATCACGCGCAGAAAGCCGCGGATGAAGTGCAGTGGATCCCCGGCTGGGGCAAGGCGCGGATCGATTCCATGCTGGACGCCAGCCCGGACTGGTGTATCTCCCGTCAGCGTACCTGGGGCGTGCCCATCGCGCTGTTTGTGCACAAGGAAACCCACGAGATTCATCCCGACACCCCGGCACTGATGGAAAAAGTGGCGGAAAAGGTCGAGCAGGGTGGTATGGACGTCTGGTTCGAACTGGATGCTGCTGAGCTTCTCGGTGACGACGCGGACAATTACCAGAAAGTGACCGACACCCTGGATGTCTGGTTCGATTCCGGTGTGACCCATCATGCGGTGCTGAAACGTCGCAACGCTCTGCGGTTTCCGGCGGACCTGTATCTGGAAGGTTCTGACCAGCATCGTGGCTGGTTCCAGTCCTCCCTGAAAACATCTATCGCCATCAATGACTGCGCCCCGTACAAACAGGTCCTTACCCACGGTTTCACCGTGGATGCCCAGGGCCGCAAGATGTCCAAGTCCATTGGCAACACCGTTGCCCCGCAGGACGTGATCAACAAAATGGGCGCGGATGTGCTGCGCCTGTGGGTATCCGCCACCGATTTCAGTGGCGAAATGGCGGTTTCCGATGAAATCCTCAAGCGCACCGCGGACTCCTATCGCCGCCTGCGGAATACCGCGCGCTTCTTCCTTTCCAACCTGGCAGGTTTCGATCCGGAAAAAGATCTGCTGCCGGTAGAAGAACTGCTGGCACTGGATCGTTGGGCAATCGAGCAGGCTGCAAAACTGCAGGAAGAAATCATTGCTGCCTACGATCGCTATCAGTTCCACCAGATCTACCAGAAGCTGCACAACTTCTGTGTCGTGGAAATGGGTGGTTTCTATCTGGATATCATCAAGGATCGCCAGTACACCACCCAAGCGGACAGTATTGCGCGCCGTTCCGCGCAGACCGCCCTGTATCACATCATGCAGGCATTCGTGCGCTGGGTCGCGCCGATCCTGAGCTTTACCGCGGAAGAGCTGTGGCAGTTTGTACCCGGTAACAGCGAAGACAGTGTGATGCTGGCGGAGTGGCACCAGTTCCCCGATCTGCCCAAGGATGCGCAGATGGATGCGGAATTCTGGGAAGCGATAGCCGATGTGAAGACCGCGGTAAACAAGGTGCTGGAGGAGCAGCGCGGAGCCGGCAATATCGGCGGCTCTCTGCAGGCATCCGTCACCCTGTACGCCGACCCAGCTCTGCAGCAAAAGCTGGATGCACTGAAAAACGAACTGCGCTTTGTGCTGATCTGCTCCTCAACATCGGTGCAGCCGCTGTCCGACGCCGCGGGTGCGGAAGAAACCGACCTGGCTGGGTTGCGCGTGACCGTCCACAAGGTGGATGCGCCCAAGTGTGGCCGCTGCTGGCACTATCGTGAAGATGTAGGTAGTAACAGTGAGCACCCGGAACTCTGCGGTCGCTGCGTCGAGAACGTAAGTGGTGCTGGTGAGGAACGTCACTATGCCTAAGTCTGGTGGGCTTAATGTTTTCGGCAGCCCACTGCGCTGGTACCTGCTGGCACTGCTGGTGATCTTGCTCGATATCGCTACCAAGGTTTGGGCGGTAGAGCAGTTTATGTACGGGCCTGCACTGCAGATTATTCCGGGTCTGCTGCAGTTCACCTATGCAGAGAACTACGGCGCTGCATTCAGCTTCCTCGCCGATGCCGGTGGCTGGCAACGCTGGTTTTTCGGCGCGGTCGCACTGATTTTCAGTGCGGTGGTGATTGTCTGGTTGAAGCGGTTGCCGGCGGCGAAGCGCTGGGAGCCCATCGCGTTGTCGCTGATTCTCGGCGGTGCCCTGGGCAACCTTTGGGACCGTGTGGTGCTGGGTTATGTGCGGGACTTTATCTCCGTCTACTACGGCAGCTGGCATTTCCCGGTATTCAACGTCGCTGATGTGGCCATCTCTGTGGGGGCCGCCATGCTGGTGATCGAACTGCTCTTTTTCAAAGACAAGGATGAGCAGTCCGACAAAAACAGCGCAGAAGTGTAAATATTCAGAGCAGTTTTATGAGCAATAACGTCATTGGTGAGCACAGCCGGGTAACCCTGCATTTCAGTCTGAAGCTGGATGACGGTTCCGAGGTGGACTCCAACTTCGAAGGTGATCCGGCCACATTTATTGTCGGCGACGGCAACCTGCTGCCGGGCTTCGAACAGGCTCTGTTCGGGCTTAAGGCGGGGGATGAGGCAGAAATTGAAATTCCCCCCGAGGCGGGATTCGGCCAGCGCAATCCAGCCAACATTCAGAAAGTGCGTCGGGATCACTTCGCTCCGGATATGGAACTGGAGGAAGGCCTGGTAGTTTCGTTCGATAATGGCACGGGGGAATTGCCCGGTGTTATCCGTGAAATCAGTGATGATGAGGTGGAAGTCGACTTCAATCACCCGCTTTCCGGGCAGACCGTATTCTTTCACGTGAAAATTCTCGAAGTGGCCTCGGTCAACTAGGTCAAGGACAGGAAAATGCAGATTCGCCTCGCCAACCCCCGCGGTTTTTGTGCCGGTGTCGATCGCGCGATCGATATCGTCAACCGCGCGCTGGATGTGTTCGGTGCGCCCATTTATGTGCGTCACGAGGTCGTGCACAACAAGTTTGTGGTGGACACCCTGCGCGAGCGCGGTGCGGTCTTTGTGGATGAGCTGGACGAAGTTCCGGACGATGTGATTGTCATCTTCAGCGCCCACGGCGTGTCCAAGGCTGTCCAGCAGGAAGCCGCAAACCGCGGGCTGAAAGTATTCGATGCTACCTGTCCGCTGGTGACCAAGGTACATATGGAGGTGAGCAAGTTCAGCAGCGACGGTAGCGAATGCATCCTGATCGGCCACGAGGGCCATCCGGAAGTGGAAGGCACCATGGGCCAGTACGACACCGGCAATGGTGGCTCCATCTATCTGGTGGAGGATGAGCAGGATGTGAGCGGGCTCGAGGTGCGCGATCCGGATAACCTGACCTTCGTTACCCAGACCACCCTGTCTGTGGACGACACCTCCAAAGTCATCGATGCACTGCGGGCCAAATTTCCGAACATTCGCGGTCCACGTAAGGACGACATCTGTTACGCGACCCAGAATCGCCAGGATGCCGTCAAGCAACTGGCTCTGGAGTGCGACCTGGTGCTGGTTGTAGGGAGCCCCAACAGTTCCAATTCCAATCGCCTGCGCGAGCTGGCGGAGCGCTGTGGTGCCGAGGCCTACCTGATCGACGGATCCGATTGTATCGATGCCGGTTGGCTCGATGGCAAGAAGACCATTGGTATCACCGCCGGTGCCTCTGCCCCGGAAGTGCTGGTGGAACGGGTGATTCAGAAACTGAGAGAGCTCGGTGCAGAAGCGCCGGATGAAATCGCCGGAATCCCGGAAAATATCAGCTTTAGCCTGCCCAAAGAGTTGCGGACCTGAGGCTGATCAGCATTCAGCCGCAGTGACAGGGGCTACCCGAACCCTGCCGCTGCGGGAGATAATAAGCTGGTACCCCGCTCCACCTTCCATCGGGCAGATGGTGAAACTGCCCATCTGCATTCCGCCCCCGCTCACAGTGCCCGCATAGCGGCTCTCACCTGTACCAATGAACGAAACGTAGTCGGTAAAAGGGGCATTGGTACTGATGGAGATACCTTCCAGAGGTCCTGCGGTGGTGATTTGCAATTCATCATCATCCCGCTCGCCGTCAAAGTCGCGGTCGTAGAAGACTTCCCAGCCAGACTGCCAGTCCCCCAGCTTTCTCAGTGTCGCACGCCGGTTACTGGTCACCGCTTTGGTGCGGGTCAGGTGGATCGCCTGCAAAAGTTGGTCTGCAGCTGCGCGGGTCCTGCTGGATTTGATCTGGGCGCTGAAGCTCGGAATACCAATGGCTACAAGAACCGCGAGAATGGTGAGTGTAATCAACAGCTCGATTAAAGTGAGGCCCCGGGCTTTCACGCTTCTTCCCTGAATCTGTGCATTATCTAAGCGGCCGCCATCCTGGCTGCCGTTGACTCCCGCAAACGACACCGCTTGTCGGCCGCTGCTCCTGAGCGTGCCAACAACGTGATACGGTGCCCAAAAATTATCATCGCAGTAACTCCGCATCTAGAGGGTGCAGGGTTCTCTATCGCGATACAGTAAAATGAACGCCAGAATTTACTAGCTAGCCGTACCACTTGGGGTGCGACCCAGTGTTACAAGTGTTTTGGCGGTAAATGTGCAAAGAATAAACGCTTAGAGAAACAGATGCGTCTGCATTGGGGGAATAATCCAGTCATGGGATTCAAACAGCGGGGCCTGACCCTGATTGAACTGCTGGTAACCATGGCCGTACTGGCCATCGTCGTCGGCATCGCGGTGCCGAGCTTCAACACAATGGTCCAAAACCAGCGCTCTCTGGCCTTGGGCGAGGACCTGGCCGGTGCGCTCAACTTTGCGCGATCGGAATCGGTGAAGCGCGGCGCGCGGGTTACTCTGTGCGGCACAACGAATGGAACCGAATGTAACGGCGGCTGGACCGACAGCTGGATCGTTGTGATCGACACCGCAACTACCGATGACGCGGCGGCACCGGTGGTAGCCGATGCCGATGCAGTGCTCCGCTTCTGGGAAGCCCCGGACAACAATGCCGCTCTGACCGCTACGCAAGGTGGGAATGCCATCACCTTCGTGCGGTTTACCCGCAAAGGCATGCTCGGGCGTTCCGGTTCGGGAGGTGTCACCATGAATGCCAGCTTCGAAGGCTGTGGTAGTAATTCTGCGCGCGTCATCACCGTGGGCGTCGCCGGGCTTTTGAATATGTCGCGCAGCACCACTGGCTGCTCCTGACCAGAGAGGAAAACTACATGCGTACACAACAGGGAGCCGGATTGATTGAAGTCATGGTGACGGCGTTGATTCTGGGTACTTCGCTGCTGGCTCTGGCGGCACTACAGAGTAAGTCTCTGCAGTACAACCACAGCGCCTATCTGCGTTCTCAGGCGAACATTCTTGCGTACGACATTCTCGATCGAGTTCGTATCAATCGTCGCAATGTGGCCAGTTATTCACTTGCTTTAGATGCAGACAAACCTACTGGTACCAGTCTCGCGCAGACCGATATGAATGAGTGGCTCACCAATATTGAGACCATGCTACCGGGTGCAGACGGTGGCGTAGAGTGTGTAGCCGCTACCGATTTCTGTACTGTCACTATTCAGTGGGCGGAGCAGAACAGCTCTGGTGAGGCTGCTGAAGATGAATCTGAATTTGTGTACTCCACTCGGCTGTAAGGAAGGGAAGCATGCGTAGCCAAAAAGGTATTTCTCTGGTCGAGTTAATGATCTCTGTCACTATCGGCCTGATCTTGATGACTGGTGTGGTGCAGTTGTTCCTTTCAAGTCGTACCACTTTTTCCACCCAGCAGGCGTTGGCCCGGGTGCAGGAGAGCGGACGACTGGCGATGGAGTTCCTCGCACAGGATATTCGTATGGCCGGCTATATGGGGTGTATGAGCCGGAATATGAGCTTTACCAATACGCTAAATGATGCCGATGATCTGAAATACGATTTTGAAAGCGGTATCGAGGCACTGGACAACGTTACAACCATTCCTACTGGTTACCCCGCTGATATTGTGGCCGGAACTGATGTGCTTGTCGTTCGCGGCGCGACCGGTAACGGTGTAGATGTAACGCAGAACAACAATGGTTCACAGCTATTTGCTGAAAATACCGGTGTTACGGCGAGTTGTGGTGAGGGGTTGGACAGCTTTAGCGGATTGTGTGAGCACGACATCCTGGTGGTTTCAGACTGCACCAAGGCTCGCGTGTTTCAAGTGCTAAACCTTTCTTCCACGGGGGGGGCCACCGAAATCAATGTCGTGCATTCAAGTGGTGGTGGTAATGACATGGTACCAGGGAACGCAGATTCATCCTGGGGGGGGCAAAGTGATCCCGATGAAAATTTCGGGACTGACTCCGAGATTATCAAGATGAATACCACTGTGTACTACATCAGGAATAACGGAACCTCTGGGCAGCCAAGTCTGTGGCAAAGGGTAAATAGTGGTGATGCTCAGGAACTGCTACAAGGTGTTGAAGACATGCAGTTGTTGTACGGCCGCGACACCAGCGGTGATGGCGTTCCGGACAGTTACCAGACGGCTACTGCAATCAATACTGCGAATGCCTGGGAGGATGTCGCTAGTGTGCGGGTTCAGTTACTGGTGCAAAGTACCGAAGACAACCTCCTTTCTGAGGAGCAGCCCTATACCTTTAACGGCACTACCAACAGCACTCCCGGTGATCGCCGCCTGCGTCAGGTATTTATCAATACCATTGCTATCCGCAGCCGTCTTCCCTGAACAAAATAGACTCTTAGCTCATGAAGAATATGAATTATCGAAAAAAAATCGGCAGCCAGCGCGGGATGACACTGATCGTCGGCCTGATCATGGTCTTGCTGATGACCGTGGTAGGAATGGCTGCAATTCGGGGCAGCGGAATGCAGGAGCTGATGGCCGGTAATATGCGAGACCGCAACCTCGCGTTCCAGTCCGCTGAGGCGGCTTTGCGCGAAGGAGAGGAGGTGCTGACGGGGGCCACCATCCCAGCGTTCGATAATACCGTCACCGGCTATTATGCCGCGATTGATGGGTCCACTAGTACCGGCTACTGGGATACTTATAACTGGGATGCCGGGTCCGTGCGTACCGATATCGGGGTTAAGAAAGTGGCGAGCCAGCCGCAGTTTGTCATCGAGGAGGTTGTCAGTACCACCACGATCAATGCTGCAGATGGTAGTGCTGTTGATTTTGCCAGCTCTCTGGATACAGAGGATACGGTTTTCTACCGGGTGACCGGTCGTGCGGAAGGCGGTACTGCTGATGCCGTCGTGATTCTGCAGTCAACGTACAAACGCTGATAAGTCGATAGTTTAGGAATTGATTATGTTGCTCAAAAAGATAAAAGCAAAACTCAGCCTGACAACCAGTGCGGCTTTGTTGGCGGTGGGTTTCGCCCACAGTGTGCAATCTCTGGAGCTGGCCCAGTCACCACTCTTCCTTTCGCAACCGGTGAAGCCGATTGTGATGCTGAATATGTCTAACGATCATCAGCTCTATTTCAAGGCGTACGATGATTACACAGACCTTGATGAAGATGGCTCCCTGGATACAACCTATGATAAGACCATCGAATACTATGGCTATTTTGATAATGGCAAGTGCTACAAATATCAGAACGCGCGCTTTGAGCCGAGCCGGGTAGCCGATTCCAGCCGCTATTGTAACTACGATTCGGGAACTGGCGAGTGGAGTGGTAACTTCCTGAACTGGGCAACCATGACGCGTATGGATGCGGTGCGCAAGATTTTGTACGGTGGCTACCGTTCAACCGATAATGATTATGATGCGGATGTAGATGCGGATGATGGTGTTACGGTACTTGAGCGTGCCTTGTTACCCCACGATGCGCACTCGTTTGCAAAGTACTACAACGGCAGTGATATTGGCAGTTTGACACCGTTTGGCAATATCGGTGGATCAGACACCTCAACCAGCGGTATTACTTTGTGTAATACGACTCCCGGTAGTGGAAACTCCGAAGATGTAACAAACGCGCCAGAAATTCGCGTAGCGCAAGGAAACTACTCACTCTGGGCCAGTAACGAGCGCTGGCAATGCCGCTGGAAAAATGAAAGTGGGGTTGGTGGCAATCAGGGCGTCAATGGTAATGATTACTCTAAGACCGGAATGCGGGCAAACTCCCAGAGTCCGTTGAAAAACAGTTCAGAAGGCGTGTCCGGTGTAAAACTGGGGGATGGGGAATACAATGTGCGCGTGCAGGTTTGTGTTTCCGGCCTGGAGGAAGACAACTGTAAGGCCTACCCTAACGGCAATCAGAAACCGACCGGACTGCTTCAGAAATACGGTGAAGACGGCGATATTCTGTTTGGCTTGCTGACAGGGTCCTACGGAAAGAACAAATCTGGTGGTGTTTTACGCAAAAATGTTTCGAGTCTTGCCGATGAGGTGAACGTGTCCACCGACGGTACCTTTACCAGTGCCATAGGTATCGTGAAGACACTCGATCTGCTGCGTATTTATGGCTATGACTACGGCCAAGGTGTGTATAACAGTTCAGATAACTGTTCATGGGGATTGTCGAGCTTCACCGATGGAAACTGTTCCAACTGGGGGAATCCGCAGTCCGAAATTTACCTGGAGTCATTGCGCTATCTCGCCGGACGAACCGCAAGTTCGAATTTTGCGGCCACGGACTCGAACTATATTAGCAACCTTCCAGCGCCCGAATGGGATACTCCCCTGGATTCCTCCAATTACTGCGCGGCGCTCAGTGTTATTCAGTTTAACGCCTCGACCAGTTCCTATGACGGCGACTACACGGACGCAACCTTCTCTGGTGTTGATACCTGGACCGACAAAATCGGTGCCGCGGAAAATATTCACGGTGGCACATATTTTGTTGGCGAGAACGGTACCGACAATAATCAGCTGTGCACGGCGAAAACTGTAAACGCCCTTTCCGGAGTCGAGGGAACCTGTCCGGATGCTCCCCGATTGGAAGGCACTTATGACATTGCGGGTATGGCCTACTTTGCCCGCGCGAATAGTATCCGCAATGATTTGCCTTCCGACCAGACGGTACGTACTTATGGCGTGGCGCTTGCACCTGCGGTGCCCAAGGTAGAAATTCCGGTACCTGGCGATTCTGGCAAGACCATTTCCATCCTCCCCGCTTGCCGAAACACACATCCGAACCCGGATGGAAACTGCGCTATCGTAGACTTCAAAGTGATTTCACAGGATCTGGGTGTGGACACCGGCGCAGGTGTTTTGGCGAATAAAGGTAAGCTGTATGTGAACTGGGAGGACAGCGAGCAGGGCGGTGACTTTGACCAGGATATGTGGGGAATCATCGATTATGAAGTTACCTCTACACAGGTTAAAGTGACCACTAATGCGATTGCGGAGTCTACCGACCAGCCAATGGGGTTTGGGTTCGTGATCGGTGGTACCACCAATGATGGTTTCCATGTGAATTCGGGGGTGGAAGGATTCACCTATTCCGGCACTGGTTGTAGCGATGGTTGTAATCTCAGTGATGCTGCTTTCCCTGCGACATTCAATGTAGGGACATCTACTGCCAAGTTGCTGGAAACCCCGCTCTACTACGCAGCAAAGTGGGGCGGTTACAGTGATGATGAAAATGGTAACGCGCCCTCCGAAACGGATATCGCCGCAGGAGAGGCCAGCACTTACTTTTATGCGATAGATCCTTCAGAGCTGGAGGCCAGCTTGAGTGAAGCTCTGGAGCAGGTAGCCGCCGCTGCAGGATCCGCATCGTCTGTTGCTACTAACTCCACCCGATTGGGAACAGATACTGTTATCTACCAGGCGCTGTTCAATAGCGCGGACTGGAGCGGCGAGCTGAAGGCCCTGTCTCTCAATAGCGATGGCACCGTAGGAACTGTGAAATGGCAAACCGAAGACTCGGATTTCACGAATCCGACGGACAGGGAGATATATACCCACAACGGCACGGCAGGTGCAGAATTTACCTGGGATACGATCAGTGCCACGCAACAGGCTGATCTCGTGGGTGATGACACAGAAGTTGAGGGAAGGTCTCGTCTGGCGTGGGTGCGCGGCTCTGATGAATCGGGATTGCGCAGTCGCGAGAGCTTATTGGGAGATATTGTAAACTCCAGTCCCGTTTTTGCAGGTCGTAAGAAGCACAATTTCCACTTGCTGTCGGAAGATTTGGGCGGGACTTTGTATGGCACTTATTACACGACTTACAAACAGAATCGTAAGGAAGTCCTTTACGTCAGCGCGAATGACGGAATGTTGCACGCTTTTGATGCCGCTAACGGGGAAGAGCTATTTGCCTATGTGCCGGCCGGTATATACGAAAAGCTGCGTAAACTTAGTGGCTCTGATTACGGTACCAATAGCAATCCACATACCTACAATGTAGATGGTCCTCTGTTTGTGGGTGATGCCTTTATTAATGGAAGTTGGAAAAACGTTCTGGTCGGTACACTTGGTGCCGGCGGTCGTGGACTTTTCGCGCTTGACGTTACCGACCCGACTAACTTTGACGAAGGGGATGTACTGTTTGACTTCACAGATGAAGACCTTTTGACTGGTGATTTCACCAAGTTGGGTAATATTACCAATGAGCCAATTGTTGCCCCAACCTTTGCGGGTTGGCGGGTGATTTTTGGTAACGGGTATAATTCTGACGGCGGTAATGCGCACCTGTTTGCAGTTAGCCTGGACAATCCGACCACTGGCACCAAGGTAATGGCTGCCGGAACTTCGGGAGCCAATGGTCTTTCCGGCGCGGCTCTGCTGCCCAATGGTACCGGTGAGATTGTGGCCGCCTATGCGGGTGATCTCCTTGGGAATATGTGGAAGTTCGATATTTCCGCGGGCAATACCAATAGCTGGGGTGTCGACTATCGTAGCGGTGGCAACGATGTCCCCCTGTACACCGCTGCTTATGATTCTGTGGATGCAGATGGCAACGACATCACTGTTACCCAGCCGATAACCTCTACGCCCACCTTGGGCCTTAATGCGGAGATGGAAAATGCGGTTATGGTGTACTTTGGTACAGGTAGTTATCTGACTTCTTCAGATAACAGCGCTGGTGATACGGTAAACAGTTTCTATGCAATTGCCGATACCGGGGAAGAGGTGTCCGGTAGGGATCAGCTATTCGCCAAGACAATTTCCGCTGAAGCAGACGGTCGTCGGGTCGTGGACGGCAATGCTGATACGGACTGGTGGCTGAATAAGAAAGGCTGGTATCTGGACTTCACCTATAACGGTAGTGTCACGGGTGAGCGTATCATCAGTAAGCCACTGTTGATTTATGATCGGTTACTTTTCCCGACAATGATCACTTCGTCCGATCCATGTTCGTTCGGTGGTAGTGGCTGGTTGATGGAGCTTGTCGCCGTTGGCGACCGCTATCAAGGACACTCCATTTTTGGTGAAGATGGTATAGAGGTCGATTACGCGGTGATCAGCTACTCGGAGGTTATTCGCAGTGGTGAAAAGGCCTATCTACCTACCAGTAACATCAAAGGTGAGCTGGATGTGACCGAAGGGGAGTTTCCGTCCGAGGCGGTAGGGCGTATGTCCTGGCGTCAGCTACGGTAACCCTTATTCAAGAGAGATTAAACATGAAAATACAAAAAGGTTTTACTCTAATCGAGCTGATGATCGTCGTAGCGATCATCGGTGTTATTACCGCTATAGCCTATCCTTCTTATCTGGATTCGGTCCGGAAAAGTAACCGAGCAGATGCGAAAGCGTCTCTGAATGATGCTGCGCAACGTCTGCAGCGCTGCTTTACCACGTATAACGCATACAACAGTGAGGACTGCGCGATCGCTGAGTCTCTTAAGGATGGGGCGACCATAGATTCAGGTGAGAACCTGTACGTCATATCGGCAGCGCTTGCCGCAACCACATTTACCCTCACTGCAACACCGGTCGATGGCACAACCCAGGCCTCGGATTCTCAGTGCGGAAATTTCACGCTGACCAATGCCGGAGTTCGGGGCGCCAGTGGGGCACTCGGTGTCGATTGCTGGTAACGCAGGCTCAAGCTATTTGTGAATAAAGAATAACCCGGCAGTTGCCGGGTTATTCGTTCTCTAGTCCTAGCTTTTTCAGGCGATATCGAAGAGAGCGAAAGCTAATCCCCAGTTTTTCCGCCGCTGCGGTTCTATTCCAGTCGGTCTCATTGAGGGTGTTTTCTATGGCTTCCCGCTCTACGGTTTGTAAGAAGTCATCCAGGCTCGAGTAATCTGAATGTGCGAACTGGCCAGGATAGATGGCCTGCTTTGGTATAGGTAGAGCGGTCATCGCTGGTTGTTCGAGTTCGCTGTTATTTGAGTAACCTGACGATTCTTGAAGCGTGGAGGATGTTGCCGGTTGCGTAGCGGGAATCAGCAGGTCTGCAGCATGCAGGGTGTTGCGCTCGCACAAGGTCACTGCACGCTCGAGTATATTTTCGAGCTCGCGCAGGTTTCCGGGAAGTTGGTAGACCTGTAGGGCACTGATGGCATCTGGTGCGGCTTTTGGAGCGGCGCCGTTTTTCTTGGCGGGAATTCTGCGCAGTATGTCCCGAACCAGAAGCGGAATATCCTCAAGCCTTTTCCGAAGGGGAGGGGCGTGTAGTTCGATAACGTTGATGCAGTAGTAAAGGTCGCTGCGAAAGCGTCCTTCGCGCACTTCATTGGCCAGGGGTTTATTGCTGGCGCTGAGGATACGAATATCCAGATCTGTGCGTGAATCATTTATTTGAGACGTAAGGCGCTTCTCTTGGATGACCCGCAGGAGTTTAACCTGTATATCCGGGGGAAGACTGGCAACTTCATCTAGGAACAGGCTGCCGCCATGTGCGCTGTGGATGAGCCCGGCTTCTGATTCGTTACCGAATAGAATTTCCTCTAGCCTCTCTGGCGCAATACTTGCGCAGTAAACGGGGATAAATGGTTCTTGCGCGCGCGGACCATGCTGGTGGATGCAGCGGGCAGCCAACTCTTTACCACTACCCGTCTCACCAAAGATAAGCACAGGAGCATCGCTGCGCGCCACTTTTTCAATTTGCTTGCGTAGCTCCTGTATCGCAGGAGATTGTCCCTGCAGCAGTGCGGGAAACTCCTGTTGCTCGACATAGCGGGCTTCATTCAGGCGCAGTGCCAACTGCACCAGGTTGCGCAGGCGTTCGAGGTTTACCGGTTTGCTGACAAAATCAAAGGCTCCGAGCTTGAGCGCGGCGATGGCGGTGTCCATATTGCCGTGGGCAGTGATGACTGCAACCGGCAATGCGCTGTCTGCCGGTAAGTCCTGAATATGTTCGACGACTTCCAGGCCGGTACCATCCGGAAGCTTCATATCGGTCAGGCAGAAATCATAGCGCTTCTGCTCCAGTTGCCGAAGGGCTTCGGCGACAGACATAGCGATATCTGAGCGCATGTTCATTCGCTGCAGGGTCATGGATATCAGGTTACAGATATCCGGTTCATCATCAATTATGAGCGCTATGGGTTGACGATCGGCCATTTATTTAAATTTTATTGTGTTAATGGGATCAAAAAATCTGGTCTGCGTTGGCAAATTCTACTCTGAAGCAGCTGCGTCTGTCTTGGCCGCGGCAGTAATAGAGATTGGCTCTGTTCGATTCACACAGTTCGCGAGCGATATATAAACCGAGCCCCGCCCCGGCGGACTCGGTGGTGAAAAAAGGCTCGAATATCTTGTCTGTATTCTCTTCGGCAACCCCGTGCCCGTCATCCAGCACATCAAGTCGCGCGCACTGGCGTTGGGGCAGGTAACTGATGATAAGTTCCGCAGTCGGCACGCCGGTGGCGGCCTGCGAGTGTCGCACCGCGTTGTTGCACAGATTGGTGACGACCTGCGCCATCTGGTTCGGGTCGAAACGGGCGTAAACTGGCATTACCGGGAAACTGCAACGGATATCTGTTTCCCGGGGCATTTCCATGCGGTAATCCTTGAGGAAGTCACCCATCCATCGGCACAGGTCGAACAGTTGCGTCGCTGGAGGCTGTCGACGGGATAGCTGCATGACATTCTCGACAATCTGGTTCACCCGCTGGCTGTGACGGCCGATGATTTCCGTAAGTTCGCGATCCTCTGCGTTCAGCGACGGAGACTCCGCGAGCAGTTCCGCTGCATGGCTGATTGCGCTCAGTGGATTGCGCACTTCGTGGGCGATAGAGCCGGTAAGGCGGCCCAGTGAGGCAAGTTTCAGCTGTTGTGCCTGCTGCGCGAGCTTGCGATTGTCCTCAAGAAATATCAGCGAGCTGCCCCGCGCATCGTGGGGCAGGGTGGTGATACTCGCGCGCAATTCGGAGTGTCCGGCGCCCTGGATGACTTGGCTAAGGGTTTCACCACGGCGAAGTTCATCCAGTGTCTGGCGAAAATCCATGCTCAGTTTGCCGTTATTGATACGCTGGGTACCGAGCAACTGTTGCGCTGCGCGATTGACCAGGGCCGGCCGATCTTCTCCGTCGACCACCAGCACCCCGGTACGCATCTGGGCGACGATCTGCTGGGTGAGTCTCTGCAGGTGCGCGGTATGCCTGCGTTCCTGTTCCACTTTCTGGTTGGCTAAATGGATATGTGCAGAGAGGTATTGCAGGACGCTGACACAAGTAAACATCAGAATGCCGAGACTGCCGGCGGAGACGATATCCTGGGTGTCTGCCTGTCCGGTAAGCAGGCCGAATAGCTGCTGTGCAATTACCGCGATACTGGCTACAGCAGCGAGAAACGCACCCATACGGCGGTCGAGAATCAGGGAGCCGACCGCACAGGTGGTCAGCATCAGGTAGCCGACTCCGGAGTTCAGGCCACCACTGGCCTGAATTAGCAGCAGAAATGCGAGGATATCGCAGCCGAGAAGGGAGCCGATACGCAGTGGCGTGGTTTGAAAGCTGCTGGGATAAAGATAGAGCAGCCAGGCAATGTTGAGGACCGCATAGGTAATCGCGGTATTCAGGTAGAGCGCAGGGTGCAAGGTGCCCACACTATTGCTGCTTATTCCAGACGCAAACAGTCCCAGCAGTATCAGGGCGATGACGACCCGGTACCATGCATAGAGCTTGAGTAGTTCCCGCTGCCGCAAACGCAGGCGAAACGGCTGGACGCCGGCAGCGCGGGCACTCGTGTCATTTGCGGATTCTGACGATATTGCGGGATCGGTGGCCGTCTGACTGCTCACTTTTTATTCTCATTTTACGCACTGTGCCGCGGTGAGTGGCAAAGCGTCCGGAGATGGCCCGGCACAGATGTTGTACACCCGGTCGGCGTGGCTACAATAGCCGCCTCAGATTAATGGGGTATAAAGATGTCTACTTTGCAGCTAGTGCTGGCGCAAATCAATCTGCTGGTGGGAGATATTCCCGGCAATACCGACCAGGTGGTCGAGGTCGCGCGCAGAGCGCACCGGGAGCATGGCGCCGACCTGGTGCTGTTTCCGGAATTGACTCTGTGCGGGTATCCGCCGGAAGACCTGCTGCTGCGTCCCAGCATGCAGAAGCGGATTGACGCGGCCCTCAGCAAACTCAAGCTGGCTCAACTCCCCTGTGCAGTACTGATCGGCTATCCGCGGGTGATCGCGGGTACCGTACTGAACATGGCCGGGTTGATTCAGAATGGGGAGCTGGTTGCGGAATACGCCAAGCAGAAGTTGCCGAATTATCAGGTATTCGACGAGCTGCGCTACTTTGTACCCGGTGAGCAGCCCTGCGTGGTGGATATCAAGGGTATTCCAACAGCCATTACCATTTGTGAGGATATCTGGCATCCCGAACCCGTGGTACAGGCCGAACGCGCTGGCGCCAAGCTGATGCTGAATATCAACGCATCCCCGTTCCATCGCGGCAAGGCTCAGGAGCGTCTGGCACTGCTCGGGCGCCAGGCGCAGGCGGGCAAGATGCCTATCGTCTATGTGAACTCGGTAGGCGGCCAGGATGAGCTGGTGTTCGACGGCGGCTCTTTTGCCGTGGACCGCAATGGCGAACTGTGCGGACGTGCGCCGGAATTTGTCGAGAGCCTGCTTCCAGTGACCGTGCAGGCAGACGGGGATCAGGTGTCACTGATTCAAGGCAGCGATGCCAAACCGTTGGATGGCCTGGCCTCCGTTTACCAGGCGCTGGTACTCGGGGTGCGGGACTATGTAAACAAGAATGGCTTCAAGGGCGTGGTACTGGGCCTGTCCGGGGGGATCGACTCCGCGTTGACCCTCGCGGTAGCGGTAGATGCCCTGGGCCCCGAGCGGGTAGAGGCGGTGATGATGCCATTCCGCTATACCTCGGACCTTTCCAAAAACGATGCGGCTGACCAGGCGGAGCGCCTGGGTATCAATTACCGGGTCATCGGTATCGAAGGCATTTTCGATGCAGCGATGAAGGCGCTCGAGAGTGAGTTCGCCGGCAGCGAGCGCGATACCACTGAAGAGAACCTGCAGGCCCGCGCTCGCGGTATGCTGCTGATGGCCATCTCCAATAAAAAAGGCTTTATGGTGCTGACGACCGGCAACAAGAGCGAGATGGCAGTGGGTTACGCCACTCTCTATGGAGATATGGTGGGTGGTTACAATGCGCTCAAGGATGTGCCCAAAATCCTGGTGTATGAATTGTCTCGCTACCGCAATACGGTTTCCGAAGTAATCCCCGAAACCGTGATTACCCGAGAGCCCAGCGCCGAGCTGGCACCAGACCAGGTAGATTCGGACAGCCTGCCTCCCTATGAGGTGCTGGATGAGATCCTGCGGCTCTATATTGATCTGGATCATAGTGCTGCGGATATCATCGCTCGCGGTTTTGATGAGGCGACCGTCATGCGCGTGGTCCGTCTGGTGGATCGCAACGAGTACAAGCGTCGTCAGGCGGCGGTCGGGGTGCGGATCTCGGAGCGCGGTTTCGGGCGTGACCGACGTTATCCGATTACCAACGGCTGGAAGGCCGGAGAGTAAGTGCTCGCTCCGTTGGGCGAGCTACCAATTGCCTCACCTTATTAAAAAAAAGGCCCCGCTGTTGCCAGCGGGGCCTTTTTGTTCGCGCCAGAAGCCGTGCTCAGAGCTCGGGCGGTAGCGGCGCTTCCTCGGTGCGGTATTCGGCGTTGTACAGCTCGCGGCTGTCGAAGCCGCGCGGATCCGATTTCTCGAACAGGCCCAGGGTGATGCGGTGGATAAAGCTGCGGCCACTGGCGCCAGCGTAGTATTTGTAGTTGAAGGTGCCGTCGTCGCGGAATGCCGGGTGGTGCGGGTAGTTGGTCTGCAACACCGCCAGCGAGGTTGACTCCAGCTGCGGCATTTCCAGCAGGTGGTAGGACTGTACCATTACCGCCAGTGCATCGGGCACCGCCGGGGTCTGCTGGAAGTTCTCCACCACATAGCGACCGCGGTTGGCAGCTGCCAGGTACGCGTTGCGCTTGAAGTAGTAGTTGGCCACATGAATCTCGTAGCGCGCCAGCAGGTTGCGCAGGTGAATCATGCGCTTCTGCGCATCCGGGGCGTAGCGGCTGTCAGGATAGCGCGCCATCAGCTGGGCAAAATAGGCGAAGGACTCACGTGCGGATCCCGGATCCCGGCGGGTCATATCGGTGGGTAAAAAGCGCTCAAACAGGCCGCTGCCCTCGGTAAATGACGCCAGGCCCTTCATGTAATAGGCATAATCCACGTTGCGATGCTGCGGATGCAGACGGATAAAACGATCTGCCGCAGAGATGGCGGCATCGTTCTGGTAGTCGCGGTAATAGGCGTAGATCAGCTCAAGTTGCGCCTGTTCGGCGTAGTTACCGAAAGGGAAGTTGTCTTCCAGTGCCCGCAGGTTCTTGATCGCCAGCTCCCACTGGCTGGATTTCAGCTGCCGCTGGGCAGCTTCGTAGAAAGCCTGCTCAGTGCGGTTACCGGAGGGCAGCCCCTCTTCTTCTTCGTCCGTGCTGGCGCACGAGGCCACCAAAACGGCCAGCAGTGCCAGCCACAGCGTTTTCCAGGCCTGCATAGCCCCTCGCTCTATCATTATTTGTCTCAACCTTATTAAACTAGCCGCCCAAAATTCACCGGGGGCAGAAGGGCAGCTATTTAACCACAGCGCCCCGCCAGCCCAAAGTATTAGACCCACTCGGATGAGCAATCAAATACATATCGATATTGAAGTGCCGGCGGAGTACGCCGGGCAGAGGTTTGACCAGATCGCAGCGGATTTGATCCCTGACTATTCCCGTGCGCGACTTCAAGCCTGGATAAAAGGCGGCCAACTCACCATTGACGGCCATTTTGGCAAGCCCAAGGACAAGCTGTATGGCGGTGAAACGCTGCAGTTGCGCGCAGAACTGGAGCCCCAGGGAGAGTGGCAGCCGCAGCCGATGGACCTGGATATCGTCTATGAAGACGACAGCCTGCTGGTGGTCAACAAGCCCGCAGGCCTGGTGGTACATCCGGCGGCGGGTAATCCGGACGGTACCCTGCTGAACGGGCTGCTGGCACACTGCGCGGGGCAAAGAAATATACCCCGCGCCGGCATTGTGCATCGCCTGGACAAGGACACCAGCGGCTTGATGGTTGTCGCCAAAACACTGCAGGCCCAGGCCGATCTGGTCGATCAGCTCAAGGCGCGCACCGTCAGCCGCCAGTACGATGCCATTGTTCAGGGCGTGCTCAGTGGCGGCGGCACTGTCGATGCCCCCATGGGTAGACATCGACAGCACCGTTTGAAGATGGCGGTTCTCGGTAAAACCGGCGACGGCAGCGGTAAGGAAGCGATCACTCACTACCGCCTACAGGAGCGTTTTCGTGGCCACACCCTGGTGCGCTGTCAGCTTGAAACCGGCCGCACCCACCAGATTCGTGTCCACATGGCGCATATCCGCCACCCGCTGGTGGGCGACCCCCTGTACGGTGGGCGCAACAAACTGCCTACCGGTGCGGATCCGGAGCTGGTTACGGCCCTGCAGCAGTTCCCCCGTCAGGCACTGCACGCGGCGGAGCTGGCGCTGATCCATCCGCAGACCGGGGAGCCCATGCACTGGTCGGCACCCATGCCGGAGGATATGCTGCAACTGCTCGCTATGCTGCGGGCGGATAATCACTAACGCGCGCCGCACAGGAATTACCAGGAATCAACATGGCAGCTGATCACTATCTGAACCCCGACTGGCCCGCTCCGGCCAACGTGCGGGCCTGTTTCACACTGCGCCGAGACGGCCACAGTGAGGGACCTTACAGCGCGTTTAATCTGGCCGATCATGTGGGCGATAATCCCGAGGCGGTTGCCGCCAACCGTGCACAGTTGCAGCGGGAGCAGAATCTGCCTCGCAGCCCGCAGTGGCTGGAGCAAATTCATAGTGACAAGGCGGTGGAGGCGCAGGGCGACGGCAAGGTGCGCACGGCCGATGCCAGCTATACCCGCGAACAGGGAGTGGTGTGTGCGGTGTTGACCGCGGACTGTCTGCCGCTACTGGTGACTAACCGCGATGGCACCGAGGTGGCTGCAATTCACGCGGGGTGGAGGGGGCTGACCGGCGGCGTTATCCGCGAGACCATCCGCGCACTGAAGAGTGCACCCGAAGACCTTATGGTCTGGCTTGGCCCGGCCATTGGTCCACAGGCATTCGAATGCGGCGTGGATGTGCTCGAGGCGGCCTTTGAATCGGCCATGAGCGAAACCCACGCCGAGGCCATTTCCAACAGCTTTGTTCCCCATGCGGATAAGCCGCTGCATTTTCTGGCAGATATCTACGCCCTGGGACGTGCAGAGCTGGCGGAACTGGGAATCTCTCAGGTATTTGGCGGCGACCGCTGCACCGTTACTGAAGAATCTGAATTCTTTTCCTATCGCCGGGATGGGGATACCGGTCGAATGGCGACTTTGATTTGGCTTGAGTAAATATTTGAGTTGTGAGATTTCCGCACTGAAGCTAGTCCTGTGACGGCCAATCACCGGAGATGGGGCTCGGCCTTCTTCCGGCCCCTACAATAGCTCCGCTGCTCACCGCATTTAAATTAGCATTCCCAAGCTGCGCAGAGCTTGAAAACCCGCCACCAGCCCGCAAATTACTGATCAGCACTAGACTGTATTCGTCATTGCGTTTCCATGCGCCGCCTTGTCCTTTGTCCGGCGCGTCAATGATCAGGAGAGGGAAAAGCACAATGCGCATCGACAGAATGACCAACCCGTTGCAGGCCGCCATTGCTGACGCACAATCCATTGCCGTTGGCCGCGACCACAACCAGATTTATCCCGAACACCTGCTGCAGGCACTGCTGGATCAATCCAATGGCAGTGTCACTGCATTCCTTAATCAGGCCGGTTTTAATATCAACGGCCTGCGCAATGATCTCGCCAAACGCCTCGATAGCCTGCCCACGGTGGGCTCTCCCACCGGTGACGTCGGTATGTCACAGGAATTGATGCGCCTGTTCAACCTGGCAGATAAAAAAGCGCAGAAAAATGGCGACAGTTTTATTGCCAGCGAAACGGTTTTATTGGCGGCGTTTGATTCTGCCGCCGGCGAAGTTTCCAAGATATTGAACGCGCATGGTGACCTCAAACATCTACAGGATGCCATCACCAAGGTGCGCGGGGATGAAAAGGTCAACGATCCGCAGGCAGAAGAAGCCCGGCAAGCGCTGGACAAGTACACCATGGACCTGACCGCGCGCGCGGAGGCCGGCAAACTCGATCCGGTGATCGGCCGCGACGATGAAATTCGCCGCACCATCCAGGTCTTGCAGCGCCGCACCAAAAACAACCCGGTGCTTATCGGTGAACCCGGTGTGGGTAAAACGGCGATTGTCGAAGGCCTCGCCCAGCGAATTGTCAACGGTGAAGTCCCGGAGGGCCTGAAAGACAAGCGTCTGCTGTCACTGGATCTCGGTGCCCTGCTCGCCGGGGCCAAATTCCGCGGCGAATTCGAGGAGCGACTGAAAGCGGTCCTGAATGAGCTATCGAAGCAGGAAGGCCGCGTCATCCTGTTTATCGACGAGTTGCACACCATGGTCGGTGCGGGTAAAGCGGAAGGGGCCATGGATGCCGGGAATATGCTGAAGCCGGCGCTGGCCCGCGGCGAACTGCACTGTGTCGGTGCCACCACCCTCAACGAGTATCGCCAGTACATCGAAAAGGATGCAGCGCTAGAGCGTCGCTTCCAGAAAGTGCTGGTGGATGAGCCCAGTGAAGAAGACACCATCGCCATCCTGCGCGGGCTGAAAGAGCGCTACGAAGTGCACCACGGGGTGGATATCACCGACTCCGCGATTATTGCCGCCACCAAACTGTCCCAGCGCTACATTACCGATCGACAGCTGCCGGACAAGGCGATCGACCTGATCGACGAAGCGGCGAGCCGCATCCGTATGGAGATCGACTCCAAGCCGGAGGAGATGGACAAGCTGGAGCGTCGTCTGATCCAGCTCAAGATCGAACGCGAGGCGGTGAAAAAAGACAAGGACGATGAGGCAGCAAAAAAACGCCTGCAAAAGCTCGAAGAGGATATCCACGCTATCGAGAAGGAGTATGCCGATCTCGAGGAAATCTGGAAGGCAGAGAAAGCCAAGCTTGCGGGCAGCGCAGACATCAAGAATAAGCTGGAACAAGCAAAGCTGGATATGGACGCCGCGCGTCGTGCCGGTGATCTCACGCGGATGTCTGAAATTCAGTACGGTGTGATTCCGCAGCTGGAGCAACAGTTGAAGCTCGCATCTGATTCAAGTGATACCAGCGACAACCAATTGCTGCGTAACCGCGTCACCGACGAGGAAGTTGCCGAGGTGGTTTCCCGCTGGACCGGTATCCCCGTGTCCAAAATGCTCGAGGGCGAGCGTGAGAAGCTGCTGAAAATGGAAGGTGCGCTGCACGATCGTGTTATCGGCCAGCACGAGGCAGTGGAGGCGGTATCCAATGCCGTGCGTCGTTCCCGTGCCGGTCTTGCGGATCCCAACCGTCCCAATGGTTCCTTCCTGTTTCTCGGCCCCACCGGTGTGGGCAAGACGGAACTGTGTAAAGCACTGGCAGAGTTTCTGTTCGACACCGAAGATGCCATGGTGCGTATGGATATGTCGGAGTTTATGGAGAAGCACTCGGTCGCGCGTCTGATCGGTGCACCTCCCGGCTATGTGGGCTATGAGGAGGGCGGCTATCTCACTGAGGCTGTGCGCCGTAAGCCTTATTCTGTGCTATTGCTGGACGAGGTGGAAAAAGCGCATCCGGATGTCTTCAACATTCTGCTGCAGGTACTGGAAGATGGTCGCCTGACCGATGGCCAGGGTCGCACCGTCGATTTCCGTAACACCGTGGTGGTAATGACGTCTAATCTGGGGTCTGACCTGATTCAGAAATACGCCAGCGCCAAAAATGACGACGAGGTGGATAGCGAAATTCACTATCGGCAGATGAAGGCTGCGGTCATGGAGGTAGTGGGAACTCACTTCCGTCCGGAGTTTATCAACCGTATTGACGAGGTCGTGGTATTCCATCCCCTGGATCGCGCGGAGGTGCGTTCTATTGCGGAAATCCAGCTGCAGAACCTGCGCAATCGACTGGCGGAGCGGGATCTCAAAATGGAGGTTTCCGACGAGCTGCTCAACAAGCTTGCAGATGTGGGATTCGACCCGGTCTACGGTGCGCGTCCCCTGAAGCGTGCGATCCAGATGTGGCTGGAAAACCCGCTAGCCCAGGATGTGCTCTCCGGGAAATTTGCCCCGGGGGATACGATTCATGCAAAGCTGGAAGGAGACAAGGCGGTATTCAGCAAATAGTACCCTGACTAACGGACGCCCAGGGACGGGCAGTATTCAATGGACCTGATGTATGTCGTTGGCAAAGCAGCTGTTTAACCGGCGCATGTTGTGGATGTTGCTCGGATGCTTGCTGGTATTCGGCGGCATTTTCGGTTTCAAGCTGTTCGGCAAATACATGATGAACCAGTTTATGGACAACATGTCATTGCCGCCAGCGACTGTCAGTACTGCCGCGGTTGCGCAGCAACGCTGGCAAACAACGCTCGGTGCCGTGGGCAGTGTGCGCGCCATCAACGGGGTAAATGTTACGACCCAGGCGCAGGGCGAGGTCAAAGCGATCTATTTTGAATCCGGTCAGCAGGTGCAGAAAGGCACCCTGCTGGCGGAGCTGACCGCCAATCCCGAGACCGCCCAGATCGAGGTGCTGGAAGCGGAACGCCGGCTGGCAGATCGGGATCACAAGCGGATTTCGGAACTTTACCAAAAAGGCGTGGCCACGCTGCGAGAACTTGATCAGGCCAAGGCGACTCGCGACCAGGTGCTCGCAAACCTTGCGGTGCAGCGTGCGACCATTGCGGAGCGCACCATTACCGCGCCATTCTCAGGACAGCTGGGGATCCGCCAGATTGACCTCGGGCAGAACGTAGCGCCCGGGGACGCGGTTGTTTCCCTGCAGCAGCTGCAGCCCATCTATGTCGATTTCTCCCTGTCGGAACAGGACTTCAGCCGGGTGCAACTCGGGCAACACATTACCCTCAATGCCGCGGCCGCACCCGGTGAAAAATTTCGCGGGCGCATTACCGCAATAGATCCCGCCATTGACCCACGCAATCGGACTTTCCTGCTTCAGGCGACCCTGGAAAACGCTGAGCGAAAATTGCGTCCGGGTATGTTCGCGGAAGTGTCGGTGGAAGTGGAAAAATTTCGCACCGTGCTGGTGGTGCCGCGCACGGCCATCAGTTACGCGCCCTACGGCAATGCCGTGTTTGTGGTTCGCAAGCCTGAAAAGAAACCTGATGGCTCGGCGGACAAGGAAGCTTCGCAATCACCTGATTGGATAGCGGTAAAACGCTTTGTAAAAACCGGTGAAGAGCGGGGAGACCTGATCGAAATTACCCAGGGACTGGAAGCCGGTGAACAGGTTGCGACCAGTGGATTGCTGAAATTGCGCAACGAGGGTGGAGTCATCATCAACAACGAAAACCCGCCCCCAGAACAGTTATCCCCGAAACCGGACAACAGCTAGCCGTCGCTGCAAAGGGGCGCCCAAAGCAGGCAAGGATGCCATGTGAATTTTACCGATATCTTTATTCGCAAGCCGGTTCTCGCCTGTGTGGTGAGTCTGTTCATCTTCCTACTCGGGCTGCGCTCCGCCTCCGAGTTGAATGTGCGCCAGTATCCGGAACTGGAGAACGCGGTGATTACAGTCAGCACCGTGTATGTGGGTGCAGATGCGGATCTGGTACAGGGATTTATCACTACGCCCCTGGAGCAGGAAATTGCCAGTGCCGACGGCCTCGATTACATCGTATCTACCAGTATCCAGGGTATTTCTGTCATCCAGGCTTACGTGCGCCTGGATTACGATCCCAACGAAGTGCTTACCCAGGTCGTATCCAAGGTAAACAAGCTGCGCAATGAGTTGCCGGAGGAGTCTGAGGACTCCACTGTGGATCTGGCGGTGGGGGAAACCATTGCCGCCATGTACCTTTCGTTTTCTTCAGAAATTCTCAACAACAACCAGATCACCGACTACATCACCCGGGTTGTGCAGCCGAAGCTATCCACCGTGGCTGGCGTCCAGCGCGCGGCGCTATTGGGCAATCGAACCTTCGCCATGCGTATCTGGCTGAGACCGGCAGAGATGGCTGCCCAGGGGGTTACCCCGGGGGATATCAGCAGTGCACTGCGCCAGAACAATGTGTTGGCGGCGGTCGGCAGCACCAAGGGTTCGCGGGTGGCAATGGATATTCGTGCGGACACGGATATCGCTTCTGAAGCGGAGTTCAGCAAGCTCGTGGTGCGCGCGGATGGCGATCGCTTGGTAAGGCTGGAAGACGTGGCAGAGGTTGAGCTCGGATCCGAGTCCTACGATACCTCGGTGACCTTCAATGGTCGGTCCGCCACTTTTGTCGCGGTAGAGGTGGCGCCGGATGCCAATGCACTGGACGTGATCGCGGATGTGCGCGACAAACTGAATAACGAAATCTTTCCGCAGCTGCCGGAGGGCATGCTCGGGGAAATCCCCTACGATAGCACCGAATATATTCAGGATTCGATCAACGAGGTGGTGAAGACCATCGTCGAGGCGGTCTTGATTGTGATTCTGGTGATCTATCTGTTTCTGGGCTCGCTGCGCAGTGTGATCATTCCCGCGGTGGCGGTGCCCCTGTCCATGGTCGGCGCGCTGTTTTTGATGCTGCTGATGGGCTTTTCCATCAATCTGCTGACCCTGCTGGCAATGGTTCTGGCCATCGGTATCGTGGTGGACGATGCGATCATCGTCCTGGAAAACGTGCACCGTCATATCGAGGAAGGGCTCTCGCCTCATGAGGCCGCGATCAAAGGTGCCAGAGAACTTGCCTGGCCCATTGTGGCGATGACCACGACCCTGATTGCGGTGTATTTACCCATTGGTTTTCTCGGCGGGTTAACGGGCACCCTATTTATCGAGTTTGCGTTTTCCCTGGCCGGGGCAGTGCTGCTGTCGGGCGTGGTTGCACTGACCCTGTCGCCGATGATGGCTGCCAGGGTACTGCGCCCGGAAAGTGGTGAGCGCAGCAATCGCCTTGAGGCCTGGCTGGAGCGCCGCCTTCATGGGCTGGAATCCGGGTATCGGCGACGGTTGCACGGGGCGCTGGATAGTCGCGCAGTGATCCTGGTGTTTGGTCTGATCGTGCTGTGCAGTTGTTACTTTCTGTTTATCACTTCACCCAGTGAGCTGGAGCCGAAAGAAGACCGTGGCTTTGTGCTGGGGATTGCTCGCGGGGATTCCTTTGCCACCCTGGATTATATGGAGCAATACACCAGCCAGATCAACGCCGTAAAAGAGCGGCACCCGGAAGTGGAAAACCTGTTTCTGCTCAATGGCGTCGGCGGTGCCGGTAACAGTACCAACAGTGCAATCGCCGGTTTTGTTCTTTCTTCCTGGAACAAGCGCGACAAAAACACCCAGGAAATGCAGGAGCTGATCAACGGCGAAGTTTCACAGATTGCCGGGCTCAAAGTTGCGACCTTTGTCCCCCCCAGCCTGCCCACTGCTGGCGGCACCTTGCCAGTGGAGTTTGTGATCGGTACCACCGAGCCCATCGCCAGTCTTGCCAGCTTTGCCGACGACATCATGGGGCGCGCGCTGTCGAGTAAGAAGTTCATCTTTCTCGACGCGGACCTCAGGCTCGACAAACCCAGGCTTTCGGTCGTCATTGATAGGGACAAGGCGGCTTCCATCGGGGTCAATATGGCCGACCTGGCGCGGGAGCTGGGGGCGATGATGTCAGGTGCCTACACCAACCGTTTTTCCCTGGAGAACCGCAGTTACAAGGTGATTCCGCAGGTGGTGCGCAGCGAGCGCCTCACCGGCGAGCAGTTGCAGCAGTATTACATTCGCGCCGGCGATGACACCCTGGTCCCGCTGTCCACACTGGTAAGAATCGAAGAGAGTGTCGAGCCGCAGCAACTGAAACGCTTCCAGCAATTGAATGCGGTAACCATTTCCGGTGTGCCCCGGCCCGGGGTTCCCCTCGGAGAGGCACTCGGAATTCTCGAGTCCGCGGCTGCAGAGGTGTTGCCGCGGGAGTACTCCACCGATTATTCCGGGCAGTCCCGCCAGTTTAAAAACGAGGGTTCGGATCTGTTGGTCACGTTCTTTTTTGCGCTGATCGTGATTTACCTGGTACTGGCTGCGCAGTTTGAATCCTGGCGGGACCCGCTGATCATGCTGGTCACGGTGCCAATGAGCGTGTGTGGGGCAATGATCTTCGTCAGCCTGGGGCTGACAACACTCAATATTTACACGCAGGTCGGGTTGGTGACCCTGATCGGGGTCATTTCCAAGCACGGTATTCTGATTGTGGAGTTTGCCAATCAACTACAGCTGCAGGGGCGAACCAAGCGCGAGGCAATCGAGGAGGCATCCAGCATCCGTTTGCGCCCGATCCTGATGACCACTGCCTCGCTGGTGCTGGCAATGGTGCCATTGTTGATTGCTGCCGGTCCCGGTGGCGGGGCGCGCTTTGCCATGGGGCTGGTAGTGGCTTCCGGGATGACCATCGGCACCCTGTTCACCCTGTTTGTGGTGCCGGCGATGTATATGTATCTGGGGCGCGATTACGGAGCCGGGCAAAAAGAGGAAAGACAGGCCGGAGAAGGGGCGGGTGACGGTTTACCAGATCGAGAGCGCCCGGCGGATGGTGAGATATCCGCCGGAAACTGAGGGGCTCAGCAATTGTTTTGCAGAATCTGACGAGTCTGCTGGATTCGCTGTTGTTTTTCTTCCTCGGGTAGCACCCGGTAACCGCCATTGGCATCGACCTCGCGCACGCGCGCGTGGCTCTCCAGCTCCTGCAGGCGCTGCTGTGCGCTGCGGCAGCGCTGGGCGCGGGCGGCCATCTCTGCCTTTTCGGTTGCCGCTTTCTCGGCATCTTTCTTCGCATTGTCCCGGGTGGACTGCTGCGGCGCCTCAGGAGAGGACTCTTCAGCGGGCTTGCCGGCGGTGCTCACCTTGCGCTGTGCGACCAGGGCCTGCTGCTCGTCCTGCCATTTCTTGTAGCGCTCGGAGCGGGGTGCCTTGACCACTTCTACCTGTTCTTTCTGGGGGGGCTGGGATGTGAAGTGCACCACGCCGTCTTCATCCACCCACTTGTAGATGCCGTCAGCATGGGCCGTCGCCGCCAGCAGGCCCAGAGACAGGGAGAGGGTTGCAATAACAGTGCGCATGGATAGCCGCCTCGGTGTATGAGTATTTTTGTTGTGCCGGTCTGCTCGGGAATCCGTCAGATGCCCGCCCCGTTGCCTGCATTGTACCGGGGAGGTGAGGGGATCTCGCAACCCAGTTAACAGTTTGTGTCCGGGAACGTGGCCGTTCGGTCTATTGGCTCGCTTCATCGGTTGACACTGCGGGCACAAACTGCACAATTTGGCCTTCGCTCGGCGAAGCAGATGTCACCACACCACCCCGTGGACCGCACTCTTTCCGGTGAGTTAAGCACTCACCCCCTCCCGCCGAGCAGGCCCTCCCCATCTGGAGGCCTTGGTGTTCGCGACCCGGTTCCGCTACCGGTCGGGCACCGCGCAATTTAGCGTTACCGTTAAGCTATCCTAAAAAATGGGCTAAATCTGCGTTTAAGGCTGATATTTATCACGCTTTTCCTTTAGAATCGCCGTCTGGCTTTCGCGCCGTCCGGTTTTTCTGTGGTTATTGGATGATGCGGATCCTAATTTAGCGAAATATTGAGGGGGCTCAAGTGGAATTACTCTCCGGCGGCGATATGTTGGTTCGCGCGCTGCAGGATGAAGGGGTAGACCTGATTTTCGGTTACCCCGGCGGTTCGGCGCTTCATATATACGATGCCATTTTCCGTCAGAAGGGCATCAAGCATCTTCTGGTGCGCCACGAGCAGGGGGCAACCCACTCTGCGGATGGTTACGCCCGCGCGACGGGCAAGACGGGCGTCGTGCTGGTTACGTCTGGCCCCGGCGCCACCAATGCCATTACCGGTATTGCTACCGCTTATATGGATTCAATCCCGATGGTGGTGATTTCCGGGCAGGTGCCTTCCGACAAGATCGGTGAAGACGCCTTCCAGGAAACCGATATGGTGGGCTGCTCGCGCCCGATCGTGAAGCACAGCTTCCTGGTCAAGAAGGCGGAAGATATCCCCGAGGTGGTCAAGAAGGCGTTTTATATCGCCTCCACAGGCCGCCCCGGACCGGTAGTGATTGATATCCCCAAAGACGTCACCAATCCGGTGGATCGCTACCCTTACAAGTTCCCGGAAAAACTGCGCATGCGCTCCTATACGCCTGCAGGTAAGGGACATACCGGCCAGATCCGCAAAGCAGTGGCGTTGCTGTTATCCGCCAAGCGCCCGGTAATCTACGCCGGTGGTGGCGTGGTTCAGGGGGACGGTTCCGAATTACTCACTGAGTTGGCCCAGCGCCTCAACTACCCGGTGACCAATACCCTGATGGGGCTGGGCGCATATCCGGGTACCGACAAGCGCTTTCTGGGCATGCTCGGCATGCACGGAACCTTCGAAGCCAACACCGCCATGCACCACGCGGATGTGATTCTGGCGGTGGGTGCTCGCTTTGATGACCGGGTAACCAATACGCCGAATAAATTCTGCCCCGGCGCCAAAGTTATCCACATCGATGTGGATCCAGCATCTATTTCCAAGACCATTACTGCGGATGTGCCCATCGTGGGTACGGTGCAGTCGGTGCTGAATGAAATGCTCGAGATGCTAAAGGCGTCCACGGACATGCCGGACCAGTCTGCGATCGTCGACTGGTGGCGCCAGATCGACGACTGGCGTGAGCGCCACGGTCTTTATACCGCGCCGCGTTATCGCACCAACGGTGACATGATCATGCCGCAAGAGGTGATCAGCGCAGTTCACGAGATCACAAGGGGCGATGCCTACGTGACTTCGGATGTCGGCCAGCACCAGATGTTCGCCGCCCAGTACTACCGCTTCGACAAGCCTCGTCGCTGGATCAACTCCGGCGGCCTCGGCACCATGGGCTTCGGCCTGCCGGCTGCCCTGGGGGTGAAAGCCGCTTATCCAGACGCGGAAGTCGTTTGTGTAACCGGTGAAGGCAGTATCCAGATGTGTATCCAGGAGCTGTCCACGGCTACCCAGTACAACCTGCCGGTAAAAATCCTGTGTCTGAATAACCAGGCCCTGGGCATGGTGAAGCAGTGGCAGGAAATGCAGTACGAAGGGCGCTTGTCCAACAGTGTTTATGAGGAGTCCCTGCCGGACTTCATCAAACTGGCGGAAGCCTACGGGCATCTGGGTATGAAGATCGAGCACCGCGATGAGCTGCACGGCAAACTCGCGGAGGCGTTTGCGATCAAGGATCGCACCGTGTTTATCGATGTTTACGTCGATCCGACTGAACACGTTTATCCCATGCAAGTGATGCCGAACGGCTCCATGCGGGATATGTGGCTCAGCAAAACGGAACGGACGTAAAGGGAGGTAAACACAATGCGCAGAATCATTTCAGTTCTGATGGAGAACGAACCCGGTGCGCTGTCGCGGGTGGTTGGCCTGTTTTCCCAGCGAGGTTACAACATCGAAAGCCTCACTGTGGCCCCTACCGAAGATGCGACCCTGTCGCGGCTGACGCTGACTACTATCGGGGACGACCACAAGATCGAACAGATTACCAAGAATCTGAACAAGCTGATCGATGTGGTAAAACTGGTGGACCTGACTGAGGGTTCACATATCGAGCGTGAACTGCTGCTGGTGAAAGTGCGCGCGACCGGGGCACAGCGGGACGAAGTCAAACGCAGTGTGGACATCTTCCGCGGTCAGATCGTCGACGTCACCAGCAATATGTACACGGTACAGGTATCGGGTACCAGTGAAAAACTGGACGCTTTCTTACAGGCGCTGGGCGAGCACACCATCATGGAAGTGGTTCGCTCCGGTGTTTCGGGGATCGCCCGTGGCGAAAAAATCCTCAGTGTTTGAGCGCTGTCTGAATGAATCAATGCTGAGCAATCAGCGGGTAAATGACTTTTAAAGTACGAAAAGCAGGAAGTAAGTTATGCAAGTTTATTACGATAAAGATTGTGATCTCTCTCTGATCAAGTCCAAGACTGTTGCAATCATAGGTTACGGCTCCCAGGGTCACGCACACGCCAACAACCTGAAAGACTCCGGTGTGGGCAATGTTGTTGTCGGTCTGCGCAAGGGTTCTGCTTCCTGGGCGAAGGCCGAGAAAGCCGGTCTGCGTGTAGCGGAAGTTGCCGACGCGGTTAAAGATGCCGACGTTGTTATGATCCTGACTCCGGACGAGTACCAGGCAGCGGTGTACCGCGAGCAGGTAGCGCCGAACCTGAAGACCGGTGCCGCGCTGGCATTTGCTCACGGCTTCAACGTTCACTTCGAGCTGATCGAGCCGCCGAAAGATGTCGACGTCATCATGATTGCCCCGAAAGGCCCGGGCCACACTGTGCGCTCCACCTACCTGGAAGGTGGCGGTGTTCCGACCCTGATCGCGATCTATCAGAACGCTTCTGGCAGCGCGAAAGAGCTGGCGCTGTCCTATGCCTCTGCCAACGGTGGCGGCCGCTCAGGCATCATCGAAACGAACTTCCGTGAAGAAACCGAAACCGATCTGTTCGGTGAGCAGGCGGTTCTGTGTGGCGGTGTATCTGCACTGGTACAGGCTGGCTTCGAAACCCTGACCGAAGCGGGTTACGCACCGGAGATGGCCTACTTCGAATGTCTGCATGAGCTGAAGCTGATCGTTGACCTGATGTATCAGGGCGGCATCGCGGACATGCGCTACTCTATCTCCAATACAGCAGAGTACGGCGACTACGTTACCGGTCCGCGCATCGTTACCGAAGAGACCAAGGCGGAAATGAAGCGTGTCCTGAAAGATATCCAGACTGGTAAGTTTGCCAAAGACTTTATGCTGGAATCCCTGGCCGGTCAGCCGCGCCTGAAAGCCGAGCGTCGTATTGGCGGCGAGCATCAGATCGAAGAGGTTGGTGCCAAGCTGCGTTCCATGATGCCCTGGATCAAGGCGAACAAGATCATCGACAAGACTGAAGGCAACAGCTAAATAGCGGCTTTCGATCACAAAGCGGCGGGACTTGGTGGTCCCGCCGCTTTTTTTTTGCCGGTTCGCCACTGTACACTCCACTTTGTGTCACCAAGTCGTGGTTTTTAAGGAAGCTTGTATGAGCGAGAAACAGGACGATCGGGCAGAGAGCCTGCGGTCCGAAGAGGAAATCCGCTTACCAGTGGATGAACATGTGGAAGAAGAGGTTTCCGCGAATGGTAAAAAGGTGCGGGCTAAAGGGGTTTACCTGCTGCCAAACCTGATTACCACGGGCGCGTTGTTCAGTGGCTTCTACGCCATTATCGCGGGTATGGGGGGCAACTTTGAGGCTGCCGCCATCGCCATCTTTGCGGCCATGATTCTCGATGGCCTGGATGGACGGGTTGCGAGGTTGACCGATACCCAGAGCGCATTCGGGGTCCAGTACGACTCTCTCTCCGATATGGTGTCCTTTGGCTTGGCGCCGGCACTGGTGGTGTTCAGCTGGGGACTGGGGCCGCTTGGCAAGCTGGGATGGGCGGCTGCATTCCTCTATGCCGCCTGTGCCGCGCTGCGGCTGGCCCGCTTCAATACCCAGGTCGATACCGTCGATAAAGGCGTGTTTATCGGGCTCGCCAGTCCAACCGCGGCGGCAATCGTGGCCAGCATGGTATGGGCGGGGCACGATGCTGATGTCGGTGGCGGTCTCGCTGTTGTTGCAGCCCTGGTGACCGCCGCAGCGGGGCTGCTGATGGTGTCGAATTTCCATTACAGCAGTTTCAAGAAGCTCGACTTCAAGGGGCGTGTACCATTTGTGATGATGCTGGCGATCATTCTGGTGTTCAGCCTTGTGACTATCGATCCGCCTCGCGTGTTGCTGGTGATTGCAGTGATCTACACTTTTTCGGGTCCGGTGGCCTGGGTGTGGAAGATGCTGCGCGAGCATCGCATGGCTTCTGTTGCAACCGGTGAGGGTGCTGCAGAAGTTGTGAACGACGAGGGGCGTGATCGCGAGACTGAAGAGTCTTCTAACAAACCTTCAGATAAGCAGTAACTGCTACGGTATCCCCTTGCTTTATGTCGGCCGACCCCAATGTGGATTGGCCGACAATTCCACGTAGTATTTTTGGCATTCCTCTCCCGTCACACTATTCTGAAAAGATCCCCCGAGAGAAACCCGAGGGCTACGCCTGTGGCTCAGGGTCTTTGTCGGTCGGAAATCCTCCCCCGGGAGGCTTTTTAAACTTTTTCGAAAAAGTACTTGCGAACCCCATTG
>NZ_LZDE01000309.1 GCF_002009015.1 Microbulbifer mangrovi | reverse complement strand
TGGGTTTACGGCGTGTCTCGCAAGGTGACACCCGGTAGCAGCCCCGCCACCAAGTCGCACACAAAGCACTCGCGCCAGTACCGAAACACTGAAGCTTCCCGTAAAATCCCACCCCATGATAAGAAAAGCCTTCTCCACACTGCTGCTGTGCCTGCTGAGCGCCACAGTGTCTGCCCAGATAAAAGAGGTAGACCCCAAGCTCCTGCAGGCCCTGAAAGGCGCCGTCACCGAAGCCGACAGCTTCGCCGACCGCTTTGATGCGGAAGTCTGGCTGATGGCCAAATCCCAGCCACTGGCCCGGTATATCAAAGATCCTGACGAGCGCATGCGGGTACTGAAAGCCATCCACCGCGAAGCCACCCGCGCAGAACTGCAACCGGAAATCGTGCTCGCCGTAATTCAGATTGAAAGCGCCTTCGACCCCTACGCCGTATCCAGGGTGGGCGCCCAGGGCATGATGCAGGTAATGCCGTTCTGGAAAAATGAAATCGGCCGTCCGGAAGACAACCTGATCAATATGGACACCAATCTGCGTTACGGCTGCACCATCCTCAAACACTACATAAAGAAGGCCAAAGGCAACATGCCCAACGCACTGGCCTACTACAATGGCAGCTATGGCCGCCATACCTACAGTCGTAAGGTTCTGGATGCCTGGGCCGATCGCTGGAGATAGCACGTAGAGGGCAACGCAATCCGGTATAAAAACGATAAACCCGAGGTACCCGATGAGTTACAGCTTTTTTACCGGCGCAGCCTGTAGCCTGCTTCTGCTGGCCGCGGCAAGAATCGGAATTGGCCACCAGCAACGAGCCAGAAACCCATGGCTGCTGATGCTGATCTTCGGTGCGTTTTTGTATCTGTTGCGCCCACTGCTGAATGACCAGGACTCCCTCATCGATCTGCTGATCGACCTCCCTACCCTGCTGATCCCCGGTGCCTTCTGGGTATTCACCCACCAACTGTGCAGGGAAAAAGACCCGTTCCCCCGCTGGGGCTGGGGATTGATCGCCCTAGAACTGGCCATCGACCTGGCCAGCCAGCTCCATCTCCACCCCTACCTTTATCCGCTGGCGCAGCCCTTCAAGCTGGGATTGATTGGCGCTGGTCTGGTGACGCTGCTACAGCAGCTGCAATCAGATCTCGTTGCAGAACGCCGGCAGTTGCGCCTCGCCCTGTTGATCGCCATCGGCAGCTATATGGTGATTGTGGTCTGCGCAGAATTTCTGTTTTCCTATTTCCCGATACCTGCCGGTATTCCCACGCTGCACGCGGTCATGGCCAGCACTCTCGCCTTTGCCGCCTGCCTGTGGCTGCTGGCATTGTCACCAAGGGCGCTGGAGGAATCCCTGTCATCGTTGTCCGAACCATCCCCGGGCGATACGCCTGAATCAAAGACGGACAATACACAACAGGCTGTGGCCACCACGATCGAGCGCCAACCCCTTGACCAGGAGCAGCGCCAGCTACTTGAAAACCTGCAGCATCACATGCAACACGGTGGCTACCGCCGCACCGGGCTGACCATCCGCGAGCTGGCCGAGGAACTGGGAAGCCGTGAACATATACTGCGAGCCCTGATTAACAAGCACCTGGGCTTCCGCAATTTCAATGAGTACCTGAATCAATTTCGCATCGACGAAGCCAGCCGCCGCCTGGCCGATCCGAATCAGGCGCACCTGCCGGTGCTTACCATCGCGCTGGATATCGGCTACCGCTCCCTCAGCCCTTTCAATGCGGCGTTCAAGCGGCGACATGAACAGACACCAACAGAGTTCAGACGAGAGCGATTGCCCAGCTGATACCGGTTGCCTGCCTAGGAAAAAAACGGGGGGAGTTCAAATCAGTAAGCGATAGAGCGAGTTAAAAAATCCGTCAGATTTTTTTCGTTTTCCGCAAGCCAAAACCCGCCGCCTGGGCCACACTAAATCTTGCAGGACCTGCTCTGCAGGCACTAGCCCAGTCACCACCTCGTCTGTGGACAGGTTCCTGCAAGCTCTCTCAATCCCCCCCCATCCAACTGCAGGCTTATTGGGACACCGCTATAGCGTTGCAGGCTGCGCCCCCTTAGAAAGAAGCCTTACACCTGAATCCAATGGGCCTGGAGAGCGCCGCGAGGCCTGATACCCCCGCGGCAAACGAGAGGGGTCACTCTTTCGGAGAGGACATGTATTTGATCAGCGCCTTGTAGTCATCGTCGCTGCAATCAGCACACATGCCGCCGGGAGGCATGGCATTCAATCCATTCTTTATTGAGCCCAACAGAGCATCCATTCCTTTATCCAGGCGCGGCTTCCAGGCTTCCGTATCGTGCACCTTGGGCGCGTTGGCGACACCGGCGGCATGGCACACCATGCAGGCTCTCTGGTATTTCTCCTCAACCGTTTCCGACACCGCCACGGTGGAAAAACTGACGGCCAAACCCATTGCAACGGAACAAACCATGGTATGTATCGATAATTTCATCCGCGTGCCCATCCATTCAGCGATTGCGTAGCGTCATTTAGCTACATAAACAATTGATATCAACCAGCAATAATCACACACGAGGAAAACTGCGCCATTCGGCACCAAAAACTTCCCGTGCGATCTACAACTGTATACAGGGTTGCGATCCTATCCAAGCCCACCGAGCAAATTGCCCCCCCCCCGGTCCACACCTACCGATAGCCAGCCGGAGATCAACGGTGCCTTTCGCAAATTGGGACAGTAAATTTTCATTCTTGAACTATCCTGATTGGCAGAGAAATTCTTTCCCAGCGAGCCATCGCCATAAAAGCATAAGCCGGAGTTCGTGAATGAATCTGATCTGGATCAAGGATCCCAGTATTCAGTTTGCCGCCATCGGCGGCCTGTTGTTTGCCCTCAATGGCTTTTTTCAGGGTGGCGACACGGGAGATGAGCAGGAAATTGTCATCACCCAAAACCGCATTGAACATTTATCCGCCATCTTCGAGCGCGGCTGGCAGCGGCCTCCGGGACCGGAGGAACTACGCGGGCTGATCGATGACTTCGTGCGCGAGGAAGTGCTGTATCGCGAGGCGGTCAAAATGGGGCTGGATGAAAACGATACGGTTATACGCCGCAGGATGCGGATGAAAATGGAGTTTCTGGCGAAGGACCTTGTAGATGCCATCGAACCCGAAGAAGACGTCCTTCAGCGCTACTACACCGACAACATCGAGAAATACACCCTCCCCGCCCGCTACACCTTCGAACAGGTGTACCTCAACAGCGACAAACGCAAAGAGGTATCCGAAGACGCCAGAATTCTGCTGACCAAGCTGACTGCAGGCAGCGATCCGCGCAAGCTCGGCGATCCCAACATGCTGCAGTACCGGTTTGAAAATGTGAGTGCAGAACGGATGGATCGCCTGTTTGGCAGCGACTTCTCGTTACAGTTTCTGGATCTGGAAACCGACCAGTGGATCGGCCCCCTCACATCTTCCTATGGCGAGCATCTGGTGCGGATCTCCGAAGCCACCCCGCAGCAGCAACCGGAATTTTCCGCAGTGAAGGCCGAAGTTCTGCGTGACTGGCAGGTGGAAGAGCAGCAGAACATCCTGGAGATCCAGTACCGGACCCTGCGTGAGAACTACCGGATCAGTATCGCCGAACCGACAGTTAACGGGGAGACCATAGAATAATGAGAATCCCTGCGTTTCTGGCATCTATTGTATCCCTCGCTACAGCGCTGCTACTCTCCAGCGCTTCTCTGGCCCATGAACTGCGCCCCGCTTCACTGAGCGTGATTCAGACAGCATCCGAGCAGTTTGACGTAACCTGGCGGGTACCCGCGCGCGGGGATATGCGGCTTTCACTGTATGTGCAGTTCGATGAAAAGACTCACGAGCACAGCCTGCCCACTGCGCAGATGGCCGGCGGCTATTACGTGGAGCGCTGGCAAATTTCTCATCCGGACCAGTTGATCGGCAGTACCATCGCCATTGATGGCTTGGCGAACACTATGACCGATGCGCTGGTACGCATCAGCTGGCTGGACGGACGCGAGCAGGTCAGTCGCTTGTTACCGGATCGAACGCGGCTGGAAGTGGAAGAACGGGCGGGTATGGCAGAAATTGCAGGGACCTATTTTGTCCTCGGCGTCGAGCACATCCTACTGGGTATAGATCACCTGTTGTTCGTGCTCGCGCTGGTGGTACTGGTCAGCGGCGGACGCCAGCTGATTGCCACCATCACCGCCTTCACCCTGGCCCACAGCATTACCCTCGCACTGGCGGTGCTCGGCGTGGTATCCGTACCCCAGGCACCTGTCGAGGCGGTAATTGCCCTGAGTATCGTATTCCTCGCCACAGAGATTCTGCACAAGCTGGAAGGGCGCAAGACGCTGGCCATTCGCATGCCGTGGGTGGTGGCATTCGCCTTTGGTCTGTTGCACGGTCTGGGATTTGCGGGAGCACTATCCGAGATAGGGGTGCCGGAACACGCGATTCCCCTGTCTCTGGGACTGTTCAACGTCGGCGTCGAGGCCGGGCAACTGGCATTCATCGCCGGGGTTTGTGGCCTGATGTTTCTGCTGCGCCGGGTAAAGCCGGTGCAGTTGTGGGAGATCAGGACCGGCACGAGTGCCACAACAGCCTCGGCGCTGCCGGTCGCCTATATTGTGGGTGGGCTTTCGGCCTGGTGGCTGATAGATCGCACCATTTCGCTGGTGGTGTGATTCCCTGGGGGCCCTGCAGCCCCATCAGCGCCCTCAAAACTATATTCAGTCCTGAAACAGCAGCTCCAGGGGATACCCAGTAAACGGCTTGGTCTTTTCGATGACCAGGTGGGAGGTCATCCGGGTGATCGCCGCATCTTCATCTGCCAGTAATTGTTCGGAAACGCGATTGAAGTCGCCCGCATCCGGACACACAAAGCGCAGCATGTAGTCGAACTCACCGGACATCTTTACGCAGGATACAATCTGCTCGATCTTGTTGATCGCACGGCGGAAGCTTTCACTGGTGCGGGCATCCTGACGCTTCAACGCTACATTCACATAAAATTCCGCGTGACGGACCTTGTCCAGGTTAACCTCAGCCTGAAACTCACGGATAAATTTTTCAGTAGTCAGCTTCTTCACCCGCGCAAGGCAGGCGCTCTCGGAAAGCCCGATCTGGTCAGCCAGATTGAGGTTGCTGATACGCGCATTGGTCTGCAGGACTTCGAGAATCTTGAGATTGTGACGGTCTACTTTCACGATAATTTTCTTTATGTAATTTTCAGTAAGGCACCTGTATACGGTGCCAACTGATCAAGGATAACGGTAATTCTGCAGGGCGAATACTCCACAAGAAGTATTCCCCCCGATAGCCCCCGGGCAAGAAATTTCCTCAGCCCGCCTTGAGACAACCGCCCACGACAAAGCGTTCAATACGATCCAGCGCACGCATCAGTTCGCCCTCATCGGCAGCCAGGGTCAAACGCACATGGTTTACCGCACTTGGCCCAAATGGTTTACCAGGCAATACCGATACCAGTTCTGCATCCAGCAGGGCCTCGGCAAAAGCCTCTCCATCATCGGCTACCGCAGACACATCGACCATGACAAACATGCCGGCCTCCGGCGAATAGCAGCTGAGCCCCGGAATCCTGCTGATACGCTCGACAATCAGGTCGCGACGCTTCTCATAGGCATCTCGCATCTGCTTGACGAAATAGGTATCAAACTCGAGCGCGAACGCCGCAGCCTCCTGAATAAATTGGGGTACGCCAAATATGGTGGCCCCGGCGTATTCGATTAAACGCTCTACCAGTTCGCCCTGCGCCACCGCCCAGCCCAGTCTCCAGCCGCTCATGGCGTGAGACTTGGACAGACCATCGATTACCACCACGTTATCCAGGTGCTCTGCAGCACTGCGTAGGGAGGTGTGACGGCGAGCGAAAGTAATCATGGAATACATTTCATCGGAAATGAGCCAGATATTGCGCTCGCGACAGTAGGATGCGAGCTCGCGCAGCTGCTCCGGTGTGGCCATGGCACCGGTGGGATTAACCGGGGTATTGATCATAACCGCGCGGGTTTCCTGGTTAATCGCCTGCTTGATGGTTTCAATGTCGAATGCAAAGCCCTGCTCGGGGGGGCAGGCAACCTTGCACACATCCAATTGCAGCGCATCGGTGATCGGTACATAGCCAATATACATGGGCTCTGGAATAACGATCTGTTCACCGGGATTCAACAGGCAAGACAGCACCGCGTAAATCGCGTTGGTGCCACCGGGAAAGACAACCACATCATCGGGGTCGCAGGGATGCGGGCTGACCTTACTTTCGATATCGGCGATGGCGCGGCGCAGCATAGCCTCACCGGCAGCTGGCGAGTAGTGGGTGCGGCCCACACCGAGACGGGCACGGGCGAAGTCGAGAATGGGCTCGGGAGTATCGAAGTTGGGGTCGCCCACACACAGGAAAATGACATCTTCCCCCTTGTCCGCCAGCTCATGGGCGCGGTCGCTGACTGCCCAGACATCGGCGTCGGCGGAGTGGAGGGCCTGACTCTGTTTGCTGAATCGGGGAGTGTACATCGTGCTATTCCATCTTCTGGCGTTGTTATCAATCACTCTAAGGTAGCAACCGGCGAGGTAATCGATATCGCTTCACGGCGCGGGTTTTCGCAGCAGCCCGGTTATTTTTCCGGGTTTACCGCAGAAAATTCGGCGCCCGCGCCACACTGCCCCCTCAGAATCGATAGTTGATACTCAGTCCGCCCACCGTGTCTTCGGGGCGCACCAGCAGGTCCGCGGCGATCCGGAACTTTTCATTGACGCTCACCCCCACCATGGCACCCACCCCGTTCTGGAAGATGCCCGCATTTTTACTGCGGTAGGAAGGCAGGCGCGCCCAGTTATTAAAGATGGAATTCACCCCAATCCCGAGGTCGGCATAATCATCACCGGCGGTGTGTTCCAGCCAGAATTCGCCAAACCACTGGTGCTCCGCAGACTCAGGACTGTTATAGAAGAAGCCGGCCTTGCAGCGGCGAAAATCCCTATCCTGACCATGTACCCACAAACCGAGGGGATCTCTGCGCTCTCCGAAAGTGCCGGTGTATGTGAGGTCGATGGAGGTTCTTTCGTTGAATCCATTGACGTCAATCTGGGTCCATTCGGCAGATACAAAGGGCCCCATCTGGCTATCCAGATTGCGACTGGCATTGTAGCCGGCGCGCAGGAAGGCACTGTAGCCCTCCCCATCGGTATCCGCGTTGAAGCGGTGACGGAATGTATCCCCAAGATAAATGGTGCGATTGATGTCGTCGTACTGGATATCCGAGAAACCAATCGCGCCGTCAGCAAACCAGAAATCATTGTCCCATCGCGCAAACGCACTGACATTGAAATTTCGGGATCTCAGGCGCAAGCCCCGGGGCTCGTATTCACTACCGCCATAAGACATCCCAAGCCCCCATTCGACACTCTCGAAACCAGCGAAGCTCATGCCAAAAAATCCATCCCATGCCGGGTACTCGTCATTGATGGCAGGCCCTGCACCCAGCTCCGCATAACCGAGACTGGCGCCGAAAAATACCGTGGTAAATGGATCCCGATAACGCTGTGAGATCAGGTGGTGATCGATATTGACCCTGTGCTGGCGCAAGTTCTGGTAACCAAGATCCGGCAGCAAACCAAACCCCACCGCGGCAGTGAGGGTTTCGTAGTAATAGTCGCCGAGTAACCGCTGGCCTGCGAGCGTCGGATGGATGGCGTCGTAAAACACCAGCATGTCTGCATCGGGGTCGGTACCGTTGGCGCCGTACACCGGGTGGGGATTGGCGCAATTGACATAACAGGTATCCTTCTGGTTGATATCCGCAAAGCCGAATGCCACCGGATCGTCCAGCACCAATTCGAGTACCCCCTCCAGATCCAGCAGCAGGATATTGCCCACGTCGTTGACCTGCCGACGCAGCCTGTCGTTGAACATTTCGGTGCCACTGTTGGCGTAATTGATCGCCGCCGCGCCCTGGGAATAGACCGCAGGGGTGTTGCCAATGGCGGGGGCATTGGTCATCACAATATATTTGGCACCCGCCGCCTTGAGCTCGCTACCGGCGGTGGACAGAAAGGTCGCCGCCCGCTCCATCGACATAAGGCTCAGGGTGCCATTGCGCACGCCATCGAGGATATTGTTACCCCCGGCATTGAGAAAATAGAGATCACTGCTGACCGGCGTATTCTGGGGGAGGTACCCCTGGCCGGTGGCAAACGGTACCCCGGTCAGGGTGATATTGTTGTTCGGATCATCCACCAGGGCCTGCAGGGCCATTGGGTCATTGAACGCGGCAGTGGCGGCCAGCACCTCTGCCGGACTAAGGTAGGGGCTCTCCCCGGCGAGTGGGTCGCAAATACCATCGTCTCCACATCGACTGGAATCCGGCAATATCGTGGTCAGGGTATTGTGGTCAGCAACGGTGGTATCCGGGAATAGCTGGAGGAAGCGCTGTGGCCCCACCAGGTCGAGTAACACATCGGCAGTGCGGTTACCGCCCACACCCCAGTTGGGGCCATTGGTAAGGACTGAATTACTGATCTGTAGCAATTGCTGATCCAGAGTACCGGGTGCCGGTGCACAGGGAATTGCACCGCCAAAACTGGGCCCAAGCCCATAACAGGAGTTTTCCTTGGCAAGCCCGAGACGATCGGCGAGAAACGACGGGGCCGGCTGGCGCGGATAAATACCCTGCGGATCGTCATTGGTAAATATACCGGCATTACCGTTATCAGAGAGGCTGTCCCCGAACACGATTAACGAGCGGTAAATAGACTCCTCGGCATAAGCCGGGGTTAAACCCAGTGCAGTACAGATGGCGAGGGACAGTGCACCGGGAAGATAAGAGACTTGCTTACTGGGAGATCCAAAAGAGAACACTGCGGCCTCCTTGCCACGGCGAAAATTCGTGGCAAGTATAGGTCAGCAGTGATGCATCAGAGGGGAGGACTGCGGCTCAGGAAACACCGCTGTCCGCGGGCTCCATCTGCTCGACCAGGGGCACCAGCACACCGCTGAGAAATGCCGCCAAAAGGCTCCATACCAAGGCAATCGCCAGCAGGCACTCCCACATGGGACGCCCCCACCCCGCAGGCCCGAACTGTACGCTATTGAAGTAGAACGCGGGCGCCACCAGTAAACCTACAAGCGCGGCCCATAAGGGCTTTTTGATCAGCCATGACAGGGAGTAGCGCATGGTGGTTGCCAGCATGGCCCAGATACAGATGGCCCAGGCGGGAGGCAGGTTGGAGCGATAATCCTGCACACCACTGGCCATAAAGGCCCACTCCACGGCAAAGCCGCAGAAAATGAAACCGAGAATCACGAAGATATCCCGAACATCCCGCCAGAGGATGAAATGCACCATCAACACAACGAACAACGCGATCAGCGCCATTGCATTGCCATACAACAGGGCCATCCACCAACCGGTGATAAACAGGATGAAGTTGGCCAGCTTTTTATAATTCATTGGCGACTCATTTATCAGAAGGCATCTGTACCGCGAGCGCGTCACACCGGGCAATCCCGGGTTATTGAATAAATCAGAGGTTTCCTAAGACTTCAAGTTTGCGAACACCTCTATCGCCTTTTTGCGGGATTCCGTCACATCGCAGATTGGCTGCGGATACCCATCCTGCCCGAACAGGTCCTGCTTTGGACAGTGAATATCGCTGTCGGAAAGCGATGCAAGCTCGGGAACAAAGCGACGAATAAAGGCCCCGTCCGGATCAAAGCGTTTGGACTGGCTGTAGGGATTGAACACACGAAAGTATGGTGCTGCATCGGTACCGGTGGATGCCGCCCACTGCCAGCCTCCATTATTAGCAGCGAAATCCGCATCCACCAGTTGCCGCATAAAGTAGCGTTCCCCTTTGCGCCAATCGGTGAGCAGGTTCTTGGTGAGAAATGACGCCACAACCATACGCAGGCGATTGTGCATCCAGCCGGTTTCATTCAGCTGGCGCATAGCCGCATCAACGATTGGCACGCCGGTCTGCCCCTCACACCACAGTGTGAAGTCTTCACTCCGCTGTGACCAGGGCACACCGTCGGTTTCCGGTTTGAATGGCAGGTTGCGACATACCCGCGGAAAGTTCACCACCAGGTGCTGGTAGAATTCCCGCCACAAAAGTTCGTTCAGCCAACTACTGGCACCCTCGCTCAAATTGCCTTTACCAGCAATCCACTGCCCGGCATTGGCATCCAGCGCCATTTTCGCGCACTGTCGAACAGAGATGGCGCCGCAATTGAGGTAGGGCGAAAGTCGGGAAGTATTTTCTCTCGCCGGGAAATCCCGCCATTCGTCGTAATCGGCCACGATATTGGCAAATGCCTTCAGACGCTTGTGCGCAGCCTTTTCACCGACATCCCACTCCAGCACCTTGTCGCTGCCACCGGCAGCCACGCCGTATTTGCCTACCGTTTCGGGGATGGTGCGCACCAGGTTATTCTCGCCCTTTAGCGCGATCCACTCGGGCCACTGGGACTCGTGCGCCGCGCCAAGTGCGCGCGGCGCCGGCAGGGGAGCAAATCCTTCATCGCTGTTGCCGTGACGAGAGATAAATGCGCGTTTGAATGGCGTAAATACCTTGAAGCCGTCACCGCTGTTGGTAGTCAGGCTACCCGGAGGGATCAGGGTGCGATCGGTACAGTACTCGACCGGCACCCCCACCTCTTTCAGCGCCGCTCTCACCGCAGTGTCCCTGCGCAGTTCGTTGAGCGGGTATTCCGCATTGGCGAACAGGGCGTCCACTTTCAGCTTGTCAGTGATCTGCACCAGCGCCTGTGGTACCTCCGCAAACCCGTTCAGCTCAAGGAAGTAAAGCGGAATCTGCTTATCTGCCAGCGCGCGCTGCAGTGCTCCCAGGCTGCGCAGGCGCATGGCAACGACATTGTCGCCGTCACCGTGGCGATCCCAGGTTTGCGGTGTCGCTATATAAACCGCCGCCAGGGCCTGGCAGCCTCTGGCGGCGCGATACAGGGCGGTGTTATCGGTCAGTCGCAAATCATTGCGCAGCCACACCAACCCTCTTTGATAGGCTTTTTCAGGCATACATCATTTATTCAATGGAAATCACACAAGCCCAGCTCCGCGGGCTCTGCCGCCAGCAAGACCTGATTGTGGATAAAACTGTGGGGACTGCGCGGCAAATAGTGGCGCAGCAGGGTCAGCACCGCAGACAAAGGCTTGTGCCCCAGCCGGTACTCTTCAATCAGGTCCTTGAGCTCCGCTTTTTCTCGCTTGTCGAGGAATTCGCTGAGGTGGCCAGCGCTGTGCATCAGTGCATTGGTTCTGTCCTTGCGGGAGGCCGGCAGGGATAGAATTTCCATAATGCGCCCGCGCACTTCGAAAGCCAGTTCGTCGATGGGCAGGGCCTTGGAGTCTGCCAGAAACCGTCCCAGGGCACGGGTTTTTTCCTGGTGGTGCGCCAGCAACAGATACTTGTACGCGGTGTAGAACTGGATGACCTGGGAAATTTTAGACGGCGGCTTTTGATCCTCTTGCACCGGTTTCTCCTCCGCTTCACCCTCTACATACCGGAACCATGCATCGTAAGCGAACACCCGGGTGAGAAAATTCTCCCGCAACTCACTGTTGTTTAGCCGCCCCACCTCTTCCATAGGAAGATGCGGGAAGCGTTGCTGCAATCGTCGGGCAAAAACACCGATACCCTCGCTGTCGATACCGTGACCGTTACTCAAATAGCGGCGCACGCCGCGCAGACCACAGCTGGGAGAATTCTGCATGAAAATATAACCGCGCACCCCAGCCAGCTCGGGCACCACCGAGTCCGCGTATTCCCGCAGCGGTGCGGTCACATCCACCCCGGCGTCTTCCACGCCCACTACCCGCACCGCGTCTACCGGCGCGCTGGCCTTGTCCACCAGCAGATGAATCGGCTTGCGCGGGACGCCCATGCCAATCGCGACCTCCGGACACAGGGGGACATACTCAAAACACTGACTCAGCAGCTGAGTGCATACCTTGCTGTGCTTGTGCCCGCCGTTGAAGCGCACCGGATCCCCCATGGCACACTGGCTGATTCCGATTGGAATTTTCCGGGTAAAGTTCATATTGCTGGCATTCGCCTCATGCAAACTGAAGTCGTTCAAGCCTGATACTGACCAACACATGGGAAGCAGGTCGAAAAAGCGCGAAAGAGCTTCATTTTCTTAAAAAGTAGCGCCACAAATAAGTAAGTTCAATTGCCCTTGGAGGCATACCTCGAAAGCCTGCATCGTTGATTCCTGCGTTACAGGGTTTACCGATAGTGAACCTTGTTATATCTACGACAACACACACTAAATAGATGACATGGGATTACCCGAATAGCAGGCATCGGATCAATCTGCAGGACATGATGGCATCGGAGCGATAGACAGCCAATAAAACTGACTCCCCGTTCGCAACTACCTTCAACAAACGCGCAATTTCCCCCCGGATCCCGAGCTTTTCCCGAAAGCCGGGGCATCCGGGGTGGGGAAATCCCGGTAATTGTTGCGCAGGCCGCCACCGTCGCTAAAATGCCATTCCCTTTTATAAGATGTACCGATTAACCAGACCCGGGGCCCGGAATGATTCCAGCACTGCGCGAAATCAACGAAGTACAGGCGCTCTACCTGCAGTTCCTCACCGCACTCAAGCAGGGCGGCTTCCACGGCGATAGCAGTCCGAGCTACGCCAGCCGTACCGTGCTGTCCACGGACAATTCCATCTACCAGGTGCTGCCCCAGGCTGTGGTCTACCCAAGGGACATCCACGACCTGCAACTGCTGATGGAACTGGCGGACCGGGAAGAATTTCACAATGTCGTGCTATCCCCGCGCGGCGGCGGCACCGGTACCAACGGTCAGTCACTGACCGATGGGATCGTGGTCGACATTTCCCGACACATGAACCGCATCCTCGAAATCAACGCGGACGAAGGATGGGTACGGGTCCAGGCCGGGGCTGTGAAGGATCAATTGAACGCCGCGCTCAAACCCCATGGACTGTTCTTTGCCCCGGAGCTTTCCACCAGTAACCGGGCCACCATCGGCGGCATGATCAATACCGATGCCTCCGGTCAGGGCTCCTGCCTATACGGCAAAACACGCGACCACGTGCTGGAACTGAAAACCGTGCTGATGGGCGGTGAACTCTGGCACTCGCACGTTCTGGAAGACGAGCGACTGGCAGAGATTGCCAATAACGACAGCCGCTCCGGCAGAATTCACCAGCTGGTGGATACGATCGAGAAAGACAAACGCGCGTTGATCGACGCCAAATTTCCCAAGTTGAACCGCTGCCTCACCGGCTACGACCTGGCGCATATCCGGGACAGGGATGCCAATAACGATGGCCGCTTCAACCTGAATAATATCCTGTGCGGATCCGAGGGCACCCTGGGTTTTATCGCCGAGGCCAAGCTCAATGTACTCCAGATTCCCAAGTGCGCGGCGCTGGTCAACCTGAATTACGACCACTTCCAGGATGCACTGAAAGATGCCAGCGACCTGATGAAGGCCGGGCCCACCTCGATTGAGACCGTGGACAGCAAGGTGCTGCAACTGGCGATGGGGGATATGGTGTGGGACAGCGTGAGCGAATTCTTCCCGCAGGACGAACGCCCGGTGAACGGCATCAACCTGGTGGAATACACTGCGGATTCTGAAGAAGCCCTGGATACGGCGCTGGCGAAGTTTACCGCCCATGTGGACAGCGCGATCGGCCAGCCGGGCAAGAGCTTTGCCTATACCATCGCCCGCGGTCACGCCCAGGTAAACAAGATCTGGGCCATGCGCAAGCGCGCTGTGGGCCTGCTGGGCAATGCCAAGGGTGAGCAGCGCCCTATTCCGTTTGTGGAAGACTGCGCTGTGCCGCCGGAAAATCTCGCCGACTTTATCGCCGAATTCCGCGCCGCACTGGATCGGGCGGGCTTTGCTTACGGCATGTTCGGCCACGTAGATGCCGGTGTATTGCACGTGCGCCCGGCCATCGATATGAAAGACCCGGAACAGGCCAAGCAGGTGCGTATCATCACCGAGCAGGTGGTGGAGCTGGCACAGAAATACAATGGCTTGTTGTGGGGTGAACACGGTAAAGGGGTGCGTTCGGAGTTTGCGCCGGCGTTTTTCGGTGATTTGTACCCAGAGCTGCAGAAGATCAAGGCCGCCTTCGATCCTCGCAACCAGCTGAACCCTGGGAAAATCGCCACCCCCAGTGTCGCCTCCAGTCTGCTAAAAATCGATGAAGTACCCACCCGCGGCGAGCGCGACCGGGTGATCCCGGTACAGGTTTGGGAAGGCTATTCCGAGGGGGTTTACTGCAACGGTAACGGGGCCTGCTTCAACTGGAACCCGGACGACGCCATGTGCCCGTCCTATAAAGGAACCCGCAACCGTATCCACTCGCCCAAGGGGCGCGCCTCGCTGATTCGCGAGTGGTTGCGTCTGCTGGCGGACCGCTCCGTGGACCCCGAAGCCGTGGCGCGCAAAAGTCGCGAGCAGTCCTTCCTGATCGGCCTGCCCGGTCGCATCAAGAACTCCCTGGCCCGCGCGCGTGGCGAATACGATTTCAGCCACGAGGTAAACGAATCGATGCAGGCGTGCCTGGCGTGCAAGTCCTGCGCTGGCCAGTGTCCAATCAAGGTGGACGTCCCCACCTTCCGCGCCAAGTTTCTTGAGCTTTATTACAGCCGCTACCTGCGCCCGCTGAAGGACTACTTTGTCGGCGGACTGGAGTTTGTCATGCCGCATCTGGCGCAGGTGCCGCAGCTGTACAACTGGCCGCTCAAGCTGAAACCGGTGCGCTGGCTGATGGAGCGCGGGCTGGGACTGACGGATTCGCCGTCACTGTCGGCTACGCGCCTGGACAGGGTAATGCGCGAACTGGGAGTGCCCTATGCCAGCCGCGAAAGCCTGCGCGCATTGGGCCCGGCGCAGCGCGCCAAGTCGGTGGTGATCGTGCAGGATGCGTTTACCAGCTACTTCGATGCGGATGTGGTAGCAGACACCTTGCGCTTGCTGAAGCTTCTCGACTTCAATCCGCTGGTGGCCCCCTATCGCGCCAACGGCAAGCCCCTGCATGTACACGGTTTTCTGCGCCAGTTCGCGCAGGCCGCCGCCGGTAACAGCGCCATGCTGAACAGCCTGGCAGAGAGCGGCGTCCCGCTGGTGGGCATCGATCCCTCCATGACCATGACCTACCGCTCCGAATACCAGAAACTGCTGGGGGAAAAAGCGCCCCAGGTACTGCTCCTGCAAGAGTGGTTGGCGCGGCATACGGATCACCTGGCGGGCAATCGCAATCGCCTCAAGGACGCACGCTTTACCCTGCTGCCCCACTGCACCGAGCAATCCAACGCCGCCGGCTCCTCGCGCCAGTGGCAACAGGTGTTCGCGGCGCTGGGGATGCAGCTGGAAACCCAGGCCGCGGGCTGCTGTGGCATGGCCGGCACCTACGGCCACGAGATGGCCAATAAAGAGACCTCGCGGGTCATCTTCCAGCAGTCCTGGGCACCCAAACTGAACGGCGATACCAGTACCATTCTCGCCACGGGTTACTCCTGCCGGTGTCAGAGCAAACGCTTCGCACAAACAGAATTGCGCCATCCGCTGCAAGCATTACTGGCACAAATCGAAGATTCGGGGTTTACTGTCAGTAATCACTAACTTGCCAGCCGGTAAGCTTTTGCGTACCGGCGGCACTTCGAGATGGACTGGCCATGCTGACCTTGCGCAAACCGCTGACTCTCCTGTTGCCCGCCCTTGTGGTGACATTTGCAGGAATGCTAAGCACAGCGTCGATGGCCCAGACTGAGCCGGCTGCCGCCGATGTCGCACCACTGATCATGGAGGCTGAGGAGTATGCGCTAGAGGGCAACTACGATGCTGCCCTCCCCCTGTACGAGCGGGCCATTGCCGGCCTGTCAGCGCAGCCCCACCGGCAGAACCAGCTGCGCTACCGCTACGGCATCATTCTCAATGCTCTCGGCGGGCAGCGCCCGGACCTCTATCCGCTCGCCCGCGGCCAGTTCGAGGCCGTGCTGGCCTATATCGAATCCTCCCCGGGCCTGCCATTTGAACATTCTGCCGCACGGGTGCGCTCCGCCATCGCCCATACCTATCACCAGCACTCGGCCCTGCAAACCAACCCCAACAAACGCGCCGCCATGCTGCGCAATGCCTATCAGCTGTATATCAGTGCCATGGATGAACTGCGCCGGGAAGAAGACTGGCAGAACCTGGCCATCACCTCATTCAATATCGGCCAGGTATGCGAGTGGCAAGGCAATCTGGAGGAGGCCATCCAGTGGCTGGAGCAGGCAGTGGCGCTGGATAAGCGCCACGGTTTCCCGGATCTGGAAGAAGACCTGGCATACCTGACCGCTCTGCGGGACCTGGTCAATCCCGAGCGCCCGGTAGGCAATACGGCGATCTGAGCCACAACAGCGCGTCAAAAATCAGCACTAATATTCCCCGTTTCCCGCTGATAACGCTCCTCAGAGGGATATTTTCTTATGCTTCACATCCTCCCACACGGGGATAACTCCCCGTTCTGGTGACGGATTCTATCGATTTGATAGTTTAAGCCTTTCGCAAATAACGAACATTCATGAAACTGATCCCGGTTACAACGCTGTCATCAGTACGCACCCCCTAATGTGGACGACCAGTCGCAAATAACCAGAAAAAAATTTTGTTCCAGCGGATGCGAAGTCGACGCCCTGAAATCGTATAAATTTCCACCAGCTCGATATGGCATCGCTGTCATAGGGAAAACCCGATTGGCAACCCGGTGCCAATAGAAAACGATTTGAACACCCCGCACTGTCATATCCCGGTCACACACAGGTATTTAATTCCGGTCTATTGCCCATTTCAGGCCAAATAAGACTCAGCCTGAAATCTAAACGAATACTCTGTTGGGGAATTTACCGGCGTCACCGGAAAGATTGATTCCGATCCACGGATCTTTAATATGGCCCGTCCTGATCAAAGATTGATCACTTATGAAGAAATCAACTTGGAGGCCGAGCAGACAATCAAAGTCTGTAACTGAAGGGCTTTCGGAGGTACTGAACTTTATGCGACAGAGTCTTAAGAAGTATGTGATTGTACTTGCAGCATCACTCTCGGCACTGGCCGGTGGAGACGCCTTTGCCGCGATCAAGGGGACCGACAAGGAAAAGAAGTCGATGACCGTCACCGCGACGGCGTACAACTCCGTTAAAGGCCAGACCGATGGCGATCCCTGGACTGCGGCTTGGAACAACCGCCTGCGCCCCGGTGACAAGATCATTGCCGTTTCCCGTGACCTGGAGAAACACGGCCTGACCAACGGCGCCAAGGTAAAAATTGAAGGTCTGCCCGGCACTTACACCGTGCGCGACCGCATGAACAAGCGCTACACCAACCGTATCGACGTTTGGATGGAAAAGGACATCAAGAAGGCGCGCAAGTGGGGCAAGAAGAAGCTCAAGATCATCTGGCACCACAACGACAAAAAATAATTCGCCAGGACGGCTTATGAAAGTTCACAGGGCTTAGCCAGCACAGCTTTCACACAAAACCCCGCAGCCGCGGGGTTTTGCTGTTTTGGGCAACGACAAAACGCATCGTTCACGTCAGGGCTCCGTGGTGGTATCCACTCCCGGCAATTCGCGGCAATCTTCATTTTCGATGTAATAGATACTTGGCTGGCGCGCCTGGTTATAGCGGTGCTCGATACCCTCATCGCGAAATACCAGAAGGTATTCCTCTTTAACCCAGCCTTTGTCGGTGCGGTACTCGCTCAGCCACAACAGCGCCGGTGCGTCCTCGTGGCATTTTCCGTAAAACATGCGCGTCTTTTCCACCAGCTTCTTGCTGAGATAGTCGCGGTATTTTCCCGGATAGGTGAAGCGCTCACCAGACAGATCAATGTCCGTCACACCGTCCACATCGCCATCCATTTCCGCCTGAGCCCGATCGCGTTTTGCCGCCTCGGTTTCAGCGGCGTCGCTACTCTCGAGACGCGCAAACTCCTCAGGCTCCGGCGGTTCATCGGACTGCGGTGGCACGCGCACAGGTTCCCCCTCCCGATCATCGATTTTTTCCAGGAAGATTGCGGTATTTTCGTCACAATCAATACAGGTGCGCCCCGCGATGATCGCATAGCCTTTCAGTTCGGAAATCAGCTTGGCTTCCGCTAGATCCACATCGATCACCCGGTCATCGGAGAGCCTCACCTCAATACCCGACAGCGCCGGCATCGCAGAGGAAAAACACAGCAGGGGAATAGCGAGAAGGGGAAGGAAATTTTTCATGCAGAGCAACCACATTTAATACATCTGCAAACAGTGGCGGCCCGGTGACCGCGAGCAGTTGGCACCGCCAGGGCAACATTCCTTGCTGCCCGTTGGCGGCGCCGCGATTGGGTAGTGCTGTTACACTGTCGCGATTCCCTTCTATGTATAACCATAGCAGGCCAGTACCGACCTGCTGTGTGTGGCGCCCTTTATTTGCAATCGCTCTGGTCGATTCTGGTCACGGACACTAGGCGACTGCCGGCTAAGGCGCCTCCCAGCTGCCGCTGGCCTCGGCGGGACCAATAAATGCCCCCACCCCTTCTTCCTTCAATGCATCCAGCGCTTCCTGCAACGCCTCCTCATCGGTGTCAAAAGCGTCTTCCCACACCGTGGTGTTGTTGTTTTCATCAACAATCTCCAGCAACCAGCCGTCCTCACCATCGCTATAGATATCGATATTGACGGTGTGATTGCCATCGCTGAAGGCGCGGCACAGGGGAGATTCCTGGGGAGTAATGTCATCGGCCATGGGGATAACCTCGCTGGCATTCGGGACTGGAGCTGGATGGACGGCGGCGGACCGCGCACCTTCTCCGACTGTTCATGAACCTTCGGTCAGGTACTGACATCCGCTGTCGAAAAAGTGTACGACACCTGCCGGTTTTTTCCGTTAAAATGCGCGGCGATTTTTACCCAATGCCCCGGATTTACGATCCGGCCTGCAAAAGGACATTCCTATGACCAGTTCCACCAATGTTGTGGTGTGTGCGCTGTACAAGTTTGTCAGCCTCGACAACTTCGAATCCCTGCGCGAACCGCTGCTCAAAACCCTGCTCGACAATGAAGTGCGCGGCACCCTGCTGCTGGCGCGCGAGGGCATCAACGGCACCGTGGCAGGCAGCCGTGCCGGCATCGACGCCCTGCTCACCTTCCTCAAGTCCGACCCGCGTCTGGCGACACTGGATTACAAGGAGTCGTACACTGCGGAGATGCCGTTCTTGCGCAGCAAGGTCAAGCTCAAGCGGGAAATCGTCACCATGGGTGTGGAGGGGATTGACCCACGACGCACCGTCGGCACCTACGTTAAACCCCAGGACTGGAATGCACTGATTTCCGACCCGGAGGTTCTGCTGGTCGATACCCGCAATGATTACGAATTTCAGGTGGGCACTTTCGAGCACGCGATCAATCCGAACACCACCACCTTCCGCGAGTTTCCGCAGTACGTAAAGGAACACCTGGATCCGCAGAAGCACAAGAAGGTAGCAATGTTCTGCACCGGCGGCATCCGCTGTGAAAAGTCGACCGCATACCTGAAAGAACAGGGCTTCGACGAGGTCTACCACCTTCAGGGCGGCATCCTGAAGTATCTGGAAGATGTCCCCAAGGAAGAAACCCTGTGGAAAGGCGAGTGCTTTGTGTTTGACGACCGGGTCACCGTCAACCACGACCTGGAGCGCGGCAGCTACCAGCAGTGCAATGCATGCCGTATGCCGGTGACGGACGAGGAAGTTCAGTCAGAGCTGTTCGAGCAGGGGGTTAGTTGCCCGCACTGCTACGACACGGTTTCGGAGGCAGACAAGGCGCGTTTCCGCGAGCGCGAAAAGCAGATCCAGCTGGCCAAGGCGCGCGGCGAGGACCACCTGGGACAGGACGCGAAAGCCACCACCCTCGCCCGCCGCAAACAGAAGCAGGAACTGCGCCGCCAGCAGGCTGAACAGGCACAGCGTTCCTGACGCTCAGGCTTGTTTTACCAATCTGATCCCTTCCTGGTCGCTGACGTACCCACTCAACTGGGTACTTCGGCGGCACTGGTCAGCCACTTCATGGCCGCCCCTTCAGTAAGAAAAGAATGCAGCACCAACCCCGCGTCGCGCGCTTTATTGCGCATCACTGCGGTTGTGTTGAGCTCTGCCCGATTGAGAATCGCCACGCGGGCGCCATTCAATGCGGGTACTTCTCCAAGATAGACACCGAAGCGCTTCTGCTCTTCCAGTGTCATCGACATTTTGCTGACCCGCCGCACATCGGCAAAGACCCGCAGCGGCTCCAGGTGACCGTATTTCGCCACTAGCTGGCGTACCGCTTCCACGCGATTTGCGTACGTGGCCTCTCCATACAGCAGCATCCTGACAACGCGTTTCTGATTGTCATACCGGATCTGAAAACTCATTACTGCAACTACTCCAATCCGTACTTCCTTAAACAGGCATAGACCTGTGCCTCGCGCCTGCAAAGACTGACAAGACGCACTAAAGATACACCAACAGGCACTTACCCCCTGGCTTACAAGTCCACAAATCAACAAAAAACTAGAAAAAAAACTCATTAAAGCTTGAAGGCAAAGACCTTCAGGCCAGAACGTGGCGACAACAGGAATTATATTTCTTGAAGCCTGCCCGCGAGCGCTACTGGTCAGGCCAAGTACCAAGCATTTATCACACCAATTCTGGCTCAAGCGGTTCAACTTCACCCCATGCCATTGGCCAAATTGGCGCAAGGTGCTTCTTTGTGGCCGTCAGCAGAGGCCTGAGGGGTGTGGAACGGGGAGGATTGAGGAGAAATAGTATGAAAGAGAGAGGGGAGAGAAGAAAACGGGGAGCCGATGTCCATCCAGTATTTTGTCAGCTTTCCGCTTATTCCCGGTCACTGCAAGCTAGTGACCGGTGGGCACATCACTCGCATCGATGGAGCTCAACCAGTTCAGCGCAGCCTGCTCGGAGACAAATTCCACGATATGCATGCCTTCAGCCTGCGCAGTACTGTTAATAACCACATTGGCGTTGCGATCAGCCGCGTGCAGCACCGCGATCCGCGCGTGACTGAGCCCGGGAAGATGGGCCGCAAAAGTGCCGAACTGCTGCCGCTCTTCGATGGTCATGACAATATCCGCATTGCGCACATCCACCAAAAGGGACAGCGGATGCAAATGACCGTACTTCTCCGCTACCTGACGCGCGGCAGCAATTTTGTCTGCCAGCACCACACGATCGAAAAAGATCGCACTGACAGTACGCGTTAATGGATTGAATCTAATCTGAAAGCCCAATTTCTTCTCCCAACCAGGACTTCCCACTACTCACCGGGCCCCACGCCCGAAACCTTTGCGGTGGCTTTCGTAGTTGCGCTGGGAGATCCAGCGCAAGATATTTGCGCGCCACCGCCCGGCGCGCACTTTCAGCGAATCGGAATATACACGATCGTACTAAACAAAATTCTGATCACAAAATACTGTTCAGCCCTGATCGATTTCCGGCATTCCATTCCCACTATCCGTATCCAGCCACACTTGCGCGGCGGCCTTGCGCGCGATCTCCCGATAGAGCGCAGCCACTTCGCCGTCTGGCTGCGCGGCCACCGTCGGTTTACCGCTATCGGTCTGCTCGCGGATCGCCATCGCCAGCGGCAACTTTCCCAGCACGCGGGTATCGTACTCCGCGGCGATCCGATCACCGCCGCCGCTACCGAATACCGGCTCCTGGTGTCCGCAATTCGAGCAGGTGTGCAGTGCCATATTCTCCACAATACCCAGTACCGGCACCGATACCTTGTGGAACATTTCCACCCCCTTGATCGCATCCACCAGCGCCAGATCCTGGGGCGTGGTCACGATGACCGCGCCGGCCAATGCTACCTTCTGCGACAGGGTCAGCTGGATGTCGCCGGTGCCCGGCGGCATATCGACCACCAGGTAATCCAGCTCGCCGTCCTCAGCCCCCTCGCCCCACAGGGTCTGGGTCAGCATCTGGTTCAGTGCACCGCTGGCCATGGGGCCGCGCCACACCGCCGGGGTGTCTTCGGTGAGCAGGTAGCCCAGTGACATTGTCTGGAGTCCCTGTGCCGGGATGGGCACGAAAAACTTCCCGCCCTTCACCTCCGGTCGCAGCCCCTCGGTACCCAGCATGGTGGGCAGGCTGGGGCCGTAGATGTCGGCGTCCAGCAGCCCGACGTTGGCGCCTTCCGCGGCCAGCGCCAGGGCCAGGTTCACTGCGGTGGTGGACTTGCCAACACCGCCCTTGCCCGAGGCCACGGCGATGATGTTTTTCACTGCGCGCAGAGACTCCGGCACCTCGCCCGAGTCTGTACGCCCAATCTCGAAATACAGATCACTCTGGACTTCGGCCCCGGCGAGAGGCCCCTCGGCGAGCAGAGGCGCACAGGCGGTGCGCACCCGCTGCGCCCACGCCTCCTGCTGGGTGGCACAGGGGTAACCGAGCGTCACGCCGGTGTACACGGTCCCCTCGTCAAAACCGACTTCGATATCCGCCTCCAGCTGGTCCAGCGGCTGGCCCGTGGCCGGGTCTTCCAGTGCGCCGATCACCTCTGCAACCCGCTCCAGCTGGGCCTGGACATCGGCGGGAATGTCTTCGTGGTCATGATTGTGGTCGTGATTGTGATCGGTCACAGTGTTTTCCTTACTGACTGGCGATGAATGGCGGCATTTTGGCGGAACCCTTGCCGCCAGCACAAGGGTAGGCTGCCCCACAGCACAAACTGCAGCGGGTGCCTTGCAGGCCCCATTTCTGCTATATTCCGCGCTCTTTTCCGGCCGCACCGAGCGCCTTGCTGGGCCCCGGGCCGCCGCACATTCAATTGAAACCGTCCAGTCTCGCAGCCTTTGGAAGCCATGATGTCTCAGACCGACAATCAACCCAGAAACATTCTCGTCACCAGTGCCCTGCCGTATGCAAACGGCTCCCTGCACCTGGGTCATATTCTCGAGTACATCCAGACCGATATCTGGGCACGCTTCCAGCGCGCCCAGGGCAACCAGTGCCTGTACATGTGTGCAGACGACGCCCACGGCACCGCGATCATGTTGAAGGCCGAGCAACTGGGTCTGACCCCGGAACAGCACATCGCCAACATGCAGGCGGAACACCAGCGCGACTTCAACGACTTCCTGATTGGTGTGGACAACTACCACTCCACCCACTCCGAGGAAAACCGCGAACTGTCTGCGATGATTTACAAGCGTCTGCGGGAAAATGGCCATATCGCCTCTCGCACCATTACCCAGGCCTTCGATCCGGAAAAGGAACTGTTTCTGGCGGATCGCTATATCAAGGGCACTTGCCCGAAGTGCAAGACCGAAGACCAGTACGGTGATAACTGTGAGGCCTGCGGTGCCACCTACAGCCCCACCGAGCTAATCAACCCGGTGTCCGCCATCTCCGGTGCCACTCCGGTGGAGAAGGAATCCGAGCACTTTTTCTTCACCCTGCCGGCATTTACCGATTTCCTGAAGCAGTGGACCCGCTCCGGTACCCTGCAGGATGAAGTTGCCAACAAGCTCTCCGAGTGGCTCGACGAAGGCCTGCAGGAGTGGGATATCTCCCGCGATGCGCCCTACTTCGGTTTTGAAATCCCCGATGCCCCGGGCAAGTACTTTTATGTCTGGCTGGACGCACCGATCGGCTATATGGCGAGCCTGAAAAACTATTGTGATACAAAAGGCCTCGACTGGCAGGAGTACTGGAAAAAAGACAGCTCCGCTGAGGTGTACCACTTTATCGGCAAGGACATCGTCAACTTCCACGCCCTGTTCTGGCCGGCGATGCTGGACTCCGCCGATTTCCGCACCCCCAACAAGGTGTGTGTACACGGTTTCCTGACGGTCAACGGCAAGAAGATGTCCAAGTCCCGCGGCACCTTTATCAATGCGCGCAATTACCTGGATCACCTGAACCCGGAATACCTGCGCTATTACTTCGCCGCCAAGCTCACCGCCGGGGTGGACGATCTCGATCTCAACCTGGAAGACTTTATTGCCAAGGTGAACTCGGACCTGGTGGGCAAGGTGGTGAACATCGCCTCGCGCACCGCCAAGTTCGTCAGCAAATCGGGTGGCGCACTGGCCAGCCAGCTGGCTGACGAGGCGCTGTGGAACCAGTTTGTGGAAGCGCACCCGCGTATTACTGGGTTCTTCGAGGCCCGCGAATACAGCCGCGCTACCCGCGAAATTATGGCACTGGCGGATGCGGCCAATGCGTGGATCGCAGATAAAGCCCCCTGGTCTCTGGCCAAGGAGGAAGGCAAGGAAGACGAGGTGCTGGCGATCTGTTCCCAGGGCGTGAACATGTTCCGCGCACTGATTACCTGGCTGGCCCCGGTACTGCCGGAAACCGCCAACAAGGCGGAGGCATTCCTGGGTACCGCGCTGGACTGGAGTTCTGCCACCACGCCGTTGGCCGGTCACACCATCAACAAGTTCAAGCCGCTGATGCAGCGTATAGAAAAGACGCAGGTGGAAGCCATGCAGGAAGCGGCGAAGGAATCTCTGGCGCAGCTGCAGGCTGAGGCGAAAGCTGCCACTGGGCCGCTGGCGGATGATCCCATTGCAGATCAGATCCAGTTTGACGATTTTGCCAAGGTAGATCTGCGTATTGCCCTGATTGCCAATGCAGAACATGTGGAAGGTGCGGGCAAGCTGTTGCGATTGACCCTGGATCTGGGCGGCGAAACGCGCAATGTATTTGCGGGTATCAAGAGCGCTTACAGTCCGGAAGACCTGATCGGCAAGCACACGGTAATGGTGGCCAATCTGGCGCCGCGCAAGATGCGCTTTGGCGTAAGCGAGGGCATGGTGCTGGCGGCGGGGCCGGGCGGCAAGGATCTGTGGATCCTGGAGCCGCACGCGGGTGCACAGCCCGGTATGCGGGTCATGTAAGTTACTGGATAACTCTTCTGAAGCGGGCCTTGGGGCCCGCTTCTTCTTTGTTAGTCCGGGGCGGCCCTCAGGGGCCATTTTCTGCTCCACAACCTCATCGGCAAATATTCCGCAGAAAACAGCCCCTGAGGGCCTTAGCAGCTGGCATAAAATTTAATACAAGGACACGGCAGATGCGTGGTGTTTTTCTCGATACGCTGACCATGAAGCTTGAAGAGCTGGATACTTCAGCATTGGAAGGTGCACTGGATCATTGGGACTACTTTGAAACCACGGCTCCCGATGAAACTGCTGGGTGCATCAAGGATGCGGATGTGGTTATCACCAACAAGGTCGTGCTCGACCGCGCGCTGATCGAGGGTGCCCCCAACCTGAAACTGATCTGTGTCTGCGCGACCGGCACCAACAATATTGATCTGGATGCCGCAGCGGAGAAAAACATTCCGGTTATGAATGTGGCCGGTTATACGGGCAGCTCCCTTGCGCAACACACCGTCGCATTGATACTTGCCCTGGCCACCCGTTGGCACCAGTACAGCGATGATGTGACTAACGGACACTGGACGCAGTCGCCAATTTTCTGCCGGCTGGATCATCCCGTAATGGAGCTGGCTGGAAAAAACCTGGGTATTATCGGTTACGGAGACCTTGGGCAGAAAGTGGCCCGACTGGGCGAGGCGCTGGGGATGCATGTGCTGATCGCGGACTCCTTTACCGGGAAGAAAAAAGCCGGACGGGTGCCCCTGGCGAGTCTGCTGGCCGAAGCCGATGTGATCAGTCTGCACTGTCCGCTCACGGATGAAACCGATACCCTGGTCGACGAGCGGTTTCTCGGGGCGATGAAAAATTCCGCTTTCCTGATCAACACCGCGCGCGGCGGCCTGGTGGATGAAGATGCACTGGTGGCAGCGTTGAAAAATGGTGACATAGGGGGCGCAGCGCTGGATGTACTGAGTGTGGAACCGCCTCCCGCCGATCACCCGCTGCTGGCGGATGACATTCCCAACTTGATCATCACCCCGCACAATGCGTGGATCAGCCGCGAGAGCCGACAGCGCTTGTTAGACGGTGTGGTCGACAATATCCGCGACTGGCGCAATACCTGACGGCTATAAAAAAAACGCCGCTCAGACCAATAACACCCAATAGCGAAAATTCCCTGCGGCTTCGCGTCGTTCGATCCTAACCTTGGCGCTCACCTTTACTATCGGAGGAGAGCGTCATGGCAACTGCAAAATCCCCAAACAGCGGGACCCATTCCACGCGCGAGAAGCTGAATCAGGCTTACCACCTGGCCGGCGAGGCGGCACACGACACCGCTGATCACGTGAAAGCGAGAGCGCGGGCTACCGCAGACAATGTAAAGGCACGCACTCAGGAATCCGTAGAGAAAGGCAAGCAACGTGCTCACGATGTGGCAGAGCGGGCGGAGAGTTCAATCAAGGCACATCCTCTTGTCAGTGTGGGCTGTGCATTCGCCGCGGGGTGGTTGATCGCAAAAATTCTCAAGTGATCGTCCAGGAAGGCGTAACTCACTGCGCGAATAAGTACTGAGGAAAACGGTTATCGACCCGAGGGGATCACTGAATGGCCGGTTCTGAAAAACCCGGAAAGCGCTCGCACAGCGACGATACAGAAAACAAATTCCAGGAAGAGTCCCCACCGGCTGCGGATCCTCGCAGCCGGGATCATTTATCTAGCGATGAACCATCCACCGCGCACGACAGCTCGGAACTCGAACAGTTGATGCAGCGTGCCGAAGCCACCATGACCCTGGCGGCGGCCTGGTCGGAAAATTTTACCCGTCTGGTACAGCTTGAGTTTCAACGCACACTGAGTGCGGGCAAGCGAATTGTACTGTTTCTGCTGGTGCTGTTTTTCCTGGCGATTTCCCTGCTCGTCAGCCTCTGCGCGGGACTGGGGTTACTCGGCTACTACCTTTCTCAATCTGTAGTTATCGGCTTCGGGATTTTTGTACTGTCGCAAATCCTGATCGTTGTCGGCCTACTACTGTCGGTTAACAGCTTGCGTAAAATGCTCAGGTTTGAAGAAAGCAAGAAACAGGCAAAGGAGGCGCTCGACGATGTCACTGCGCTCTTTAAACAGACAGATTGAAACCTGCCGTGAGGACATGGAATTGCAACGGCGCAGCGCACTCAGCCTGCTGCAACAGCAACGCGCCCAGGCATTGACACAAACAAGACGAATTCCCCTGCCGGTGGCCATGGGGGTTGCCTTCGCCGGCGGGTTTATCCTGCAGCGCTTCTTTAACACCCCCGCGCCCCACACGCTGTTCAACTGGTACTTGACCCTGCGGGCATTTTGAACTTAGCCAGGACCACCGCGTGTCGCTTCCTCGGGTCGCGGGTTTTTTCCTCGATAGTCGAAGGAGCCGCGCTGGTTACCAATCTCGATAATCTTAGCTGCAACGTCGGCGAGCTTCAGGTTCATTTCCATGGCACGCTGCTGCATGGTGCGATAGGCATCGTCTTCGTTCATTCGCAGACTGCGCATCAACACGCCTTTGGCGCGTTCAACCAGCTTACGCTCGGTGAGTGCCCGGCGGGTTTCTTCCAGTTCCTCGCTGACCCGGTGAATATGGGCGACCTGAGACCGAATCAGGTCGTAAAGGGAATGGGCCAGATGCTGACCGTGCAGGGGCGGCACACCCGCGGTCGAAGCTCGGCCGTAGAGTCCCGGCACCTCGGGATCAAACAGCACCGCGAGCGCCGGCAGCCGGCTCCAGTCGGCAGATTTCAACTGTTGCAACTGCGCATAGTGGTGCCCCAGCTCCGATTGCGCATCCGCCACCCGTTTTCGACTCGCCTTCAGCAGGCGCGCGGTCATGGCATCTTCCAGCCGGTGCATGGAATCGATCCGCGCGGTGGCGAGCTGGTACCACACCTCACTGACCTCGGCGGCAATCGGCTCACCATTCTTCAAACCGGCAATAACCCTGCGCAACCGGTTCAGGTCGCGGGTCTCGTCACTCTCTTCAATGGCCTGCCAGCGGGCCCGTTCGGTGTCCCCGGCAAACTCCAGAAAGATTTCCAGGCTGCGGCGCTGGCAGTCCTGCAAGTGCACCAGCCGCTCGTGCAAACGTTCATCGAAATGGCTGCTGGCAAACCCAATGGCTCCCCAGGCCCGCTCCTGACCGGAGAACTCCTTGGCCTGCATAAAGTTAAACAGCGCTACCAGCAAGCGCGTCACCTCTGGATCATCCGCCACGTCCGCGGCCTCAAACACCACCGATAATAACCCGGCGATCAGCCGGCAAAATGCATCGGTAGATTCCAGTGCACTGACTTCAAAAGCATCGATATGCCTGCGCAGCTCCGTCAGTTCATCGAGCCCGTGTAGTGAATAGGCAATACTGTTCAGCAGGCGCATATCCCGCGGGTTATTGCATTTACCATCCTGCAGATACTGGTCGTGTAGTAACTGTCGGAAAACGTCTGCACTGGCACTGCTCGCCTGTATCTGCTCTCCGCGCAGGGAGGAAAAACGAAAGCCTGCGGAGACCAGGTAGATATTGCTGATACCCCGTTCCCGCTGCAGCTGGTGGACCAGGTCGGAAACGGTAGTCACCAGTTCACAACTGCCGGCCAGTCGCTCCAGCGCCTGAATCTCTGAACGCTTTGCGGCGAGCAGGAATTTTTCTGCATCTTCACTGTGGTTGGGCATGACGGCATATTCCGGCGAAGAAGGATGGATATCGCTAATGCAGCAATAAATATTCCAGAGCCGGATACATCATCCGAAAATCTGCCTCCAATTCCCCGACCCCAGATGCTCTCCTTGCCCTCTAGTCGACAGCATGCACCAAAAGTGAGCGGAAATTTTCCGGAAAAAAGCCTTTTTGCGACATCGAAACAGTAAACCGCGTTAAGTCGACCGTTTCACACCGATTCAAAGGGCTAAAAAAAGTTGGCATCGAGATTGCTTTGATCTCTGATGCGGGGATCTTGTGCAAGAGTATGCACGGTTCCGCGGGGCATCGAGCCCGTTACAAACAGAACACACTGGATAAAGGCGTCCATCACATACCGGCTTCGGCGGGTCTGTGTGGGCGCCTTTTTTTGTGCCCAGAAATATTCTCTGCGAACACATTCACCCCGTGCTCGCACCAATTTTCAGCACAGATGGACGACCGGTCCTCAAACTTTAACAAGGTGATAACTATGGCTTATCTCGTACCCAATGAATTCGTGACCAAAATGGTCGATGCGGGGGAATCCAAGATTTATATGTCCACCCGCGACACGCTCGTACGCGCTTATATGGCCGGTGCCATTCTCGCACTGGCAGCGGTATTTGCGGTTACCGTCGCGGTGCAGACCGGAGTCTTTTTAATCGGTGCGATTTTATTCCCCGTCGGGTTCTGCATGCTTTATCTGATGGGATTTGATCTGCTCACCGGCGTGTTTGTTCTAACACCACTGGCCTGGCTCGACCGGCGCCCGGGCGTGACCATTCAGGGTATTTTGCGCAACTGGGGCCTGGTTTTCCTGGGCAACTTTGCCGGCGCATTAACCGTGGCGGTCATCATGGCATTTGTGTTTACCATGGGCTTCAACACCGAGCCGGGCGCGGTTGGCGCCAAGCTGGCCTCAGTCGGTGAAGCGCGGACCCTGGGTTACGCCGAATACGGCGCCGCAGGCTGGTTCACTATTTTCCTCCGCGGCATGCTGTGTAACTGGATGGTATCCATGGGGGTAGTGGGCGCAATGATCTCCACCCACGTCAGCGGTAAGGTTCTGGCCATGTGGATGCCCATCATGCTGTTCTTCTTTATGGCCTTTGAGCACTCCGTAGTGAACATGTTCCTGTTCCCCACTGCGATGTTGATGGGCGGTGAGTTTTCCGTATTGGATTACTTCATCTGGAACGAAATCCCCACTGCGCTGGGTAACCTGGTAGGCGGCCTCGCCTTCACTGGCCTGACGCTGTACAGCACCCACTACAAAACTGCGCCCAAGCGTCAGCTGGCCGCCGCAGACGTAAAGCCGGGTAAAGAAGCCATGGCCTGATACCGACTTCCGTATTGATGCACCTTTGCACCAATAGAAAAAATATTGCGCAAGGGTGCCGGTACCAGGAAGCGTTGCCGCCACAGGGCCTTCCGGGTACCGATCAGTGGGAACTCTGATAAAACCTATGAGCACAATTTCGCTTGAAGTCGGCCAGCATTCCAGCGCCGGCGTGAAACCCGAAAATCAGGACCGCTGCGGCGCACGACTACCATCGGAGCCGCAGCTTGGTCTCAAGGGCGCGGCTTTCGCCATCGCCGACGGCATCAGTAGCAGCAGTGTCAGCGCCATTGCCAGTGAGACCGCGGTGAAAAGTTTTCTCGACGACTACTACTGCACTTCGGACGGCTGGAGCGTGCAAATCGCCGCGCAACAGGTGCTGAAGGCCACCAACGCATGGCTTTACCAACAGACCCGCCAGAGCCCGTTCCGCTACGACCGGGACAAAGGCTACGTGTGCACATTCAGTGCCGCCATTTTCAAAGGCAACGAAGCCCATCTTTTTCATCTTGGCGACTCGCGGATCTATCGGTTGCGCCGCGGCTCTCTGGAACAGCTTACCCACGACCACCGCCAGTGGGCGGGCGAATACCACAGTTACCTGAGCCGTGCACTGGGCGCGGAGCAGCAGGTGGATGTGGACTACCAGCGATTGCGCCTCGAAACGGGCGACCTCTTCCTATTCACTACCGACGGAGTACACGAAGCGCTCTCCCGCAAAGCAATGATCGAGTACCTGGAGCAGCAGGACAGCTGCCTCGAGAGTATTGCCAAAACTCTGGTGGCCGCCGCGCTGGCGAATGGCAGTGACGACAATCTCACGGTGCAGCTGGTACGTGTGAAAGAGATTCCCGAAGCCCGGCCGGAGCTGCTGGATCAGGCCGGCTCACTGCCATTGCCACCATTGCTTAAAGCCGGGGATACCTTCGACGGCTACACCATCGAACGCGAGATCCACGCCAGTAGCCGCAGCCACGTGTATCTGGCCACCGACCAGGCCAGCGGCGCATCGGTAATCCTTAAAACACCATCCATCGATCTTTCCGATGATCCGACCTACCTGCAACGGCTGTTGATGGAGGAGTGGGTCGTGCGACGAGTCAGCAGTGCACATGTGGTGCGCGCCGCAAACACGCATCGCCAGCGAAACTTCGTCTACACCGCAATGGAACTGGTGGAGGGCAAGACACTGCGGCAGTGGATGACGGATAACCCCCACCCGGATCTGGAAACCGTGCGCACGATCATCGAACAGGTCGCGCGTGGTCTGCAGGCCCTGCACCGGGCAGAAATTCTGCACCAGGACCTGCGCCCGGAAAACATCATGATCAGCAGTGCCGGTACCGTCACTCTGATCGACCTGGGTTCTGCCAGGGTGGCCGGTATTGCAGAAAGCTATGAAGACAGCACCGCGGAGACGGGTCAGCTGATCCTGGGAACCGCACTGTACAGTGCCCCGGAATATTTTCTTGGCGATATGGGTACCCCGCGCTCGGACCTGTTTTCCCTCGCGGTACTTACCTACCACCTGCTTTCCGGGGAGTTTCCCTACGGCACTGAAGTCGCCCGTTGCACTACCGTGGCAGCGCAGTACCGCCTGCGCTATCGCAGCGTGTTAAGTGAAACCCGCGAGATTCCCGCATGGATCGATGCCACGCTGAAGAAAGCACTGCAGGCGAACCCACTGCGCCGGCATGAGGCATTGTCCGAGTTTGCCTATGAACTCCGCCATCCCAAGCCGGAATACCTCAATGCCATACGCCCACCATTGATCGAGCGCTACCCGGTCCGTTTCTGGCAATCGGTGAGCGGCGTACTGCTGTTAATAATTTTCTACCTGCTGAGCCTGATTTCCAGCACAACCTGATGCGACAACTTTCCATCGCCAATTCGAAAACACAAAGGAGCCATTCCATGATCAGTAATCGCGAACAAGTCACCGCCATGATCCTCTCCGCCAAGGTGCAAAAGGACCTGAAATGGACACAGGTCGCAGATGCGGTAGGGCAATCCAAAGAGTGGACCACCGCCGCCTGCCTCGGGCAGATGACTCTCACCAAACAACAGGCCGCAGTAGTGGGTGAACTTTTTGACCTCAGTGACGAGGCCATCGCCTGGCTGCAAATTGCTCCTTACAAAGGATCTCTTCCCACAGCGGTTCCCACCGACCCGCTGATTTACCGCCTGTACGAGTTGGTGAACGTATACGGTACGACTATCAAGGAGCTAATCCATGAGGAGTTCGGTGATGGGATTATGAGTGCCATCGATTTCTCCATGGATATCCAGCGAGAGGAAGACCCCAAGGGGGATCGTGTGAACATGGTGATGTCGGGCAAGTTTCTGCCTTACAAGACCTACTGAACCGCGCGTTTTTCCTTTCCTGCGCGGACAACCGGCGCTGGCGAGCCAACTCGTCAGCGTCACGGCCCTGCAACCTGTTTGTGTCAGACTCGATTACAATAGTGGTCCAGACCTGAGGCCCGTTTATATGAGTTTGCACCCCCTCTCCTCCCCAGCGTCCGCTGCCCCCTATCCCGATGTCGCTGAGGTCAATTCCGTGGATACTGCAGCCGTGCAACTGGCGGCGTTTATCCAACGCTACCCGCGACTGATGGTACTCACCGGTGCGGGTGTCAGTACCGATTCCGGCATTCCTGATTATCGCGATCAGAACGGGGAATGGAAGCGCAAACCGCCGGTGGATCACCGGGATTTTATGGCCTGCGAGGCTACCCGCCAGCGCTACTGGGGACGCGCGTTGATCGGCTGGCCACTGATCCGCAATTCGCAGCCCAATCCGGCGCACTACCACCTGGCGGAGCTGGAGCGGCGCGGCCATATCGAATTGCTGGTCACGCAGAATGTGGATCGCCTGCACCAGCGGGCGGGCAGTCACAATGTGGTGGACCTGCATGGCCGCGCGGATGAAATCCGCTGTATGGATTGTGAATTTCGCGAGAATCGGCAGGCGGTGCACGAGCGCAGTTACGACCTGAATCCGGGTTTCAGGCACTATACGGCGGAGTCCGCACCGGATGGCGACGCGGATCTGGAGGTCGATTTCAGCAGTTATCAGGTAGCGGATTGCCCGGACTGTCGCGGCATTCTCAAGCCGGATGTGGTTTTCTTCGGAGACAATGTGCCCAAGCCGCGGGTGCAACAGGCACTGGATGCCCTGCACAAGAGTGATGCATTACTGGTGGTGGGTTCTTCCCTGATGGTGTATTCCGGTTTTCGTTTCTGTCGTTACGCAAAGGAGTGGGGCAAGCCCATTGCAGCCCTGAACCTGGGGCGCACCCGGGCGGATGATTTGCTCGATTTGAAATTGAGTGCGGGGATTGGAAAGACTTTGGCCGCGACTCTGAATCACCTATAGTCAGAGTCATCGGCTTTTCCACTTTCACTTCGCAGCTAGCCCCGGAGCGAAAAAGCCGCGGGTGAAAGGTTTCAAAACCGCTG
>NZ_LZDE01000308.1 GCF_002009015.1 Microbulbifer mangrovi | reverse complement strand
CCGCACTGCGACTCGCCCTTTTTTATTGCCGGCTATTCGGCAGCGGAGGTGATCAGGCTACGGGCTTCTGCAAGCGCTCGAGCCACAACTCAACCTGCCGGGTCAGCCCCTGACGCCAACTGCGCTGCTGAATACCAAACACATCCCGCAGTCTTTCACAGCTCAGGACGGAAGAGCGATCCTCGCCCTCCGACTCCAGTGCCACCAGCTCCGCCGCAAAATCTTCGCCGTAAAGTGAGCGCACCCGGTCTACCACCTCATACCCGAACTCCATGGAGCTACAGGTATCCGCGGAACCGTAGTGGTACACACCGGAGCGGGGCCCGCCGCTGGCCAGCTGCTGGGTGATGGCGACGGTAACGCGTACCAGGTCGGAAACGGTGACCGGATTGCCGCGACTGACGTCTTCCAGATTGACCGGCTGGCCATCCAGCAGGCTGCGCAGAACCCGGCCCAGCAGCGCGTTTTCGCTGCGATCCACCAGCCATCCCAGACGCAGGATGGTCGCATTTTCTACCGTCGAAAAGGCGTCCTCACAGGCCAGCCACTCGTGTCCGCGCTCTGACGCGGGCGAGGGCTCTTCCTCTTCATCAATTTTCTTGCGACGGGCGCGGCCAAACACCGCGTAGGAGGAAAGGTGCAGCAGCGCGGTACAGGGCAGGTCGCGCACCGCCTCGCAGACCGCGCGCGCCTCGCCAGGAGCGGCGCTGCCACAGCTGGCAGCGTTGATCACGATGGCGTCGGAACGCGTGGATAAAGTATCTCCGGTCAGCTGCTCACGACCGAGCAGCTGCACGCGAAAGCCCACTTTCTGCAGGCCCTTCTGCAGGGCGCTGTCGATGGCGTTACCGGCACCGATCAGCACCACGGTTTCCGGCTGATAGCCTGTGTGATGCATGGAGGTCTCCCCTCCGATCAGAACGGGATATCGTCGTCGAAGCTGTTATCGAATCCACCCGCCGGCGGCTGGTTGCCTGCAGGCTTGTTCTGCGGCTGGCCCGCTGGCTGGTTGGCCGGCGCCATCGGGGAAGGTGCTGAACGGCCCTGGGAGAACTCGTCCTGGTAACCGCCGCCCTGCTGTCCCTGCTGGCCGTATCCGCCACCCTGTTGCTGGAAGCCCTGGCCGCCGCCCTGCTGGTAGCCGCCGCCCTGCTCACCACGACCGTCCAGCATCTGCATTTCACTGGCGACGATTTCGGTGGTGTAGCGGTCCTGGCCGGAGTTCTTATCCTGCCACTTGCGGGTACGCAGGGAGCCTTCGAGGTAGACCTTGCTGCCCTTGCGCAGGTATTCACCGGCGATTTCCGCGAGGCGGTTGAAAAACACCACACGGTGCCATTCGGTGCGCTCCTGCTGCTGGCCGGTCTGCTTGTCTTTCCAGGTTTCGGATGTCGCCAGGGTGACATTGGTGACAGCACCGCCACTGGGCATGTAGCGGGTTTCCGGGTCACCGCCCAGGTTGCCGATCAGAATTACTTTGTTAACGCCCCTGGCCATAAGCCTCTCCTCTCCGTGAGCCTCACCCGGGTACAGGTGAAGGCCCGTTCAGTATGCAAAAGTTCAAAATAGGGAAAAGGCGACGGCGCACGGGTTTGCGACCCGTGCGCCGTCGCCGACAGTGTATTTATATCCAGCAGCATACAACACTCGCCGGGGGCCCGTCACCGCCGCCGAAGAGTGCTGGCAAAGCGCTGCCAGCTAGCGCCTCAGCTACCGGCCACAGAGACCCGCGATCCACGCATCTGCCACCACGCCAGCGCCCACAGCACCAGCACACCCAGTGCCAGGGTCGCCACCGCGCTGGCGCCGCCCTGCCCGTATACCACGCCGCCCAAACTGCCGCCGACAAAAGCACCCAGAAACTGGAGCGTCGCGTAGAGACCGGTGGCAGCACCGCGGCACTCGGCCGGAGCGATACGGGTCAGCTGGGCGGGCAGCAGCGCCTCAAGCAGGTTGAAGGCGAGGAAGAACACACCGAGGCAGGCAACCATCCAGCCACCCTGCACCTGTGTCATCAGCGCCACACCACCGAACACCAGTCCCAGCAGGGCAAGGCGCATCGCCGCAGGCACTTGCTGGCGCTTTTCCGCCATGCGCATCAGCGGCAACATCAGGATAAAGGCACCTAGCATCAGCGGACCGTAGAGTTTCCAGTGCGCATTGCTGGCCAGGTGCAGTCGTTCAACCAGCAACACGGGCAACGGCACGAACAACATGGTCAGCAGCAGGTGCAGGAAAAACACCCCGCACACCAGACGCCACACGTCCCCCTGGGACAGGAGTCGCGCAAAGTCGCCCTGCTGCGGCGCTCGGCGCTGGGATTCCTGCGGCGTCGGCACCAACCTCCACACCAGCAAAATGCCACACACGGCCAGCACGGCAGTGAGCCAGAAAATGGCCGACAGACCGCCGAAGCCCGCGAGCAGCGGCCCCAGTACCACCGCCAGCACAAAGGCTACACCGATGGAGGCACCGATCACCGCCATTGCCTTGCCACGGTTTTCATCCCGGGTAAGGTCCGCCGCCAGCGCCATGGTGGCCGCGGCAATGGCGCCCGCTCCCTGCAGGATACGCCCGGCGATGAGGCCATAGACGGAATCTGTAAGGGCCGCTACCACACTGCCGAGGGCAAATATCCCAAGGCCGAGAAAGATCACCGGCTTGCGCCCCCAGCGATCGCTCAGCACCCCCAAGGGGATCTGCAGCAGGGCCTGGCTCAGGCCATAGGCCCCGAGCGCCAGCCCCAGCAGGGCCGGAGTACTGCCCCGATAGTCCGCCCCGTAAAGAGACAGTACCGGCAGCACCATAAACAGGCCCAGCATGCGGAAAACGTACAGGGAGGCGAGACCGGCGAGAGCGCGGCGTTCAGTGGGATTCATGCGAAATTCCGGACACGGCGAAAAACGGGCCGCATTGTAGCAGCGGTAGCGGCGGAGTTTGATCCCCCGCCGCCTAACCGCTGTATAGCGAAAGGCTATAGATGAACGACGATCAATCGCAGGGGATTAATCGCGGCCATATTTGTCCTCGAAGCGGACGATATCATCCTCACCGAGGTAACTGCCCGATTGGACCTCAATCAGTTCCAGCGGAATCGCCCCCGGGTTCTCCAGGCGATGGACCACGCCCAGCGGGATGAAGGTGGATTCGTTTTCGGTAAGCAGCAGCTGGTCGTCGCCGCGGGTCACTTTGGCGGTGCCGCGAACCACAATCCAGTGCTCCGCGCGATGATGATGCATCTGCAAGGACAGCTGGCAGCCGGGCTTGACCACAATGCGCTTAACCTGGAAACGGGGACCGGCGTCGATGGAATCGTAGTAACCCCAGGGACGGAATACTTTGCGGTGGTTCTGCGCCTCGCTACGCTCGCTCTGCTTGAGGCGCTGCACCAGGGTCTTCACTTCCTGAACGCGGCTTTTGTCCGCCACCATCAGTGCGTCATCGGTATCCACAACCACCAGGTCACGCACCCCCAGGATACCCACCAGGCGGTCACCGCCGTGCACCAGACAGCCGGAAGCGTCTTCGGCCATGACATCGCCGCGCAACAGGTTTTCATTGTCGTCGCGCTCGGCCAGCTCCCACAGTGCGGACCAGGAACCGACGTCACTCCAGCCGGCCTGCATCGGCACCACTGCGGCGGATTCAGTCTTCTCCATCACCGCGTAGTCCACAGAATCCGACGGGCAGCGGCCAAAGGCCTCGGCATCAATACGGGTGAAATCCAGATCCCGCGCGGCGCCGGTGATGGCCGCACGGCAGGCTTCCAGCATCTGCGGGTGGTGCAGTGCCAGCTCTTCCAGATAGCGCGAGGCGCGGAACAGGAACATGCCGCTGTTCCAGTTGTACTCGCCGCTGGCCAGGTACTTCTCCGCGGTTGCCAGATCCGGCTTTTCCACAAACTCGGCGACTTTCCAGCCATCGGCTACCGCCTCGCCACTGCGAATGTAGCCATAGCCAGTCTCGGGGCTAGTGGGCACGATACCGAAAGTCACCAGATGACCGCTCTCCGCCAGTTCAGTAGCCGCAGCCACGGCCTTGCGAAATCCATCTGCATCTGCGACCACGTGGTCTGCCGGCAGCACGAGCAGCAGCGGGTCATCGCCCTGCTCCACTGCGGTCAGGGCCGCCAGCGCGATGGCCGGCGCGGTGTTGCGCGCACAGGGCTCCAGCAGGATCGACTGGGCAGCGCAGCCGGCTTCCTGCAACTGCTCCGCCGCAGCGAAGCGGTGGTTTTCATTGCACACCAGGATCGGCGCCTGGACATCCGAAATGCCTTCAACGCGCAGGGCCGTCGCCTGCAGCATGGTGTGATTGCCGGCCAGGGGCAGGAATTGTTTCGGGTAAGCTTCGCGAGACAGCGGCCAAAGGCGCGAGCCACTGCCGCCACAGAGAATGACGGGGATCATGGTTTCCGTGTTTCCAGACTGGTTTATTGATTGCGGGGCATTTTCGCACACTGGCACGCCAGATTATACTTGACCGTTTTCGCCCGTCCGGCCACTAACCCGGGCAAAATCCGAGCAGAGCAGGAAACCCATTGGACACGATTTACGTCAGAGGTGCCCGCACCCACAATCTCAAGAATATCGATCTGGATATTCCCCGCGACAAACTGATCGTGATTACCGGCCTGTCGGGCTCTGGTAAGTCCTCACTCGCGTTCGACACCCTGTACGCCGAGGGTCAGCGCCGCTACGTGGAATCCCTTTCCACCTACGCCCGCCAGTTCCTGTCGATGATGGAAAAGCCGGACGTGGACACCGTGGAGGGGCTGTCACCGGCCATCTCCATCGAGCAGAAGTCCACCTCGCACAACCCCCGTTCAACCGTGGGTACCATCACCGAGATCTACGATTATCTGCGCCTGCTGTTTGCCCGGGTGGGCGAGCCGCGCTGCCCGGAGCATCACGAGCCGCTGCAGGCCCAGACCATCAGCCAGATGGTGGACCAGGTGCTAGCGCTGCCAGAAGGCAGCAAGGTCATGTTACTGGCACCGGTGATCCGCGACCGCAAGGGTGAGCATTTACACGTATTCGAACAGCTGCGCCGGGACGGCTTCGTGCGTGCGCGCATCGACGGCACCGTGTGCGACCTGGACGACACTCCCAAGCTGGACAAGCGCAAGAAACACACCGTCGAGGTGGTCGTCGACCGCTTCAAGGTACGCGACGACCTACAGCTGAGACTGGCGGAATCTTTCGAGACCGCACTCAACCTGACCGACGGCATCGCCTCTATCAGCTTTATGGACGGCGGCCAGGAAGACCGCCTGTTTTCCGCCCGCCACGCCTGCCCGGTGTGTGACTACTCACTGGACGAACTGGAACCGCGCCTGTTCTCGTTCAATAACCCGGCGGGCGCCTGCCCGGCCTGTGACGGCCTGGGCGTTAAGCAGTTCTTCGACGAGGACAAGGTAATCCTGGATCCGGAAAGCAGTATTTCCGAGGGCGCCATCCGCGGCTGGGACAGACGCAACGTTTACTACTACCACATGCTGGACTCCCTGGCGGAGCACTACGACTTCGATCTGGACAAGCCGTGGAAGAAACTGCGCAAAAGAGACAGAGAGGTCATTTTGCACGGCAGCGGCGATGCCCAGGTGGACTTCAGTTACGTCAACGACCGCGGCGATGTCACCATCCGCCGCCATACCTTCGAGGGCATCATCCCGAACTTCCAGCGCCGCTATCGCGACACCGAATCCCAGTCCGTGCGCGAGGAGCTGGCGAAGTACCTGAGCACCCAGAAGTGTCCGGACTGTTCCGGTACCCGCCTGCGCCGTGAAGCGCGCAATGTGTTTGTGGATAACCAGACCCTGGCCCAGATCACCGAACTGCCGGTGGGAGACGCTTTCGAATACTTTGCCCACCAGCTCAAGTTCAAGGGCGCCCAGAAAGAGATCGCGGACAAGATCCTCAAGGAACTGCGTGATCGCTTCCGCTTCCTGGTGGATGTGGGACTTAACTACCTCACCCTCAACCGCAGCGCCGAAACCCTGTCCGGCGGCGAAGCCCAGCGCATTCGCCTGGCGAGCCAGATCGGCGCCGGCCTCGTCGGCGTCATGTACATTCTCGATGAGCCGTCCATCGGCCTGCACCAGCGCGACAACGAGCGCCTGCTGAATACCCTCACGCACCTGCGGGATATCGGCAATACCGTGATCGTTGTGGAACACGATGAGGATGCCATCCGCGCCGCGGACTTTATCGTGGATATCGGCCCCGGTGCCGGGGTGCACGGGGGGGAGGTGGTCGCCGCCGGCACCCACGATGAGATCGCCGCCTGTGAACGCTCACTCACCGGCCAGTATCTGTCCGGCGCCAAGCAGATTGCGATACCGAAAAAGCGCAACCCCGCCAGTGGCGAGGTACTGCGTATCGCCGGTGCCAGCGGCAATAACCTGAAAGATGTGGATCTGGAAATTCCTGTCGGGCTGTTTACCTGCGTTACCGGGGTATCCGGATCCGGCAAGTCCACCCTGATCAACACCACCTTGTATCCCCTGGCAGCCACCGCGCTCAACAAGGCCACCACCCTCAAGGCATCGCCGTTTAACGAGATCGAGGGGCTGGATCATTTCGACAAATGTGTGGACATTGACCAGAGCCCCATCGGCCGCACACCGCGCTCAAACCCAGCCACCTACACCGGGATTTTCACCCCGATTCGCGAACTGTTCGCCGGTACCCAGGAAGCGCGCTCCCGTGGCTACAAGCCAGGACGCTTCAGCTTTAACGTCAAGGGTGGGCGCTGCGAGGCCTGTCAGGGCGACGGCGTGATCAAGGTGGAGATGCACTTCCTGCCGGATATTTATGTCCCCTGTGATACCTGTAAGGGCAAACGCTATAACCGCGAAACCCTCGAGGTGCACTACAAGGGCAAGAACATTCACGAAGTGCTGGAGATGACGGTGGAAGATGCGCGGGAATTTTTCGATCCAGTGCCATCCATTGCCAAGAAATTGCAGACCCTGATGGATGTGGGCCTGTCCTATATCAAGCTCGGCCAGGCCGCGACTACCCTGTCCGGTGGTGAAGCGCAGCGGGTCAAACTGTCTCGCGAGCTGTCCAAACGCGATACCGGCCAGACCCTGTATATTCTCGACGAACCCACCACCGGCCTGCACTTTGCCGATATCCAGCTGTTGCTCGATGTACTGCACCGACTGCGCGATCACGGCAACACCATCGTGGTGATCGAGCACAACCTGGATGTCATCAAGACCGCAGACTGGATTGTGGACCTGGGGCCGGAAGGCGGTTCCGGCGGCGGCGAGATTATTGCCGCCGGCACGCCGGAACAGGTGGCCAAGGTGAAAGGATCACATACCGGGCGCTTCCTGAAACCCATGCTCAAGGCCAGCTGATCGCACAACCGGGCAAGCCGCAGGGACACAGACAACACAAGGGAAACCAATGCTAAAAATAAAAAAATCCCTGAGTATCGGCCCCGCCACCATGGTGGCGGCGGCTTTTATCGGACCCGGCACGGTAATCACCGCAAGCCTGGCGGGCGCCAACTACGGCTACGCGCTGCTGTGGGCCCTGCTGTTTGCCATACTGGCCAGTATCATTCTGCAGGAGATGTCTGCACGTCTCGGCCTGGTGACCGGCGAGGGGCTCGGCGAAAACATTCGCGACGCACTGCGGCATCCGCTGCTGCGCTGGCCGGCGATGGCACTGGTGATCAGTGCTATCGTGATTGGCAATGCCGCCTATGAAAGCGGCAACCTGGCCGGTGCCAGCGCCGGCCTGAAATTACTCGCCGGTAGTGAAACAACATCGGCCGATTCCCGCACCCTGTGGCCACTGCTGGTCGCGGCGATTGCCGCCGCCCTGCTGTGGAGCGGCAGCTACCGGATTATCGAGCGCGCACTGATCGCCCTGGTCGCACTGATGAGCCTCGCTTTTCTGTTTACCTTTGCGCTGTCGCGGCCGGATTTGAGTGCACTGATTTCCGGAATGTTGCTGCCAAGCCTGCCGAGCGGCGCCACGCTAACCGCCATAGCACTGATCGGTACCACTGTGGTGCCCTATAACCTGTTTCTGCACAGCTCCAGTGTCAGCCAGAAATGGCAATCCCCAGAGCAGCTTCCGCTGGCACGTCGAGATATCTTTTTTTCCATCCCCCTCGGCGGGCTGATTTCTATCGCCATTGCGTCCACGGCAGCATCGGCATTTTTTGCCCAGCAGCTGTCTATTTCCAGCGCCAGTGAAATGGCGCGTTCACTGGAACCGCTGTTTGGCAGCAGCGCGCGCTACTGTATGGGCGTCGGCCTGTTTGCCGCAGGAATATCCTCGGCACTCACAGCACCGCTGGCATCGTCCTATGCGCTGTGCGGGATACTGGGTAAACCGGCAGACCTCAAAGCACTGCACTTCCGCGCCATCTGGCTGACCATCATTGCGATCGGTGCAGTGGTGGCGATTCAGGGCATCCGCCCACTGCGCCTGATCTGGTTCGCGCAGATTGCCAACGGCCTGCTGCTCCCGATCATCACAATATTCTTGCTGTGGACCATGAACAGTGCACGGCTCGGCCGGCATCGCAATGCCTGGTGGCAGAACGCTCTGGGTACAGCGGTGCTGCTGGTTTCTCTGGTGCTGGGCGGCCGCAGCCTGTTCGCCGCCCTCGGCTGGCTTTGATCCGGCCACACAAGCAGCAACTTTTGTAAACGGAATTACCATGCATACCATCGATATCAATTGTGACCTGGGCGAAGGCGAAACGGAGCAAGACTGCGCGCGCGACGCGCGCATCATGCCGTTTATTTCCCGCTGTAATATCGCCTGCGGTGGCCATGCCGGCAACGCGACCACCATGGCATTGTCGCTGCAAAATGTGCGCACCACCGGTATCGCCGTCGGCGCACATCCGGGTTACCCGGACCGGGAAAACTTCGGCCGCGTTTCCCTCGAGCTTCCCCGCGAAGTCCTGCTGGCGTCCCTGCGCGAGCAGGTGCTAACCCTGCAAAACTATGCAGCCAGAGAGGGAGTGACGCTCTCCCATATCAAACTGCACGGTGCACTGTATAACGATGCCGAGGCCAATGACGGCCTCGCCGAAGACCTGGTGCAATTGATCGCACGGGAATTTCCCGATCTGAAAGTTCTCGCGCTGGCCAACGCCGCGATGGAAAGAGCTGCCCAGAAATACCGGCAGCCGGTATTGCGAGAGGGCTTTATGGACCGCCGCTATCAGAATGACCATCAGCTTGCTCCGCGCTCGCTTAGCGGGGCCGTGATCGGGGAGTTCGAACAGTGCCTGACACAGGTTCTGGCACTGACGCGGGGAGAACCATTTTTTGCCATCGATGAAAAACCACTGAGATTTTCCGTCGACAGTATCTGTCTGCACGGCGACAACCCGCAGGCAGAATCCATTGCCCGCAAGCTGCACACGGAATTGTCGCGCGCCGGAATCCGCGTATGCTGACCGGTCCCGGTTTCGAGTTGCGCACAAATGGCGACGCGGCACTGGATATCCGCTTTGCTGCGGATCCCAGCGAGATGTTGAGCGAACATATCATCGCCCTTGCGGAGGCCATCGAGTCCTGCGAGCAACTTCCGTCAATTACCGAACTGGTACCGGCCTACCAGTGCCTCACCGTCTGCTACGATCCTCTGCGACTTCCCCGCTGCGAAGCCGGAGCGCCGGATACTGCCCTTCTCGAGCAGAAGCTGCTCACATTAACCGAGCAGGTGCTCGCACAATCCGTCCCTGCGCGAGGCACGCATCACCTGATCCGCATACCGGTGTGCTACGACGAGAAATATGCCCCAGATATGCAGGTCCTGTGCGAGTCCTCTGGACTCACCGCAGACGAGATCATCCGCCGCCACACGGCACCCCACTACCTGGTACATATGCTCGGGTTTACCCCCGGGTTCCTGTATCTCGGCGGACTCGAGGAAAGCCTGCACTGTCCACGTAAGGCGCGTCCTGAGCTTCAGGTGCCCGCGGGTTCCGTGGGCATCGGCGGTGCCCAGACCGGTATTTACCCCCAGGCCACACCGGGCGGCTGGCAGCTTATTGGCCGCACGCCGCTGGCCCTGTTCCGGCCACTACAAGAGCCGGCATTTATCGCCCGCCCACTGGATCGCATACAGTTTGTTGCAATCAGTGCGGCAGAGTTTTCCGCAATTGATCCCATGTCCCCGCCGGAAAAGGTGCCCCTGGTGAGCGACAGCAACTCGGGAGACGGACGGTGAGCCTGCGCATTATCAAATCCGGACTGCAGACCACTATTCAGGACGGCGGCCGTCCGGGGAATTTGCGCTGGGGCCTCGCATGCGGTGGCGCCGCGGATACTTTCGCCATGGCACTGGGCAACCTGCTGCTGGGCAACCCCCGTTCCCACCCGTGCCTGGAAGTAACCCTGACCGGCCCGGAAATTGAATTCACTTGCGATGTATCCATCGCTGTCACCGGTGCCCGCTTTGACCTGGCCCTCAATCACCAGGCGGTCGCCAACGACGCGGTAATCCGGGTGCACGCCGGTGATCGCCTGCGCTTTGGCCCCCTCAGGTCAGGGGCGCGCGCCTATATCGCGCTGGCTGGAGAAATCCAGCTGCCCCCGACTCTGGACAGTCTGTCCACCCACGTGATTGCCGGCTTCGGCGGCCTCCACGGCCGCCCCCTGCAGGCAGGGGATCGGATACCACTGAACCAGTGCCGCCAAGAATCTGCGCGGCAGCTGCCCCCCGCTTACCGGCTGGATTACTCCACGCGACCACTACTGCGCGTGGTTAGTGGACTGGAAGCGCGGCACTTTTCCGACGATACCCTGGCGCGGTTTTACCAGGGCGGATTTACGGTTTCTCCCCAGAGTAATCGCATGGGCATACGACTTGCCGGCGAGCCGCTGCCCGTGAAGGGAATACCGCAACAGGTATCCTCCGCGCTGTGTCCCGGTACCGTGCAGGTACCGCCCAACGGCCTGCCAATTATCAGTTTCGTCGAGGGACAGACCATCGGCGGCTATCCGCGAATCGCCCATGTAATCAGTGCTGACCTGCACCGCCTGGGACAGCTGGTGGCAACGGCGCGACTGGATTTTGAACTGGTCGATCAGGCCGCGGCCCACCGTATTCTGGTGGGTAAGTCCCGCCTGCTGGCCGAGCTCCCCTCCCGGCTGTGAGGCCATATCCCGGGTATTTCCCGCACTGATTCGCAAATGGCGTAAGCGGCACGCAAATGGCGCACGATCCCCTTCCCGATATCGCGGGCTTTCGCTAACTTCTCCGACGCCAATGACAACGCTGTCAAATCGTCAAGCATTGGCCTCACAAGCAATAACAATAACTCTGGAGAAGACATGCCTATCCAATTCCGGCCAGCCCCGGCCGCAAATCCCAAAGCCACAAGGCGAGGTATTCAACAAATACGCCCCAGAAGCCCCCTGTTTGCCCCTATGCCGCTGGTTGCACTACTGGCAGCACCGGCACACGCCAGCCTGCCAGCAGAGCCCTACGAGGTCGGGCAGAGCTATTCCGGCGGCAGCCTGGTGTGCTACCAGGACGACCTGTTCCGAGCACAGTGGTGGGCGGGCCCTTCGGACTCCCCGCAAGCCGCCTATAACGCCAGCAATAGCTGGGACAGTCCCTGGCTGCTGGATGACCCGGGGGCCTGCATTGCAACGGGCACCAACCTCCCACCGCTCGCCGAGGCCAGCGCAAGTCCCGCGGAAATCACCGGCCCTGGCAGCATTGCCCTGGACGGCAGCCTGTCTTCCGATCCGGACGGCGACCCGATCAGCTACACCTGGACCCAGATCGCTCCGACATCCCCGCTGGCCAGCATCCAGGCACCGGGCGCCAGCGGCACCCAGGTAGATCTCCCGGATGTGGGTGAAGACACCCTGTATCAATTCAGACTGAGCGTTGCGGACGCCGACCACGTCACCTACACCACGGTCGAGGTACTGCAACGTGCGGGCGCGGTGATCCCCGTGGTACCTGTTGCGTCGATCACTGCCTCCGATACCAACCCGCCCTGTCCCGCGAGTATCGAGCTGAGCGGGTCCAATTCCAGCTACCCGGACGGAGAGACATTCGCGTTTTTCTGGCGACAGGTCAGTGGACCCGCCGCCGAGATAGTGGCCTCCAGCTCCGTCACAACCACCGTGCACCTCCCAGATCCGGGTGCAGATGCGTCCTATATCTTCGAGCTGGAAATCACCAACGGGGAAGTCTCGGCAACGGATTCCATTACGATCGGCCAGCAGTGTGGCAACGGGGGCTTCACCATTCCCCTGAGCACACTGGAAGCCCGTGAAGCGGAACTGACCTCCAGCGCACTATTCACTCAGGTAAAAGCCTCGATCGTCACCCGGGATAATGCTGAGGTAGAAGCGGTAGTAGCCGGACGCGCACAAAACCCGGCGAATGTTTTGCGGGTGGAATCCATCATCAGCAACGCAGACTGGGAATTCCTGTTTCCCGTACGTGCGCCGGAGTATTCCTACAGCAACTTCCTGCGCGCGGTAGCGAAATTCCCCGCCTTCTGCGGTGATTACGACGACGGTCGCGACGCCGATGCCATCTGCAGGAAATCCCTCGCCACCATGTTCGCCCACTTCACCCAGGAAACCGGAGGTCACACCCCACACTGGTCGGAACCGGAATGGCGTCAGGGACTCTATTTCCTGCGCGAACAAGGCTGGAGCGAAAGCACACCCAATGGCTATGGCATCTGTGATCCCTCCACCTGGCAGGCACAGCAATGGCCTTGCGCTACCTTTGCTGACGGCAGCTACAAAAGCTACTTCGGTCGCGGCGCCAAGCAGCTCAGTTACAACTACAACTACGGTCCCTTCTCGGCCGCCATATACGGGGACGTGAAGACTCTGCTCGAACAACCGCAGCTGGTTGCGGATACCTGGCTTAACCTGGCAAGTGCGGTATTTTTCTTCGTTTACCCGCAACCCCCCAAGCCGAGTATGCTGCACGTAATCGATGGCACTTGGCAGCCGAATGCGCAGGACCTCAACAGCGGCCTGGTGCGGGGGTTCGGGGTGACCACCATGATCATCAACGGGGGCATAGAGTGCGGCGGCAGTAACGAGCATGCACAATCGCAAAACCGCATCGACTATTACCGCAATTTCGCGGCGTACCTGTCGGTCCCGGTACCCGCGGACGAGGTACTCGGTTGCGCAGGCATGAGTCGGTTTGAAGTGGGTGGCGCGGGCGCTATGGAAATTTATTGGGAGCAGGACTGGAGCTGGGATCCCAGCTACCCGAATGGCGAGAGCTACGCCTGTAAGCTGGTTGGATACCAGACCCGTTTTTCAGCCTTCATTGATGGTGACTACGCGCGCTGCGTAGATCATTTTTTTGATGTGAATATTGATTACCAGAAGTAACCACCACCAGTCGCGTTAGCAGGCGGCTTATAACAACGAAATGTGGCGTCGTCGACACGGCGCCGCACTTCAGTCCTCAGCGAGCCCCTCCATCAGGAATCGACCCAGCTCACCACCTCTTCTTCGTGTTTGTCTGCACAGGGCGTCGCCTTTGGCGGCACGTAACCCACGCGCTCCGTGGGAGAGCAATGCTGTTGCTCCCAGTGCGCCACGGCTTCACCGCAGAGGGATTTCTGCTCGTCCGTAAGGGGCACACCGTTCGGCCACTTGCCAAGCTCGATCGCGCGCTTGAGGCTGCCCACGATCTGGGGGTTGAGGGCCTGCAATAAATCATTCAGGGACTGGAACATATCGGCTACCGTCGCGAAAGATGCAATAAATCCTGGATCAAAAACAAAAAAAGCCGGTCAATGACCGGCTTTTCTCGCTCGGCACAAAACTCGTACCGATAAACCCGGGGCTATTCGCCTCAGGCTTCAGCTGCTTCTGCAGTCTCGTCCGCTACCGGACGATCCACCAGCTCGACGTAGGCCATAGGAGCCTTATCGCCTGCACGGAAACCGCATTTCAGAATGCGGATGTATCCGCCCGGACGGGCTTCGTAACGGGGACCCAGTTCGTCGAACAGCTTGCGCACTGCATCCTTGTCACGGATACGGGCGAAAGCCAGACGGCGGTTTGCAACACTGTCTTTCTTGGCCAGGGTGATCAGCGGCTCAGCAACGCGACGCAGCTCCTTGGCTTTGGGCAGTGTGGTTTTGATCAGTTCGTGCTCTACCAGAGAGGCGGTCATGTTTTTGAACATGGCCTTGCGGTGAGAGCTGGTACGACTGAATTTACGGCCACTATAACGATGACGCATAACTCAATTCCTCACGACTTCAATTGCTTTCTCAGCAAGTCGTCTGGGAGCGGTGCTTGCAGTTGCGCACACCACTCGGTTTTCTTCACGCGGGCGGGCGAGGCCCGCGCCACAAACGCTTTACAGGGAGCTCAGCTTGCTGTCGCCCTTGAGGCTGGCCGGCGGCCAGTTTTCGAGGCGCATACCCAGGGACAGACCACGGGAAGCCAGAACGTCCTTGATCTCAGTCAGGGACTTCTTACCCAGGTTCGGGGTCTTCAGCAGCTCTACTTCGGTACGCTGAATCAGGTCGCCGATGTAGTAGATATTTTCCGCTTTCAGACAGTTGGCCGAACGCACGGTCAGTTCCAGGTCGTCTACCGGACGCAGCAGCACCGGATCGACTTCCTCTTCCTTGGTTTCCGGCTGGGCATCCTTCTCGCCTTCAAGGTCCACAAATACTGCCAGCTGTTGCTGGAGAATAGTGGCGGCGCGACGGATCGCTTCTTCAGGATCCAGAGTACCGTTGGTCTCCAGGTCCAGAACCAGCTTGTCCAGGTCGGTGCGCTGCTCTACACGCGCGGATTCCACGCTGTAAGAAACGCGACGAACCGGGCCAAAAGAGGCGTCCAGCTGCAGACGGCCAATAGCGCGGGTCTCTTCTTCGTCTTCGCGACGTGCGTCGGCGGGCTGATAGCCACGGCCACGCGCTACGGTCAGACGCAGGTTGAGTTCCACGTCACCGGTGATGTTGGCGATCACGTGCTCGGGGTTCACGATTTCGATGTCGTGATCCACCTGAATGTCGCCAGCGGTTACTGCACCCGGGCCCTTCTTGCTCAGGCTCAGCACTGCCTGGTCCTTGCCGTGCATCACCACCGCAATTTCCTTCAGGTTGAGCAGGATTTCGATTACGTCTTCCTGCACACCCTCAATTGCGCTGTACTCGTGCTCAACACCGTCGATCTCAACTTCAGTGACGGCGCAGCCCGGCATGGAGGACAGCAGGATGCGGCGCAGCGCGTTGCCAAGAGTGTGGCCGAAACCACGCTCCAGCGGTTCCAGAACCACTTTAGCGTGGTTCTGGTTGTACTCGGTGACGTCAATACGACGAGGTGTCAAAAACTCGTTGACAGCAGTCTGCATAGCCATACCTGTATTACAGTTTTATTCCTTAAATGGAACAGAGCCTTACTTGGAGTAGAGTTCCACGATAAGGTTTTCATTGATCTCTGCCGGCAGATCGACGCGATCAGGAACGCGCTTGAAGGTACCTTCGAGCTTGCTCGCATTCACGTCTACCCACTCTACGTCACCGCGCTGTGCAGCGAGGGAAACGGAGTTCTGGATGCGCATCTGCTTTTTGGCTTTCTCGCGAATAGCGATAACGTCGCCTTCCTTAACCTGGTAGGAAGGGATGTTTACTGCGCTACCGTTAACCAGGATCGCCTTGTGGGAAACCAGCTGACGCGCTTCAGAGCGAGTAGAGCCGAAGCCCATGCGGTAAACCACGTTGTCGAGGCGTTTTTCCAGCAGCTTCAGCAGGTTTTCACCAGTTGCACCTTTCAGGCGCGCCGCTTCCTTATAGTAGTTACGGAACTGCTTTTCCAGCACGCCGTAGATGCGGCGTACTTTTTGCTTTTCACGCAGCTGAACGCCGTAGTCGGACAGGCGACCGCGACCGGCGCCATGAACGCCAGGCTTGGTTTCCGCACGGCACTTAGATTCGTGCGGGCGAACGCCACTTTTCAGCTGAAGATCGGTACCTTCCCGACGGGAAAGCTTACATTTTGGTCCAATATAACGTGCCATTTCGTCAACCCCCTCTTACACGCGACGTTTCTTGGGCGGACGACAACCGTTATGCGGGATCGGCGTCACGTCGGTGATGTTGGTGATCTTGTAGCCGCAGTTGTTCAGGGCGCGAACGGCAGATTCACGACCCGGGCCGGGGCCCTTAACTTCGACATCAAGGTTTTTCAGGCCGTACTCCTGAGCGGCAGTACCTGCGCGTTCAGCGGCAACCTGGGCTGCGAAAGGGGTACTCTTACGAGAACCGCGGAAACCGGAGCCACCTGCAGTAGCCCAGCTCAGAGTGTTGCCCTGACGGTCAGTGATCGTCACGATCGTGTTGTTGAACGATGCGTGGATGTGGGCAACACCGTCGACAACGGTCTTTTTGACCTTTTTGCGAACAGTAGTTTTTGGCTTAGCCATACCTGTATCCTAAATCCTGTACTTGTGAAGACTAGCGCGATCGATTACTTACGGATCGGCTTGCGCGGACCCTTACGGGTACGGGCGTTAGTCTTGGTGCGCTGACCGCGAAGCGGCAGGCTGCGACGGTGACGCAGACCGCGGAAGCAACCCAGGTCCATCAGACGTTTGATGTTCATGGATACTTCACGACGCAGATCACCTTCAACGGACAGTTTCGCAACTTCACCGCGGATGGTCTCGATCTGGTCTTCGGACAGATCACGAAGTTTGGTGGATTCAGCGATACCTACCGCTGCCAGAATAGATTTTGCAGTAGTGCGACCGACACCATAGATATGGGTCAGGGAGATCACTGCGTGCTTGTGGTCTGGTACATTGACACCAGCAATACGTGCCATAGAGGCGTACTCCACGTATTGTGAACCAGCGCTATTTTGGTGATGGCGCGGCTCAATTCTCGATTCGGCGCTGACAGCGAATAAAAAGCCACCAGCACCACCAAAAAGGCGCGCAAGAATAGCTTTTCAGACACCAAATTGCAATAGCCCGCCTTCCCAAGGCCGAAACCCGGGGTAAAGCGGACGACAGTCAACGCCCCCTGTTTGAAACCTTCACCTCACCAAACGGGTGACGCTCCGGTTTCACCGCAAGCAAGTTGCTTTGCGGAGCGCCTTTTTACACGGGGCCGTGCAAGAAGGCAAATTTTTGATCATTCTCTACAAAACCGGACTTCCGGCTTTGTAGAGAATGGCGTCACTTGAAGCCCTAACCTGGGCGGACGCCGGCCCGGCCATCCATGGCCGGTCGCCAAGCAATGCTGCGGAATGCCTCAGGCATTCCGAACAATGCTTAGCCCTGCCGCTGCTTGTGACGCGGTTCGGCGCTGCAGATTACCCGCAGAACACCTTTACGACGTACGATTTTGCAGTTACGGCAGATCTTTTTAACAGAAGCGCGTACTTTCATGACCTTACCTCAATTCAATCCTGCTGCTGTGGATGCCGATCAACGGCGGCCGTAGCTTTGCAGATTTGCCTTTTTCATCATCCCCTCATACTGGTGGGACAACAAATGCGACTGCACCTGCGCCATGAAGTCCATCACTACGACCACAACGATCAGCAGTGAAGTACCTCCCAGATAGAAGGGAATGTTCAGCCCGACCACCAGGAACTGCGGCAGCAGGGATACCAGCGCGATATAGCAGGCACCGACCAGGGTCAAACGAGTCAGAACGCTGTCGATATAACGCGCGGTCTGCTCACCGGGACGGATACCGGGCACATATGCACCGGATTTTTTCAGGTTGTCTGCCACTTCATTCGGGTTGAACATCAACGCCGTGTAGAAGAAACAGAAGAAGCCAATCAACAGTGCGAACAGAATAATGTTCAGCGGCTGACCGGGGCCCAGCTGGAGCGCCATCCATTGCAGGATCTGCGCGCCGACACCTTCGCCACCCTGACCGAACCACTGCGCCAGAGTTGCAGGGAACAGCAGGATACTGCTGGCAAAGATCACCGGAATAACACCGGCCATGTTGACCTTCAACGGCAGATGGCTGGACTGCGCCGCCGGCGCCTGCGAGTAACGACCCGCCTGGCGCCGTGCGTGGTTAATGGTGATACGGCGTTGACCGCGCTCCATAACCACTACGAAGTAGACTACAGCAATCGCCACGAAGCCGATCGCCAGCAGCATCAGGATATGCAATTCACCCTGACGCGCCTGCTCGAAAGCCTGGCCAATAGCACTCGGTAGCCCGGCAACGATACCGGCGAAGATCAGCATGGAAATACCATTGCCAACACCGCGCTCGGTGATCTGCTCTCCCAGCCACATCATGAACACTGCACCGGTTACCAGTGACACTACGGCCACAAAGTAGAAACCGAATGCCGGCTCAGCGGAATATGCGAGGTTCTGACCGGCGAGACCGAAGGTCATACCGATACCCTGGATCAGCGCCAGCAACACCGTCAGATAACGGGTGTACTGGTTGATCTTGCGGCGCCCTGCATCACCTTCCTTCTTCAACGCCTCCAGAGAAGGCGTCACCGCGGTCATCAACTGCATGATGATGGACGCGGAGATATAAGGCATGATCCCGAGGGCCAGAATACTCATCCGTTCCAGTGCGCCACCAGAAAACATGTTGAACAGGCCAAGGATGGTTCCTTGGTTCTGATTAAACAGGTTTGCCAGCTTTTCCGGATCAATACCGGGCACCGGAATATGGGTCCCTAACCGATATACGAGTATCGCGAGAAACAGAAAACGAAGGCGAGCCCAAAGCTCGCCTAATCCCTTGCCGTTACCCAGGGAGTTAACACCAGATCCTGGTCGTGCCATTGGGGCCTCGATTTAGTCTTCTACTTTTCCGCCAGCAGCTTCGATGGCCGCTTTAGCACCTTTGGTGACGCCCAGACCTTTCACGGTTACCGCTTTGGTCAGCTCACCGGAAAGGAACACTTTGGCGCGCTTAATGTGGCTGCCGATAATATCGGCATTTTTCAGCGCTGCCAAATCAATAGTGTCACCTTCTACCTTCGCCAGCTCCGCCAGACGCACTTCCGCTACAAAGCGGCCAACGCGAGAGGTAAAACCGTACTTCGGCAGGCGCTTCTGCAAAGGCATCTGACCGCCTTCGAAGCCCGGACGAACGCTACCACCGGAACGGGCCTTCTGACCCTTGTGACCACGGCCACCGGTTTTACCCAGACCGCTACCGATGCCGCGACCAACGCGCTTGGCGCTGTGCTTGTGTCCCTCAGCGGGAGACAGATCGTTCAAACGCATGTTACGCCTCCTCAACTTTTACGAGGTAGTTCACTTTGTTGATCATGCCGCGCACAGAGGGAGTGTCTTCCACTTCCACAGTGTGACCGATGCGGCGCAGACCCAGACCAGCAACACATGCCTGATGGTTTTTCAGGCGACCGTTGATGCTCTTGACCTGGGTGACTTTGATGGTCTTCTTAGCCATGACTCATTCACTCAAAGCAAGTTCAGAGTGGGCCGCAGCAACAGTGCTGCTGCAACCCAAACCGAATCAGTTCAGGATTTCTTCCACAGACTTGCCACGCTTGGCGGCGACGTCTTCCGGGCTGCTCATTTTGCCCAGAGCACTGAAAGTGGCGCGAACGACGTTTACCGGGTTGGTAGAGCCGTAGCACTTGGCCAGTACGTTGTGGACACCAGCCATTTCCAGTACGGAGCGCATGGCACCGCCGGCGATTACGCCGGTACCCTGGGAAGCGGGCTGCATGTATACCTTGGAACCGCCGTGGCGACCGTTGGTAGCGTACTGAATGGTGTCACCGTTCAGGTCTACCTGGATCATGTTGCGACGCGCAGCTTCCATTGCCTTCTGGATGGCAACTGGCACTTCGCGAGCTTTACCACGACCAAAGCCAACGCGGCCATTGCCATCGCCAACTACGGTCAGAGCGGTGAACGCGAAGATACGACCACCTTTTACGGTTTTGGCAACGCGATTGACCTGGACCAGCTTTTCCTGGAGGCCTTCGTCGTTGCTCTTCTCGACTTTATCTCTAGCCATAACTCAACCCTTAGAATTTCAGACCGGCTTCACGGGCAGCGTCTGCCAGGGCCTTAACACGGCCGTGGTATTTGAAACCGCTGCGATCGAAGGCTACCGCTTCAACGCCAGCGGCCTTGGCACGCTCAGCGATCAGGGTGCCAACGGCTTTTGCAGCGTCGACGTTACCGGTTTTGCTTTCACGCAGGTCCTTGTCCAGAGTAGAGGCAGAGGCCAATACCTTGTCGCCTTCGGCAGACAGGATCTGTGCGTATATGTGGCGCGGAGTGCGGTTCACTGTCAGGCGAACGGCGCCCAGCTCACGGAACTTGGCGCGGGCACGACGTGCACGACGCAAGCGGGATTGCTTTTTAACGTTCATATCTATGCCTTACTTCTTCTTGGCCTCTTTGCGATACACGCGCTCGTCGGCGTAACGGACACCCTTACCTTTGTAAGGCTCCGGCGGACGGAATGCGCGGATCTCTGCGGCCACTTGACCCAACAGCTGCTTGTCGCTGCTCTTCAGTACGATTTCAGTCTGGCTCGGAGTCTCTGCGGTTACGCCTTCCGGAAGTGCGTAATCGATCGGGTGAGAGAAACCGAGAGTCAGGTTAACGGTCTTACCAGATGCTTTCGCACGGTAACCTACGCCGTTCAGCTGCAATTTCTTTTCGAAACCCTGACTGACACCGACCACCATATTATTTACCAGCGCACGGGTAGTACCCGCGAGCGCGCGCGCCTGCTTGGAGCCATTGCGCGCAGCGAACTTCAGCTGGTCTTCTTCCTGCTTAACTTCCACATCAGAGTGGATGTTGAAGTTCAGATTACCGATACCACCTTTTACGGCGATGTCCTGACCTTTCAGGTCAACGGAAACGCCAGCGGGGATCTGAACTGGATCATTTGCTACTCGAGACATTTCAACCCCCGCTTAGAATACGGTGCAGAGCACTTCGCCACCGACGCCAGCCTGACGGGCTGCACGATCAGTCATCACACCCTGAGAGGTGGAAACGATCGCGATACCCAGGCCACCGCGTACGGACGGCAACGCTTTTTTACCGGCGTAGTTACGCAGGCCCGGACGGGAAACCCGATCCAGCTCAGCGATAACCGGCTTGCCCTGAAAGTATTTCAGTTCGATGGTCAGTTCGGGCTTGGCGCCTTCGCTGACGGCTACACCAGTAACGTAACCTTCGTCTTTCAGAACGTTGGCTACAGCTACTTTCAGTTTTGAAGAAGGCATGGAAACACTGCCCTTTCCGCGGCCCAGGGCGTTGCGGATGCGGGTCAGCATATCTGCCAACGGATCTTGCATACTCATTACTTAAGACTCCTCAAGTCTGCCGTATTACCAGCTGGACTTAACCAGGCCGGGGACATCACCACGCATGGCTGCTTCACGCAGTTTGTTACGGCACAGGCCGAATTTGCGGTAGACAGCGTGGGGGCGACCAGTGATACGACAGCGGCGTTGCTGACGTACCGGGCTTGCATCGCGCGGCAGTTGTTGCAGCTTGAGTTGAGCCTCCCACTGCTCTTCTTCAGAAGCAGTGGTACTGGCGATGATCGCCTTCAGCTCTTGACGCTTTTCAGCGTACTTAGCTGCGGTTCGAGCGCGCTTGTTCTCGCGCGCAATCATGGATTTCTTCGCCATGGAATCCTCTTAACCCTTAAACGGGAAGTTGAATGCTTTCAGCAGTGCACGACCTTGGTCGTCGTTAGCTGCTGTAGTAGTGATACAAATATCCAGACCGCGGATCTTGTCTACTTTGTCGTAGTCAATTTCCGGGAAGATGATTTGTTCGGTTACACCCATTGAGAAGTTACCACGACCGTCGAACTGCTTCGGGCTAATGCCACGGAAGTCGCGGATACGTGGAATCGCGATACCGATCAGTCGCTCCAGGAACTCATACATGCGCTCACCGCGCAGAGTTACCTTACAGCCAATCGGCCAGCCATCACGGATTTTGAAACCCGCGATAGACTTGCGCGCGTTGGTCACAATGGGTTTTTGACCAGTGATCGCAGTCATGTCACTGACTGCGTGTTCCAGTACCTTCTTATCACCAATCGCTTCACCGACACCCATGTTGACGGTGATTTTGGTGATGCGCGGCACGGACATTACGTTCTCAAGTCCCAGCTCTTCTTTCAGCTTGGACGCGAGTTCTTTGGTGTAGAGCTCTTTAAGCCTTGCCATGTTTTCCACCTGACTTATGCGTCAACGGCGTCGCCGCTGGATTTGAAGACGCGAATCTTAGTGCCATCTTCCAGTACTTTGAAGCCTACCCGGTCAGCTTTTTGAGTGCTCGGGTTAAAGATGGCTACGTTGGAAACCTGAATAGCGGCTTCCTTTTCTACGATGCCACCGGCAACACCCATCTGGGGGTTCGGCTTCTGGTGTTTTTTGATCATCTGAACACCGGACACGATCAGTCGGCCATCGTTCAGCACCTTACGTACGGTGCCGCGCTTGCCTTTGTCGCGACCGGCGATAACGATCACTTCGTCGTCACGCTTGATCTTGCGCATTACTATCTCTCCGCTCGTGGCTTAGATAACTTCGGGAGCCAGTGAGATGATCTTCATGAACTTCTCACCGCGCAGCTCGCGAGTTACCGGGCCAAAAATACGGGTGCCAACCGGCGCATGTTGCTGGTTCAGCAGTACCGCTGCGTTATCGTCAAATTTGATCAGGGAGCCGTCCGGGCGACGCACACCTTTTTTGGTGCGAACCACAACCGCGTTCATTACCTGACCTTTTTTCACTTTACCGCGAGGAATGGCTTCCTTAACGGTTACTTTGATGATGTCGCCAACGCCAGCGTAGCGACGGTGGGAGCCGCCCAGCACCTTGATGCACATGACACGGCGAGCCCCACTGTTATCGGCTACTTCTAAGTAGGATTCCGCTTGAATCATCGTTCCTCTCCGAAACTCTTCAATGCGCTAGGGGTTAAACCTTCGCCGCACGCTCTACAATTTTCTGCAAAGACCAGGCCTTGCTCTTGGACAGCGGACGAGACTCTTCAATGGTCACAACATCACCGATGCCGCATTCATTGTTTTCGTCGTGTGCCTTGAGCTTGGTGGACTTGCTCACGATTTTGCCGTAGATCGGGTGCTTAACACGGCGCTCGATCAAAACGGTGACGGTTTTATCCATCTTGTCACTCACAACCTTGCCGGTCAGAGTACGCTTCAGTTTTGCTTCAGCCATGATTAATTACCTGCTTTCTCGGTCAACACAGTCTTAATGCGAGCAATGTCGCGACGAGTCTGCTTGAGCAGATGGGTCTGAGTCAGCTGACCGGTGGACTTCTGCATACGCAGCTTGAACTGTGCTTCAAGCTGGCTCAGGAGTTCCTGGTTCAGTTCTTCAACAGACTTTGAGCGTAGATCTGCAGTCTTCATTACATCACCGAACGCTTAACGAAAGTTGTCTTTACAGGCAGCTTGGCTGCCGCGAGCTCAAATGCTTCGCGAGCCAGTTCTTCGGATACGCCTTCCATTTCATAGAGGACTTTACCCGGCTGAATCTGAGCTACCCAGTATTCTACGTTACCCTTACCTTTACCCATACGAACTTCGAGGGGCTTACTGGAAATGGGCTTGTCCGGAAACACACGAATCCAGATCTTACCGCCACGTTTAACGTGACGGGTCATTGCGCGACGAGCCGCTTCGATCTGACGCGCAGTAATGCGTCCACGACCGATGGCCTTAAGGCCGAACTCGCCAAAGCTCACTTTAGAGCCGCGCTGGGAAAGACCGCGGTTGCGACCCTTCTGTACCTTGCGGAATTTTGTACGCTTCGGTTGTAGCATCTGCGCACCCCTTATTTAGCAGCTTTTTTGCGAGTCTTCGCTGGCTTTTCTTCGGGGATTTCGTCACCGATGACTTCGCCTTTGAAGATCCAAACTTTCACACCAATGATGCCGTAGGTAGTACTGGCTTCATAAGTGCCGTAGTCGATGTTGGCACGCAGAGTGTGCAGCGGCACACGGCCTTCACGGTACCATTCAGTACGCGCAATCTCAGCACCGCCGAGACGACCGCCCACCTGAATCTTGATACCTTCAGCGCCCTGGCGCATTGCGTTCTGTACGGCACGCTTCATAGCGCGACGGAACATAACGCGACGCTCCAGCTGCTGAGCAACGTTCTGGGCTACCAGAGTGGCATCCAGATCAGGCTTGCGAACTTCTTCGATGTCGATGTGCACGGGCACACCCATCTGGGAAGTCAGCTCGTTGCGCAGACGCTCTACGTCTTCACCTTTTTTACCGATCACGATGCCCGGACGCGCAGTGTGAATAGTCACACGAGCGGTATTGGCCGGACGTTCGATCTCGATACGGCTCACGGAAGCGTGGGCCAGTTTCTTGCGAATGTATTCGCGAACTTTCAGATCCGTGTACAGCTTGTCTGCGTACTCGTCACTGCCGGCATACCATACGGAGGTATGCTTTTTAACGATACCCAGACGAATGCCGGTAGGATGTACTTTTTGTCCCATGGTTTTCTCGCCTGCTCTCTTATTTCTCGGCTACTTTCACAGTAATGTGACAAGTACGCTTCAGAATACGATCAGCACGACCTTTCGCACGCGGCTTAATGCGCTTCATGGTCATACCCTCATCCACGAAAATTGTGGAAACCTTCAGTTCATCAACGTCGGCACCGTCGTTGTGCTCGGCGTTAGCGATAGCAGATTCCAGAACCTTCTTGACGATCGCAGCACCCTTCTTGTGGCTAAAAGCCAGGATATCCAGGGCTTCCTCGACACCTTTGCCGCGAATCTGATCAGCTACCAGACGCGCCTTTTGTGCCGACAGACGAGCACCGCGTAATTTTGCTTGTACTTCCATCTCTATAACCTCGGCTTAGCGCTTCTTCGCTTTCTTATCCGCAGCGTGGCCACGGTAAGTGCGGGTAGCCGCGAATTCGCCCAGCTTGTGACCAACCATTTCTTCGTTGATCAGAACGGGCACGTGTTGACGACCGTTATGAACGGCAATCGTCAGGCCCACCATTTCCGGCATAACCATGGAACGGCGGGACCAGGTTTTAATCGGTCGACGATCATTTTTCTCAATCGCCGCCTCCACCTTCTTGATCAAATGCAGATCAATAAAGGGACCTTTCTTTAATGAGCGTGGCACTGTCGATTCCTCTCTAGCAGCTCAGACATCGCGCGGCTTATTTGCCGCGACGACGTACAATCATGTTGTCGGTGCGCTTGTTCTTACGCGTTTTCTTACCCTTGGTCGGAACACCCCAAGGCGTCACAGGGTGACGACCACCAGAGGTACGACCTTCACCACCACCGTGCGGGTGGTCTACCGGGTTCATCGCCACACCGCGAACGGTAGGACGAACACCGCGCCAGCGTTTGGCACCTGCTTTACCCAGCTTGCGCAGGCTGTGCTCGGAGTTGCTCACTTCACCCAGGGTGGCGCGGCACTCGGACAGAACCCGACGCATTTCGCCAGAACGCAGACGGATAGTCGCGTACTGACCTTCACGGGCAACCAGCTGTACAGAGGCACCGGCAGAGCGGGCCAGCTGAGCACCTTTACCAGGCTTCAGCTCGATGGCGTGAATCACGGAACCAACCGGAATGTTGCGCAGCGGCAAAGTGTTACCCACTTTGATCGGCGCAGCGTCGCCGGACTGGACCTTGTCACCGGCCTTCAAGTGCTTCGGTGCAAGAATGTAACGGCGCTCACCGTCGGCGTAGCAAACCAGAGCGATATGCGCGCTACGGTTGGGATCGTATTCCAGGCGCTCAACAGTGGCAGGAATGCCATCTTTGTTGCGCTTGAAATCCACTACGCGGTAGTGATGCTTGTGACCACCACCGATATGACGGGTAGTGATGCGACCGTTGTTGTTACGACCACCGGACTTGGACTTCTTCTCCAGCAGCGGCGCGTAAGGCGCACCCTTGTGCAGGTCAGAATTAACAACCTTGACCAGGTGGCGACGGCCGGCAGAGGTCGGTTTTGTCTTTACAATTGCCATTGTAACTTTCCCCTTTACTCAGCAGCTTCAAAGTTGATGTCGCTGCCTTCAGCCAGGCGAACGTAGGCTTTTTTCCAGTCGTTACGCTGGCCCATGCCGTAGCGAGTACGTTTGGTTTTGCCTTTTACGTTCACGGTGCGAACCTGCTCAACAGAAACGTTAAACAGCTTCTCTACCGCTGCCTTGATCTCGGCTTTGGAAGCGTCGGTGGTAACCTTGAAGACTACCTGGTTGGCGGCGTCCGCCAGCACAGCAGCTTTCTCAGAAATTACCGGACCCAGCAGTACTTTGTAGATTCGCTCTTGGTTCATCCCAGCACCTCATCAATTTTCTTCAGTGCAGAAACGGTAACCACGACCTTGTCAAAGCGAATCAGGCTTACCGGATCGATACCCTGTACGTCGCGAACATCGATCTTGTGCAGGTTGCGCGCGGCCAGGTAGAGGTTTTCATTAACCTCTTCGGTCACGATCAGCGCTTCGGACAGATCGAACTGGGCAAGCTTGGTTACCAGCTGCTTGGTTTTCGGCGCTTCCACGTCGAAAGACTCAACAACAACCAGACGCTCCTGACGAGCCAGCTCAGAGAGAATGCAGCGCAGTGCAGCGCGGTACATTTTCTTGTTCAGCTTGACGCTGTGATCACGCGGCTCAGCAGCGAAAGTTACGCCACCGGAGCGCCACAGCGGGCTGCGGATAGTACCGGCGCGAGCGCGGCCAGTACCTTTCTGGCGCCAAGGCTTCTTGCCGCCACCGGAAACCGCAGAACGGTTTTTCTGGGCCTTGGTGCCCTGGCGCGCGCCAGCCATGTAGGCGACGACGGCCTGGTGTACCAGGTCCTGGTTGAATTCACGACCGAAAGCCACTTCAGAGACAGCTACAGTGCCTTTGGCGCCTTCGGGAGCAGCGATATTCAGTTCCATATCTAATTACCCTCAGACTTAGGCTTTCACAGCCGGACGAACGATCACGTTGCCACCCGGAGCTCCGGGAACAGCGCCTTTAACCAGCAGCAGGTTGCGCTCGGCATCCACACGAACCACTTCCAGGTTTTGCGTAGTTACACGCTCAGCACCCATGTGACCGGCCATCTTCTTGCCTTTCCACACACGACCAGGAGTCTGGCACTGACCGATAGAACCGGGGGCGCGGTGAGACAGGGAGTTACCGTGGGTAGCGTCTTGCATACGGAAGTTCCAGCGCTTAATACCGCCCTGGAAACCTTTACCTTTGGAAGTGCCGGTTACGTCAATCTTCTGACCAGCTTCGAAGCTAGCAACAGTGATTTCAGAACCGATTTCGAAGGACTCTTCAGAACCGTCAGTACGCAGTTCGAAAAGAGCAGAGCCAGCCTCTGTGTTGGCTTTGGCGAAGTGGCCCGCTTGGGGCTTGGAGACACGGGAAGCCTTACGAGCACCCACAGTTACCTGTACTGCGGAGTAGCCGTCAGTTTCCTGAGTTTTCACCTGAGTGACGCGATTCGGAGCTACCTCGATAACAGTTACCGGGATAGACGCGCCATCTTCAGTGAAGATGCGAGTCATGCCGCTCTTGCGGCCGACAATACCTATAGTCATCTTTTCAACCTCTCAGTGCACGGGGCTTTAACCCACTGCGGCCGCCCAATTTCAGAGCGTTACACTACCCGAACCTTTTTCGTTCGGGATTCGGTAGTTAATTTGAAGTGTTAGCCGAGACTAATCTGAACCTCAACACCGGCCGCCAGATCGAGCTTCATCAGCGCGTCAACGGTTTTCTCGGTGGGCTCAACAATGTCCAGCAAACGCTTGTGAGTACGGATTTCGTACTGGTCGCGCGCGTCTTTGTTGACGTGCGGAGAGATCAGCACGGTGTACTTCTCTTTACGAGTCGGCAGCGGAATGGGACCGCGTACCTGAGCGCCAGTGCGCTTGGCCGTCTCGACGATCTCCTGAGTAGACGTGTCGATCAGTTTGTGGTCGAAAGCCTTCAGGCGAATTCGGATGCGTTGACCCTGCATGGAATCAAACTCCAGTTGTAAATCTAAAGAACGTCCTCTTACGCAGCCCCGAGGGCGGGCGAAAAGGAGCGCGAAGTCTACGGGCCAAAAATTGTCCTGTCAACCGCTATCTACTCTTGGAAAATGGCCCGGAACCTGCGCGCTCGCGAGGCGTGAAACTACACTCAAGTAAAGCACTCGCGGTGCGAAACAGAGGAGGACGCGACATGACTATGGCCTCCACAGTCAGTCAATACCTGAACGATCACTCGGCCGCATACCGAGTCATCCCCCACGCCCACAGCGCCACCAGCTGCGAAACGGCACACAAGGCCGACGTCCGTGAAGATCGCGTGGCGAAGGCCATTCTGCTGCGCGACGAGCGCGGCATGGTGATGGTCATCATTCCCGCCAGCGCCAGTCTGGATATGCGTGCGGTCTACGACGAAACCGGACGCAACCACCTGGAAATGGTGCGAGAGGAAGAGTTCGGCAGCACATTCCCCGACTGTGAGCTCGGTGCCCTGCCCCCACTGGGACCGGCATACGGGATCACAACGCTGGTAGATAGTAGCCTCGGCCGCCGGGATACGGTTTACCTCGAATCCGGGGACCACGAAACACTGGTTGCCATGGATGGACGGGAATTCGATCGTTTGCTGTCGGGATGCCGCCACTGCGACCTGAGTCGCGACTGGTATTGATCGACAAATCAAAGGTGGCAAACCCCGGGTAACCGCTACCCGGGGTTCCCTTATTGGAAGAAGGATTGAACCAGGGCGTCAATAGCGGAAGTTCAGACGCGCGTAAAACGCGTGTTCGTCCTGATTCGGGGTGACCAGTTTGCCAGCTTCAGCCACCGACAGGGTAGCTCCCCATCGCGCGCCGGCAAGGCCCAATCCAATGCCCGCAGACGACAGCGGTGTCCGCAGGTTCCCACTCCCTTCACTCGAGGGGTCCAGTGACGTTGCCTCACCGTAGTCAAAGAACAGGTAAGGCTCTACCGCCACATTCCACAACCGCCAGCCGTCATAGTGAATTTCCGCCTGGCCGTACCAGCCCCGATCGCCACTGACTGCGCTCGGGAGGTAACCGCGGATACTGGTGGGGCCACCCAGCGCAAAGGACAGAGAACCCGGTAACTGCTGGCCGCCACTGTACTGCCATTCCGAAAGCAGCAGGCCATAGAAACCGCTGTCGCGATAGCGGTAATAGCCGGTCAGCCCACCGTTATACAGCGTTTCACTGGTAGCCTGTCGCGCACCACCAACGTCCGACTTATCGTCAAAATCGGTGTAGGAGATCATCTGCCGACCGCTGACCTGCCACTGGCGCCCAACCCAGTTCAGGCTAACCCCGGCTTGCCCCTGGGTGATCGCATCGTCACTGAAGACCACGCCCGCGATCTCGGTTGTCGAGCGCGTGTAGCCCGCTGCACCGAGCAGGTTTAGCCACAGCCTCTCACCGGACCAGGCGAGCCAAGAAGATTCCAGCCCCACGCGATAGGAGTCACCCGCAACTTCACTGGTGGCGAAGTCACCTTCGGTCAGGTCTGTGCGCGTCACCGAGCCACTGCCACCCACCCGCCAGCGAGATCCCCCCAGCGGACGGTTGTAACTGAGGCTTAGGGACTGTGCACCCTCACTGCCGGAGAGATAGGCAATAGAGCGGTCGCCATCGCTGAGCAGGTGCTGGCGGCGATACATAAAACCCAGCTCCTCGCGGCCGGAGCTTTCGTAGCCGTAATTATCGGTAAAGGCCTGGAAGTAACCCCGTTCAGGCTCCTCTACGGTGACCACAATATCCGTCAACCCGAAGGACTCCCCGCGGCGCAGCTCCGCGCGGATACGTTCGTCATGCACCCGGTTAAACTCGAGGATATCCGCTTGCAGGCGGGGCATGTCGACGGTTTCCAGCCCCTGGTGATCCGTCATCCAGCGCGCCAGGAAGGCCTCAGAGGTGTATTCGTTGCCTTCGAAACGGATCTCACCGAGCTTACCTTCAATCAGGCGCACCACGACCACGCCGTCTTTGATTTCCTGCTGTGGCAGCACCGCCACCGCGGTGTAGACCCCCTGTTCACGATAGGTGCGATTAATCACCTCGATCATCTCCATCAGCCGCGCGTGATTCACTTGCTGGCCAAGGAAAGGAGTGGCGATATCCCGCAACTGCTGCTCGGAGAGCAACTCCGAGGACGTGAAACGCACACTGCGCAGCTCGAACTCGGGGCCTTCACTGGCACTCGGATCGCCAACCACCTGTATCTCTTCCAGCGAAGGCAGTGCTTCGGAGGTCTTGCGCTCTCGCAGGCGCTCTTCCCGCCGCCGTATTTCCGTCTCCCGGGCGCCCGCGTCGGCGCCCCGGATATGGTCGATCGCGGACACATCCTGCGCGAGGGAACCTGTGCTCCAGCTCCCCGCTGCCAGTAGTAGCGCCAGTGCCGGTACTTCAAAATTTGTCACTCTTTTTGCCACTCTGTTCACCATCTCGATCGGCAGTATCCCGCCGGCTTTATCATTTATTGATCGCTGCCGGCCACCAGGCCGGAAGTGTCTACTCGTCAGCCGGGATCAGTCCCGGTAAGCGAGGTCTTCGCCAGAGGAAACTTCTGCGTAGTCTGCTTCTTCTTCGTCCGAGTCGAGCTCGCCATACTCGTAGGGATCCAGCCACTCCACGGGCTGCCAATCGCCATCATCGCTGTTCATGTAGTCCAGCGGCCGGTTGTACCAGAGTTTCCACAGGTTGCGGCCAGAGGCCTTTTCCCCCTGAATCGAGTTCTCCAGCTGGTATTCGATAGATAGACGAGAGAAGCCGAGCTCACCCTCAACATACTCCCCTTCTTTCCCCTGATAAGTGAGCACCACGGGATCCCGATAGCGGGTGACCTGCGCATTGGTCATCAACAGGTTGCCCTGGGTATCCAGCCAGAACTCCCCGTAGGGGGTTACCAGCTGGCCGCTGACGCCCTGGGGTGAAAGGTCAACATTGTCCAGGGCAAGTGTCAGTTCGCCACTTTCCAGATCCAGTGCGGAAAAGACTTCTGCGCTATCCAGGCGGAGATCGCCACTGGTGGCGATGGCACCGTAGTCGGTAAACAGGCGGTCTATGGTGAGGCGGTCCGTGTTATCCACATTGACCCCCACCCACTGGGCCGCTGCGCCATCTATCCCGGTCAGGGTCAGGAAGGTTTCCTCGCTGCCCAGGCTATCGACATTGATCTCAATACTGGGACCGCGCACTTCCAGCGGACCGGAAGTGGTGAGGTTGACCTGATTGAGCTGAACACCTTCTCCACCGATAAAAGTGCCCTGCGGCACAGTCAGGCGGTTGGCGAGCAGGAAGCCATCAATCCACAGGTGCGGTGTGCCGATCAGCTCTTCAATATCCACATCACCAAAAGCACGGATCTGCACTTCGCCATTTTCCGCGGACAACAGCTCAGCGTGGGCATCGTTCAGCAGGATCAGGTTGATATCGCCTTCGTCACTGACTGCAGATATCCACGGCAGGTCCATCACCAACGCATTGCCAATACCGGTGGCCGCGCTGAGATAGCTGCGTCCGCCGGCAATTCCCTGCAGGTGCAACTCGGCGTCATCGCGTCCGGCAATACTGCCTTGGGTCTGGAGATCAAAGGCATAATCCCCGCTCCAGCTACTGCTGAGTGCGGACAACAACATATCTTCGGTGCTGTAGACCCGAACGGCCCCCTGCGCGTCCAGGCGGCTGTCCGCGCCCATGCTCCAGCGATTGGTATCAATGTCGACCGCGCCGCCTATTTTTAGCAGCGTGGACGCGGCCTGACTGACATCTCCCGCCGCATCCAGGGTCAGCGCACCGCCGGTGTAGATATTGCGTTGCAGTGCGACATCACCGCCACTTTGCAGCGCAAGGTCGCCGCCCAGGTTCAGCAGTTGCAGTTCCGCATCGCCATCCAGATCCACGCTGCCACTGCCGACAATCTGAATACGCGCATCGCTGTCCATCTGCCAGCTGGCTGCGCGTGCAGTAAAGTCACCGTGAACCACAATGCGCTGTCCCTGCGACTGGGCCAGTGCCGATGCGGCATCCACGTTCAGGTTGGCAAAAACTTCAGCACGCTCTTCGAACTGAATCGCGCCGTCGCTAACCAGGCCGGTGTCACCACCACCGATAAACTGGGCCAGCACAATATCGCCGGCGCTATCGATATCGGTAGTGCCGCCAACCTGAAGCAGGCTGCCAGTTTCCATCTGCCAGCTGGCCACCTGCGCGGAGAAGTCGCCGGCATTATCCAGCTGTCGACCTTCCTGCAGCAGCAGGGAGCCATCCGCGGTAATCGCACTGTTGCCGCCAATACTCACATCGCTGAGCAGTGCCACGTCGCCAGCGACGGCGAGCGTGAGGTCGCCAGTCAACGACAGATCGCTGTTCAGCGTCCAATCACCACCGCTCGTGATGTCGGCATTACCGGCGAGATCCAGGGTGTGCAGTACCTGGCCATCACGCGTGCGAATAATGGTATTGCCCAGCACCTCCAGCAGCGCTTCATCGCCCATGTCAAAGCGCTGTCCATCGAGCGTGAAATCACCACCGGCATGCAGGGTGCGTAGCGCGGCCAGTGACACGGCACCCTCCGCATCCAGTTGCACGTTTGCACCCGCCGTTACGTTGTCCCGTAGCGAAATGGCGCCACTACTACTCAGCAGGAAAAGCGCTTCGGCCAGATCCAGGGTATACAGGGAAATATCACCAGCGCTCTCCAGTGTGAGGCTGCCACCACTGCGCACCAGGCTTTCGTCACCGGCATTCCAGCTGGCTACAGAAGCCGCGATATCCCCGGCGCTCACCAGCTGGCTGGCGTCCGCCTGTGTTGCCTCACCACGCAGGGCCAGGTCCGCACTCGCCACACTGACATCACCAACCAGCGCCAGGTTGTCGCCATCGACGATGGTGAGGGCACCGGT